>JBQCJG010000068.1:0-5347 GCA_051952955.1 Lysobacteraceae bacterium | reverse complement strand
CCCTTCGCCAGATCGCCCAGCGCGAGGCCGCCGATCGCCACGCGCATCAGCCGCAGCGTCGCGATGTCGAACGCCGCCAGCAGCCGCCGGATCTGCCGGTTGCGGCCCTCGTCGAGCACGACCTCGATCCACGCGTTGCGCTGCCCGGCGCGCAGCAGCGCGACCGACACCGCCGACAGCCGCTCGCCGGCGTCGACCGTGCCGGTGCGCAGCGCCGCGAGCAGCGCTTCGTCGGGAATGCGGTCGATCTGCACGCGATACGTCTTCACCGGCCCGGTGTCGGGATCGGTGATGCCCGCTGCCCACGCCGGGTCGTTGGAGAACAGCAGCAGCCCTTCGCTGGCCTGGTCGAGGCGGCCCACCGGCGCGAGCCACGGCAGCGGTGCGTCGTCGAGCAGCGCGCCGTCGAAGCAGCGATAGACCGTGTCGCGACCGCGTTCGTCGCGCGCGGTCGTCACCAGCCCGCGCGGCTTGTTGAGCATCAGGTGCAGCGGCGCGGTCGATGCCGCCGCCATGCCTTCGACGACGATGTCGTCGCGATCCAGCGTCGTGGGGAATTCGGGATCGCGCACCACGCGCCCGCCCACGCGCACATGCCCGGCGCGCACCCACTCGGCCGCCTGCGTGCGCGAGCACAGCCCGCGCTTGGACAGCACGCGCGCGAGGCCGTAGCGCGGAGCGCGGGTCATCGCACGAGGATGCGATCGATGAGTGCGGTATCGGCAGAGTTGCCGAGATGGACCAGCACCATCAGGCCGAGCGTGAAGCCGGTCCAGACTAGCCCGAACATCGCGAGCATCAGCGTGGATTTGTTGAGGCCGTGCGCGAGCGCCGCCTCGGCCGGATCGGCCGGGTTGTAGCGCACGCGGACGCGTTCGCCGCGCATCAGCCTGTCGTAGATCGCCTGGTGGCTGGCCTTCCCGCTGCTGCCGACATAGCCGAAGGCGATGCGATCGCCCTCGTAGCGGCGACCGGCGACGGTGTACGCATAGCGGACCTTCACCTGCCAGGTGGTGCTGTCGGAGTCGCTGTTTTCGGCGAGCGAACGCTCCAGCAGTTCGCCTTCGACGGACGGCCACTGCTCGACCTGCGTCGATTTCCACCACGCCCGCCCCGCGAAGCCCAGCATGGCCAGGCCGACGGAGACGAACAGCGCGAAGAAGGCGATCAGCACGAGGGGCGAGGTCCGCTTCATGGCATCGGGGCCGCCGATCGGGTTCGCGGGCGGCGAAGCGAGGCGACGAGACTCAGCGCTTCCGCTTCTTCGGCGGCGGCGCCGGAGGCGCGGGCGGCGGCGGCGGCGGTTCGGCCGGCTTCGGGCCCTGCACGACGCGCACGCCGCGCGCCTTCATCCAGGCGTCGAATTCGTCGGCGGTCATGCGCTTGCCGTTCTGGGTCATGTTGAAGCGCCAGGCCTGCGCATCGTTGCCGGCCGGCTGGTAAGCGCCGGCGGCACCGGAGAGTGGCTGCGTCGCGGCGGCGGTCGCCAGGCATTCGGTGTGCTTCACGCGCGCCAGCACCAGTTCGACCGTGGTTCCGTCCGCGAACGGCTGCGCGAAACCGACGCCGCTGCCGACCTGCGCATCCGGCGCGGCCAGTTCGCCGGCCAGCGGCAGGGTCTGCAGCGCGTTGGCGGGTGCCGGCGGCTGCGGCTGCAGCGTGGCGCAATCGACCGAGGCCTGCGCGGCGAACGAAAGGCACAGCACCGACAGGCCGATCAGGCCGCGGGCCGGGATCGCGCGGGTCGCGAAGGCAGCCGCATGGAAACGCATCAGGAACTCTCCCTCGGGTCGATGCCGGCGAGTGTAGGCGGCGGCCATGCCGCGGACAACCCGAGGCGGATGCGCATCGCCCGCCGCGCGATTGTCCGCGCATCGAAGGCGCCGCAAGGCAGGCATGCACGACGCTCGCCCGGAAACGACGAAGCCCCGCACGCGGCCGGGCTTCGGGGGTTGCGACGAGCGCGTCCGGACTTACTGGACGTTGAGCTCGGTGCGACGGTTGGTCTCGTTCTTGCACTCCGGCAGCGTCTGCGCGGTCTGGACCAGCGGACGGCTCGCGCCGTAGCCGTTCGGACCCGCCAGGCGACCGGCGTCGACGCCGTTCTTGGTCAGGTAGTCGTACACGGCCTGGGCGCGGCGCTGCGACAGATCCTGGTTGTAGTCGTCGTTGCCGCAGAGGTCGGTGTGACCGGCGACTTCGACGCGGATGTCGGGGTAGCGCTTCAGGATTTCGACGGCCTCGTTGAGGATCGAGACGGCATCCGGACGCAGGGTGGCCTTGTCGAAGTTGAAGTTCACGCCCTTCAGGTCGATCGAGATCTTGACCTTGCAGCCGTCCGGACCGATGGTCTCGCCGGCCATCGAGTTCGGGCACTTGTCGTTGCAGTCGTTCACGCCATCGCCATCGCTGTCCTTGTCGGCGCAGTTGGCGACCGGCGGCGGCGGCGGCGCGTCGACGACCGGGGCAGCGGCTTCCGGACCCAGCGGGACGACGAAGCCGACCGAGGCGAGCACGTCGCCGAACCAGTCTTCGCCGGCGGCGTTGACGCTGGTGTCGTCGAAATCGGCGCGGTAGGCGACTTCGGCGCGGATGCCGACGCGGCCCAGGTCACCCTGCAGGCCGAGACCGACCTTGGCGGCAAGGTTGCCGTCGGTGCGCTGGCCGGGCGAGTTCGGGTTCGGGAAGTTGTCGAACTCTTCCTCCGAACGCTGGTAGCCGAGGCCGACGAGGGCGTACGGATTCCAGTTGCGGCCTTCGGCCGTGAAGTGGCGACGCAGGTCGACCGACACGCCGTACTGGCTCCAGTTCATGTTGATGGCGCGCTGGTACGGCGCGCGGATCACGCTCTGGTTCTCGAAGTGCGGGTTCTGGTAGTTGAACTGGCCGTCGAGCGACCACTTGTCGTTGATGAACTTGCCGAAGCCGATGGTGCCGAACGGGGCGTTGTGCGTGCCGCGGTCGCCGTCCTGCAGGTTGAAGCCCGCGGAGGTGGTGAGGTACCAGCGGCTGTCGAAATCCTGCGCGGAGACGGTCTGGGCCACGGCCAGCCCGCTCAGCAGCGCGGCACAGAGGAGTTTCTTGTTCATTGACTCAATGCTCCTTGGAGGAAATTGATGAGGACTCGGTGGGTCGAGATCGGATCTGGGCCGCGGGGGCGGTCCCACATCCTGTCGTCTGGCCGCGTCATGGGCTTGTTAACACTAGCATAACAGTTGGGGGAATCCAAGCACGGTTCAGGTTGCCTGAAAAGTGCTCGGGAACCTTCGGTCCGGATCGTTGTCCCCTCCTTGGCGGCTATCATTCACCGTTCATCCTGAATGAATTCATTCATGCGGAACGCGGTCCGCGCCATGCGGAACGCCCTGATATGGCAGGCATTCGTGCGATGCGCGGACCGTGCCCCGGCCGCCCGGAACGATCCCGCCACGCTCCCGTTGCCGTCGCCGGATCATCTGCTCCCCTTGAGGCGCCGCCCGTTTCGCGGCATCGTGCGCGCTTCCATACGTCGACGTATGCCGACCGCAGCCCGGGCCCGATGACCGCCTCGTCCGCTTCCTATCCGCACCTCTTTTCCCCGCTCGACCTCGGCTTCACCACCCTGCGCAACCGGGTGCTGATGGGGTCCATGCACACCGGCCTGGAAGACCGGGCGGGCGACTTCCCGAAGCTCGCGGCCTATTTCGCCGAGCGCGCCGCCGGCGGTGTCGGACTGATCGTCACCGGCGGGTTCTCGCCGAACATGATGGGCTGGCTGGCGCCGTTCGGCAGCAAGCTGAGCTGGCCGTGGGAAGCGCGCAAGCACCGGCAGGTGACCGCGGCGGTGCATGCACACGGCGCGAAGATCTGTCTGCAGCTGCTGCATGCCGGCCGCTACGCCTACCACCCGCTGCAGGTGGCGCCGTCGCGGATCAAGGCGCCGATCAATCCGTTCACGCCGCGCGCGCTGACCGGCTTCGGCGTGGAGCGCACGATCTCGGCCTACGCGAGCGCCGCGAAGCTGGCCCGCGACGGCGGCTACGACGGCGTCGAGATCATGGGTTCCGAGGGTTACCTCATCAACCAGTTCCTCAGTGCGCGCACCAACCGCCGCACCGATGCCTGGGGCGGCGACCTGCAGACGCGCCTGCGCTTCGCGACCGAGATCGTGCGCCGCGTGCGCGAGGCCTGCGGGCCGGACTTCATCATCATCTATCGCCTGTCGATGCTCGAACTGGTGCCCGAAGGCTCGGCGTGGGACGAGATCGTGGCGCAGGCGAAGGCGATCGAAGCCGCGGGCGCGACGATCCTGAACACCGGCATCGGCTGGCACGAGGCGCGGGTGCCGACGATCGCGACCTCGGTACCGCGCGCCGCGTTCGCCGGCGTCACCGCCAAGCTGCGGCCGGACGTGACGCTGCCGCTGGTCGCGACCAACCGCATCAACATGCCGGACGTGGCCGAAGGCATCCTCGCCGGCGGCGGCGCGGACCTCGTGTCGATGGCGCGTCCGCTGCTGGCCGACCCGGAGTGGGTGAACAAGGCCCGCGCCGGTCGCGCCGATCGCATCAATACGTGCATCGCGTGCAACCAGGCCTGCCTGGACCACGTGTTCTCGCAGAAGAAGGCGAGCTGCCTGGTCAACCCGCGCGCCTGCGCCGAAACCGAACTGGTCTACACGCCGACGACCGCACCGAAGCGCATCGCCGTGGTGGGTGCCGGCCCGGCCGGGCTGGCCTGCGCCACCGTCGCCGCCGAGCGCGGCCACGAGGTGACGCTGTTCGATGCCGCGGACGCCATCGGCGGGCAGTTCAACCTCGCCAAGCGCATCCCGGGCAAGGAAGAGTTCCACGAGACGCTGCGCTATTTCGATCGCCGGCTGCAGGACACCGGCGTCGAGGTGCGGCTGTCGACGCCGGTCGATGCCGCGGCGCTGGCGGGCTTCGACGCGGTGGTCGTCGCGACCGGCATCCTGCCGCGCAAGGTCGATTTCCCGGGCGCGGACCATCCGAAGGCGATCAGCTATCTGGACGTACTGTCCGGCCGCGTGCGCCCGGGCGGGCGCGTGGCGATCGTCGGCGCCGGCGGCATCGGCTTCGACGTCGCCGAATTCCTCGTGCATCAACCGCTGGTGGACGCCTCGGTAATGGAGGTCGCGCCTAAGCCCGACGACGACGAGCCGGCGTCGCCGTCGCTCGATCCGGCGCGGTGGATGGCCGAATGGGGCGTGGACCCGACGTTCTCGTCGCCCGGCGGACTGCGCAGGCCCGAACCCGAGCCATCGGCGCGCGAGGTGTGGCTGCTCCAGCGCAGTCCCGGCAAGCCGGGCGCGAAGCTGGGCAAGACCACCGGCTGGATCCATCGCGCC
>JBQCJG010000067.1:0-3476 GCA_051952955.1 Lysobacteraceae bacterium | reverse complement strand
AGGCGTGGAGAAGGTGCTGAAGGACCTGTCCGACGACGGCTTCGACTACATCGTGTGCGATTCGCCGGCCGGCATCGAGAAGGGCGCGTTCCTGGCGATGTACTTCGCCGACCAGGCGGTGGTCGTGGTCAATCCGGAAGTGTCCTCGGTGCGCGACTCCGACCGCATCCTCGGCCTGCTCGCCTCGAAGACGAAGCGCGCCGAGGCCGGCGAACGCGTCAAGGAATCGCTGCTGCTGACCCGCTACAGCCCCGCCCGCGTCGAGACCGGCGAGAT
The DNA here is from genome assembly GCA_051952955.1 of Lysobacteraceae bacterium. GTDB lineage: Bacteria > Pseudomonadota > Gammaproteobacteria > Xanthomonadales > Xanthomonadaceae > Lysobacter_I. The sequence continues at coordinate 3,200 of JBQCJG010000067.1, read as the reverse complement.
GCTGAGCATCAAGGACGTCGAGGACGTGCTGGGCCTGAAGACGATCGGCGTGATCCCGGAGTCCGGCGACGTGCTCAACGCCTCGAACAAGGGCGAACCGGTGATCCTCGACGCCGAGTCGACCGCCGGCCAGGCCTACGACGACGCGGTCGCCCGCCTGCTCGGCGAGGACCGGCCGATGCGCTTCACCCAGAACGAGAAGAAGGGGTTCTTCAGCAAGCTGTTCGGAGGCTGAGCCATGGCCCTCTTCGACTTCCTCAAGCCCAAGAAGAACACCGCCTCGATCGCGAAGGAGCGCCTGCGCATCATCGTCGCGCAGGAGCGCACCCACCGCGGCGCGCCCGACTACCTGCCGCTGCTGCAGCGCGAGCTGCTGGAAGTGATCCGCAAGTACGTCAGCGTCGACGTCGATGCGGTGAAGGTGGAGATGGCGAAGGACGGCGACCACGACGTGCTCGACATCTCGGTCGCATTGCCGGAAGACCGTCCGGCCGTGGACTGACCGGCACCGCGCCGTGGCCGCCATCCCGGTCTTCCCGCCCGCCACCGACGACGTCGCACCAGCCGTGCTGCGCCTGCGCGACGTCGCCGAAGCCGACGTCGTCGCCCTGCTCGCCCGCCACGGCCTGCGCTTCGAGCGCATCGCCGACGGCCTGCCGATCCCCGGCAGCTTCTGGGGCGACTGCGAGGCCGGCATCATCGCGTCGACGGTGTTCGCGCGCGGCGACACGCCGCTGCATTCGCTGCTGCACGAGGCCTGCCACCTGATCGTCATCCCGCCGTCGCTGCGCTGGCGCGTGCATACCGACGCCAGCGATTCGGTGCACGAGGAAGACGCGACCTGTTACCTGCAACTGCTGCTGGCGGATACCCTGCCCGGTTTCGGCCTCGACCGCGCGCTCGCGGACATGGACGCGTGGGGCTACACCTTCCGCCTCGGCTCGGCGCGCGCGTGGTTCGAGCGCGACGCCGAGGACGCCGCGCAGTTCCTGCGCGGACTGCCGCACCTCGCGGGCCTGACCGGCGGCGCGCCGGCCGGGCCCTGACGCCACGCCACCCCCTCCGGGAGAACGCGCCATGGCCCACGTGCTCTACATCGGCAACAAGACGCTGTCGTCATGGTCGCTGCGGCCATGGCTCGTGCTGCGCTGGGGCGGCATTCCGTTCGAGGAACGGCTGATCCGCCTCGACCAGCCGGGCTACGGGCGGCAGGAGATCGCCGAAGTGAAGGCGGTGGCGCCGAACGGCACGGTGCCCGCGCTGCACGCCGACGGCACGGTGATCTGGGACAGCCTGGCCATCGCCGAATGGGCGGCGGAACAGGTCGCGCCGGGCACGCTGTGGCCCGAGGACCCGGCGCTGCGTGCGCAGGCGCGTTCGGCCAGCTGCGAGATGCATTCGGGCTTCGCCGCAGTGCGCCGCGACCTGTCGATGAACCTGGCGCTGCGCCTGCCCGCACAGCCCGATTGGCCCGAAGACACCCGCCGCGGCCTCGCGCGCATCGATGCGCTGTGGCGCGAACTGCGCGAACGCCACGCCGCGCACGGGCCCTGGCTGTTGGGCCGCCGCAGCATCGCCGACGCCTTCTTCGTGCCGGTCGCCACCCGCCTGCGCAGCTATGCCGTGCCCGTCGACGGGATCGTCGCCGAGTATCGCGAGACGCTGCTGTCCGATCCCGACTTCCTCGCGTGGGAAGCCGACAGCGCGCACGAACGCCCCGCCGCGCACGCCGCGCGCTGAGCGCACGGCGCCACGTCCAGTCCCCCGCGGACCTTGCGGCGACCGGTCGCCGCGACTAGCCTGCGGCACAGACGCCGCCCGGCCCGGAGATCGCTCGTGACCCTTCGCACCACCCTGCTCACCCTCGCCATCGGCGCGAGCCTGCTCGCGCTGTCCGCCTGCAACCGCGACGCGCCGAAGTCCGATGCCGCCGCGGGCACCGCCGCGCCCGCGGAAGCGGACAAGGACGCCGACGCGCTCGTCGCGCGGGTCAATCGCGAATACAAGGCCGGCTATCCGGAAATCACCGCGGCGCAGTGGGTGTCGTCGACCTACATCAACGACGACACGCAGCTGGTCTCCGCGAAGGCGAACGAACGCTTCCTCGCGCAGTTGAACGGCTGGATTCGCGCGGCCAAGCCGTTCGAAGGCCAGAAGATGTCGCCGGAGAGCGCGCGCTCGATCCTGCTGATGAAGCTGTCGACCGCGATGCCGCCGCCGAACGATCCGAAGAAACTCGCGGAACTCACCCGCATCGCCTCGAAGATGGAAGGCGATTACGGCGCCGGCAAATACTGCACCGGCGACGGCGACGCGAAGACGTGCCGCGACCTCGGCGAACTCAGCGACGTGCTCGCCCACGATCGCGACTACCAGGCCCAGCTCGACGCGTGGCAGGGCTGGCACACCATCTCGCAGCCGATGCGCAAGGACTACGTGCGCTTCGTCGAACTGGTGAACGAAGGCGCGAAGGAAATGGGCTTCGCCGACGCCGGCGAGATGTGGCGTTCGGGCTACGACATGACCCCGGCGGAACTCGCCGCCGAGACCGATCGCCTCTGGGGTCAGGTCAAGCCGCTGTACGAACAGCTGCACTGCTACACCCGCACCCGCCTGCAGGCGAAGTACGGCGCCGACAAGGGCGCGGTGGCCGGCGGCATGATCCCCGCGCACCTCACCGGCAACATGTGGCAGCAGGACTGGGGCAACCTGTGGGACGTGCTGGAGCCCTACCAGGACGCGGGCAGCCTCGACATCACCTCGGTGCTGGAGAAGCGCTACAAGACCCACTACGCCGAGGAACTCGCCAAGACCGGACCCGACGCCGGCACCGCCGCGCTCGCCGACGCCGACCACCAGGCGCAGGTCGACACCGCCAAGGAAATGGCGCAGCGCGCCGAGGATTTCTACGTCTCGCTGGGCATGCCGAAGCTGCCCGAGACCTACTGGAGCAACAGCCAGTTCGTGAAGCCGCGCGACCGCGACGTGGTCTGCCACGCCAGCGCCTGGGACATGAACATGGCCGGCGACGTGCGCACGAAGATGTGCATCAAGCCGAACGAGGAAGAGTTCACCACGATCTACCACGAACTCGGCCACGTCTATTACTCCCTCGCCTACACCAAGCAGCCGCCGCTGTTCCAGGCCGGCGCGCACGACGGCTTCCACGAAGCCATCGGCGACACCATCGTGCTGAGCAT
>JBQCJG010000066.1:0-8613 GCA_051952955.1 Lysobacteraceae bacterium | reverse complement strand
CGGCGCGCAGGGCACGCTGGACCACGCCGACGTGCTGGTGCGCAACGGCAACATCGCCGCGATCGGCAAGGACCTCTCCGCGCCGGGCGTGCCCGTGGTCGAAGCCGGCGGCCGCCCGCTGACGCCGGCGCTGTTCGGCGGCATCTCCGCGATGGGGCTGGAGGAGATCTCGCTGGGCGAGGACACCGACGACCACGCGCTCGCGCTCGGCGGCCGGGAGATGTCGGTCCGGCCCGAGTTCGACGTGACCCTGGCCTACAACCCCGAGTCGATCCTGATCCCGGTCGCGCGGGTGGAAGGCATCGGCTTCACGATGCTGCGCGCCGACAGCGTGCGCGGCGGGTCGATCGTCGGCGGCCAGGGCGGCCTGGTCCGCCTGGACGGCAGCCCGGACCCGATCGGCCCGCGCGCGCTGTTCCTGCAACTGGGTGCCGAAGGCGCCAGCCTGACCGGCAACTCGCGCGCCGCGCAGTGGATGATCCTCGACCAGCTGGTCGACGAGGCCCGCAACCGCATCGCGCCGGACGCGAACAGCGCGCTGCTCACGCCGGCCGGCCGGCGCGCGCTGGCCCGCTACCTCGACGGCGGCGGGCGCGTGGTGGTCGCGGTGCATCGCGCCGCCGACATCCGCCAGCTGGTGCGCTGGTCGCAGCGCCAGAACGTGCGCATCGCCATCCTCGGCGGCGTCGAGGCGTGGAAGGTCGCGCCGCTGCTGGCGTCGGCGAAGGTGCCGGTGTTCCTCGATCCGCTGGCGGACCTGCCGGCCGACTTCGACCAGATCGGCGCCACGCTGGAGAACGCCGCGCGCCTGCAGGCCGCCGGCGTGCCGGTGAGCTTCAGCCGCTTCGACGATCCGTCGCACTACGCCCGCAAGATCCGCCAAGCCGCCGGCAACGCCGTCGCCAACGGCCTGCCGTGGGAAGCCGCGCTGGAGGGCCTGACCCGCATCCCGGCCGAGACCTTCGGCGTGGGCGACCGGCTGGGCACGATCGCGGTCGGCAAGCGCGCCGACCTGGTGCTCTGGACCGGCGACCCGCTGGAAGTCAGCACGACCGCGGTGCAGACGTGGTTCGACGGTCGCGCGATCCCGATGACCAGCCGCCAGACCGAGCTGCGCGACCGCTACCTGCATCCGGCCGGCGACCTGCCGCGGGCCTACCCGGCCGGCGCCCAGTGACGAACATGCTCGGCCTCGCGCTTGTCGCTGCATTGACCGCCGCCCCGGCGCTGCAGTTGCCGGGGCAGTTCCATGGCGACGAGACCGTCGCCCGCGACGGCGAGCGCTGGCTGGCGCTGGTCGCGGACGACGCCGGCGCCCGCCTGCGCAGCGTGCGCGTGCGGGTGAAGCCGGTGCACGATGTCGTGCTCGACGCCGACGACGGCCCGGCCACCGGCCGGATCGTCGAGAGCGTCGCCGGGCCGGGCGGCGCGACCATCGCCTACGTCCGCGGGTCGAACCTGCGTGAAGGCGCGGTGCCCCGGGCGATCGCGACCGAACTGCCGGTCGGGAACGGTCTGGGCGCGTCCCGATTGCGCCTGGGCGACCGCGATTACACCCTGGCCACCCGCTGCGTGCCGGCAGCCGGGATCGCCGACTCCTATCGCTGCACGATCGAACTCGTGCAGGGCGACCGCCGGCAGACGCTGGCCGCGATGGCCGGCACGCGCGAGCAGGACGGCCGCTTCATGCTCGGCGACGAGGCCTCGCCTGCGCTGCTCTTCGCCGGCGATCTCGACGGCGACGGCGCACTCGACCTGCTCTACGACGTCACCGACCACTACAACGTCACGGCGCCCACGCTGTTCCTCTCCGGCGCCGCCGGCGACGGCGAACTCGTGCACGCCGTCGCCGAACAGCGCACCACCGGCTGCTGAGCCGGCGCGCCCCGATTTCCGGAACCCGCCATGACCGACGCGAACCGCTGGTACTTCGATTTCATCTCGCCGTTCGCCTACCTGCAGTGGCCGAAGGTGCGTGCGCTGATGGCCGACCACGCGATCCTGCCGGTGCCCATCCTGCTGGCGGCGGTGCTCGATGCGCGCGGGCAGAAGGGGCCGGCGGAGATCCCGACCAAGCGCGAATTCACCTATCGCCACGTCCTGTGGCAGGCACGCGAAGCCGGCGTGCCGCTGCGCTTCCCGCCGCGGCATCCGTTCAATCCGCTGCCCGCGCTGCGGTTGTGCATTGCAGCAGGCGCATCGACGGCGTCGATCGATGCGCTGTTCGACTGGATCTGGGTGCAGGGCCGCGCCGCCGACAGCGCCGAGGCGCTGGAGCCCGTGCGCGAAGCGCTGGGCCTGCCGGCGGGCGCCGCCGACACGGCCGAGGTCAAGGCGATGCTGCGGCATTGCACCGAGATCGCCGTCTCGTCCGGCGTCTTCGGCGTGCCGACGCTGGCACTTGGCAACGCGCTGTTCTGGGGCAATGATGCCCATGCGTTCGCAGTCGCGGTCCTGCATGAGCCGGCCCTGCTCGACGAAGCCGAAATGCGCAGGGTCGCCGGACTGCCCGTCGGGGTGCAGCGCGGCTGAACAGGGGCGGCCGCTCGACATCGCCGAGTGCGTTGTGGGGTGTAATGTCGTCGCAGTTCCGTTCCATGACCGGAATCGCACGACGCCCGCCCGCCACGCTGTCATCATCGCGCCCCCTCCGGAAGCCGCCATCATGCGCATTGGTCTTGTCGTTGATTCGGCATGCGACCTGCCAGGGAGCTTCATCGAACGGAATCACATCGAAATCCTCCCGATCACGGTCAAGATCGGGGACGCGGTGCTCGCCGACCACCGCAACGAGCAAGCCACGCTCGAGTTCCTGCACTCCCACGTCGCCGATCGCGGCGCGGAAGCCGAGACCATGCCGTTCTCGGTGGAGCAGATCCGCGACGTGTTCCTGCAGAAGCTGGTCATCGATTACGACTACGTCTTCTGCCTCACCCTGACCCGCAACCGCAGCCCGATCCACGACAACGCGGTGCAGGCGAGCTTCGCCATCCTCAACGACTACAAGCCGATCCGCTCCGCCGCCGGCCACGCGACGCCGTTCGCGCTGCGGGTGGTCGACACCCAGAACGTGTTCGCGGCGCAGGGCGTCACCGCTGTGGAAGCCGCCCGGATGATCCAGGCCGGCGAGGGCGTGGCGAAGATCCGCGCACGGCTGGACAACCTCGCGATCAACACCCACGGCTACATGCTCACGCCGGACCTGATGTACCTGCGTTCGCGCATCAAGGCGCGCGGCGACAAGAGCGTCAGCCTGTTCAGCGCGACGCTGGGTTCGGCGCTCGACATCAAGCCGGTGCTGCACTGCAACCGCGGCGAGACCGAACCGGTCGCGAAGATCCGCGGCTGGGACGCGGCGGTGCGCCGGCTGTTCGGGTTCACGGTCGAGCGCGTGCGCGCCGGGCTGATGGCGCCCACGCTGTGCCTCAGCTACGGCGGCGACCTCGACGAGATGCGCGTGCTGCCCGGCTATGCGGCACTGGTCGACGCCTGCCGCGATGCGGGCGTGGAAGTCTACGAGAGCGTGATGAGCCTCACCGGCATGGTGAACGTCGGCAAGGGTTCGCTGGTCGTGGGATTTGCATCGGAGCCGCACGTCTTCACGGCGTGATGCACGGTCGCGGCGGCGGTGCCGGCGAGCGCCGCGACGGCTGCGCTATGCTCGCGCTCTCTCACGGGAGCGGATCCGCATGCGCAATCGTTACTACCTCAGCATCCCCGACATCGGCACGCTCGCGGATGCGGGCGCCTTCGCGTTCCATGCGCGCGGCGCCGACGGCATCGCCGCCGAACTGCAGGCCGCGCTGCGCGGCGACGACCTGTTCCGGCGCTGGGCCGCGACGCTGGGCGATCCCGACGACGTCGACGCCGCCCTCGGCGCGACCGATCCGGACGCCGTCGTCACCGGCGAACAGAGCGACCTGCATCTCGACCTCGTCGCCACCACCGCCCTGCCGGGCAGCGTGCTGAAGCATCGCCTGCGCCTGCTCGCCGGATCCGGCTGGCAACTGCGGGACGTCACCGCCGGATGAGCCGGCCGCTGCTGCTCTCCTGGAGCGGCGGGAAGGACGCGGCCTGGGCCCTGCACGTGCTGCGGCAGCGCGCGGCGGCGGGGCAGGCGGACGTCGAGGTCGTCGGTCTCGTCACCACGCTGACCGAAGGCTACGACCGCATCGCGATGCAGGGCATCCGCCACGCGCTGCTGCAGGCGCAGGCCGCGGCCTGCGGCCTGCCGGTGATCGAGGCGTGGATGCCGCAGCGCGCGAGCAACGACGTGTATCGCGCCACGTTCGCCGACGCGCTCGTGCGCGCGCAGGCGCGCTGGCCCGGCTTGCACGACATCGCGTTCGGCGACCTGTTCCTCGCCGACATCCGCGCCTATCGCGAAGCGCTGTGCGCCGACCTCGGCTGGACGCCGCATTTCCCGATCTTCGACGCCGCGCCCGGGCATACCGCGCGGGTGGCACGGGCGATGCTCGAAGGTGGCCTGCGCGCGGCGCTGACCTGCGTCGATACCACGCAGCTCGACGGCGACTTCAGCGGCCGCGATTTCGACGACGCGCTGCTGCGCGACCTGCCGCCGACCTGCGATCCCTGCGGCGAGAACGGCGAGTTCCACACGCTGGTCCACGCCGGGCCGATGTTCGCCGCGCCGATCGACGTCGTGCGCGGCGAATGCGTGCTGCGCGAGGCCCGCTTCGCGTACACCGATTTCCTGCCGGTCGACACGACTGGTAGAGCGGGCTTCAGCCCGCTGCCTGTCGTCTGATCGTCGGCAGCGGGCTGGTTTTCAACAGCCGAATGGCTGGTCAGCCGCTCTACCGAAGCACGGCGAAGCTCAGCGCGTCCGGCTGAGCTGGCGCATGTGGAAGATGAAGTGCTCGCCGATGAAGCTGGCGATGAAGTAGTAGCTGTGGTCGTAGCCGGGCCGCAGGCGCAGGTCCAGCGGATGGTCGACCGCGTCGCAGGCTTCCAGCAGCCGGTGCGGCTGCAGCTGCGTGTCGAGGAATTCGTCGTCGCCGCCCTGGTCGATCAGCAGCGGCAGGCGTTCCTGCGCGTTGGCGATCAGTTCGCACGCATCCCACGCCTTCCACGCTTCGCGGTCCTCGCCGAGGTACGCGGCGAACGCCTTCTGCCCCCACGGCACCTGCGACGGCGCCACGATCGGCGAGAACGCGGACACGCTCTGGTAGCGCCCGGGATTGCGCAGCGCCGTGACCAGTGCGCCGTGTCCGCCCATCGAATGCCCGCTGATCGCGCGCGCGCCGTTGTTCGGGAAATGCGCGTCGACCCACGCCGGCAGCTCGTTCGCGATGTAGTGCTGCATGCGGTAGTGCGACGACCACGGCGCCTGCGTGGCGTCGAGGTAGAAGCTGGCGCCCTTGCCGAGGTCGTAGCCGTCGGCGTCGGGCACGTCGTCGCCGCGCGGGCTGGTGTCCGGCGCGACCACGATGATGCCGTGGTCGGCCGCATAGCGCTGCGCGCCGGCCTTGGTGATGAAGTTCTGTTCCGTGCAGGTCAGGCCCGACAGCCAGTACAGCACCGGGCAGCGCCGCTGCTCGGCCTGCGGCGGCAGGTACACCGCCACCTGCATCGCGCACTCCAGCGCATCGGAATGGTGGCGGTAGACGTCCTGCCAGCCGCTGAAACAGGCGTGACGTTCGATGCGTTCCAGACTCAAGCGGACTCTCCGGTGGGCCGTGCAGGGCGACGGAAGGACGCGCGCCGCGCGGCCCCCCGCCGCGAAAGGTCAGTAGTGGATCACCGTGCGGATCGACTTGCCTTCGTGCATCAGGTCGAAGGCCTCGTTGATCCGGTCGAGCGGCAGGGTGTGGGTCACGAACGGGGCGAGATCGATCTCGCCCCGCATCGCCTGTTCCACCATCCCCGGCAACTGCGAACGCCCCTTCACCCCCCCGAACGCAGTTCCCTTCCAGGTCCGGCCAGTCACCAGCTGGAACGGGCGGGTCGAGATCTCCTGCCCGGCGCCGGCCACGCCGATGATCACCGACTGGCCCCAGCCGCGGTGCGCGCATTCCAGCGCGGCGCGCATCACGTCGACGTTGCCGATGCACTCGAAGCTGTGGTCCACGCCCCAGCCGGTCATCTCGACGATCACCTGCTGGATCGGCTTGTCGTGGTCCTTCGGGTTGACGCAGTCGGTGGCGCCCATCTGCTGCGCCAGCGGGAACTTCGACGGATTGGTGTCGATCGCGATGATGCGGCCGGCCTGCGCCTGGCGCGCGCCCTGGATCACCGCCAGGCCGATGCCGCCGAGGCCGAACACCGCCACGCTGTCGCCGGCCTGCACCTTCGCGGTGTTGTGCACGGCCCCGATCCCCGTGGTCACGCCGCAGCCGAGCAGGCAGACGTGCTCGTGGTTCGCTTCGGGGTTGATCTTCGCGAGCGAGACTTCGGCGACCACCGTGTACTCGCTGAAGGTCGAGCAGCCCATGTAGTGGTGGATCGGCTGGCCTTCGTACGAGAACCGCGAGGTGCCGTCGGGCATCACGCCCTTGCCCTGCGTGGCGCGCACCGACACGCACAGGTTGGTCTTGCCGCTCCTGCAGAACAGGCACTCGCCGCATTCGGCGGTGTACAGCGGGATCACGTGGTCGCCCGGCTTCACGCTGGTCACGCCTTCGCCGACCTCGACCACCACGCCCGCGCCCTCGTGGCCCAGCACGCAGGGAAACAGGCCTTCCGGGTCGTCGCCGCTCAGCGTGAAGGCGTCGGTGTGGCACACGCCGGTGTGGGTGATCTTCACCAGCACTTCGCCCTTGCGGGGCGGGGCGACGTCGATCTCGACGATCTTCAGCGGCTGTCCGGGACCGAAGGCGACGGCGGCGCGGGATTTCATGGCGGGCTCCTGGGAGTGGGTCATTTCAGATAGGAACGGACCAGCGCGATGGTCTGCTGGACGCTGCGTTCTTTCGCCGCGCTGCGGGCGGCGACGTCGCCGAATTCCTCGCGCAGGTGACTTTCGAGGACTTCGGCCATCAGCCCGTTCACCGCGCCGCGGATCGCGGCCAGCTGCTGCAGCACCGCGCCGCAGTCGCTGCCGGCCTCGATCGCGCGCGACAGCGCCTCCGCCTGCCCCTGGATGCGGCGGAGGCGGGCGAGGGCCTTCTTCTTCTCGGCGGGCGAGTGGGGCATAGTGGGGGGGAGTATACGTCCCGGGCGGTCGGTGTCCATCGTCGCCCGCGTGGCGATACCTGCGGCCCATCGGCACGCGACCGGTTCGCCGCGCTCTTGTCGCAGGGCCGCCCTTCGCGCACGCTCGCGCATCGATCCGATCGGGAGACGTGCCATGGCGATGGGTGCCGATGCGTTGGGCGTGGTGTATTTCTGCGCCATCAAGTTCGGCGGATATACCGCGATGGCGGCCGTGTTGCGCCGTCGCTATCCCGGACCGACGGCTGCGCCGTGGGCCGTCGGCCTGGTGCGGACGCTCATCGGACTGGCGGTGGGCATCGGCGTGATGCTGGCGGCGGCGCACCTGCACGTGATCCCCGCGTCGGCGGCGTTCTATCTCCTGCTGTTGCCGGTGCGGCTCGCCGAATGGTTGCTGCTGCTGCGGCTGTTCTACGAACGCCCCGAATGGCGATGGAAGCGCGCGCTCGGCTGGGCCTCGATCGGCTACGTGTGGTCCTGCCTGCTGGACCTGCCCGCGCTGGCCGCGGTGTTCCTGCTGCCGGGCGGTGTGTGGATCTGCTGAGCCGGGATCCCGCCGCCGTGCTTCTCACCCCGTGTTCTGGATGCCCGCGGCGATGCCGTTGATCGTCGTCACCAGCGCTTCGAGCAGCGGGCCTTCCTCGCGCCCGGCCTCGCGCCAGCGGCGCAGCAGTTCCACCTGCAGCAGGCTGATCGGATCGACATAGGGATTGCGCAGGCGGATCGACAGGCGCAGGCGGTAGTCGTCCTCCAGCAGCTGGGGACGATCGCGCAGCGCGAGCAGCGTGTCGACGGTGCGCTCGAACTCTTCGGCGATGCCGGGGAAGAACGCGTCGTGCTGGTCGCCGGCGAGGCGCGAATAGCGTTCGAAGATCGCGAGGTCGGATTTCGCCAGCAGCATCTCGAGGTCGTCCAGCATCGCCGCGAAGAACGGCCAGTCGCGGGCCATGTCGGCCAGCGTGTCGAGGCCGTGCGTCTCGATGCCGCGGGCCAGCGCGGTGCCGACGCCGTACCAGCCGGTCAGGCCGCTGCGGTTCTGCGACCACGCGAACACCCACGGGATCGCGCGCAGCGCCTCGATGCCGCCCTCGCGCCGCTTCGACGGCCGCGAGCCCAGGTGCAGGCGTTCGATCACGTCGATCGGCGTCGCCGCGCGGAAGTACGTCGGGAAGTCCGCGCGCTCGAGCCCGAGTGCGCGGTAGTGCGCGCGCGACACTTGCGCGAGCTCGGCCGCGATCGCGCGCCAGCGGTCCTCGCGCGGCTCGGGCGGGCGCGGGCGCAGGCTGGCGCGCAGTACCGCGCCGGTCGCCTGTTCGAGGTTGCGCAGCGCCAGCGCGCGGATGCCGTACTTGCGGTGGATCACCTCGCCCTGCTCGGTCACCCGCAGCACGCCGTCGACCGTGCCGCGCGGCGCGGCGATGATCGCGCGCTCGGTCTTGC
>JBQCJG010000065.1:0-12048 GCA_051952955.1 Lysobacteraceae bacterium | reverse complement strand
CGTCCGACGAGTCATCCGCCCCTCCTGGGAGTCGTTTTCGATCAATGAAAATGAAAGGGAATGCCACTGGGGAGTGCCGCTTCGGGCCGCGGCAGGCCGACGGAACCGGTCCCGATCCGTTCCAGCCTGTTTCAATACGGTACCGAATGGCGGCCCGACTGTAGGGGGCCGACGGGGGGCTGTCATTCTGCACAGCAGCAAATCCGCGTCCGGACCGGCAGCCGGCTTGCCGCGCGCGGACCCGGGTGTGCCTGAACGCGAAGACAGGGAACGCCGCGACCGATCCGTATAGTGCGGGCATGCCCCATCACACCTCGCTGATCGCCATGCTGTGCGCGGGCTTCGTGCTCGCGTGCTTCTTCGGCCTGCTCGCGCATCGGCTGCGACTGTCGCCGATCGTCGGCTACCTGCTCGCCGGCGTGATCGCCGGCCCCTACACGCCCGGTTTCGTCGGCGACCAGACGCTGGCCCCGCAGCTGGCCGAGATCGGCGTGATCCTGCTGATGTTCGGCGTCGGCCTGCACTTCTCGTTCGGCGACCTGATGTCGGTCCGCCGGATCGCGCTGCCGGGCGCGCTGGTGCAGATGGCGGCCGCCACCGCGATGGGCTGGTTCCTCGGCACCCGGCTGGGCTGGTCGGACGCCGAGGGCGTGCTCTTCGGTCTGTCGCTGTCCGTGGCCAGCACCGTGGTGCTGCTGCGTGCGCTGGAATCGGTGCGGCTGCTCGACACCGACCGTGGCCGCATCGCGGTGGGCTGGCTGGTGGTCGAGGACCTCGCGATGGTGCTCGCACTGGTGCTGGTGCCGGCGCTGGCCGGCGGCGGCGACGGTGCGCGCGAAGGCAGCGTGCTCGCGGCGCTGCTGGCGACGTTCTTCAAGGTCGGCGCCTTCGTCGCGCTGATGCTGGTCGTCGGCCGCCGCGTGCTGCCGTGGCTGCTGGAGCGCGTGGCCGGCACCGGCTCGCGCGAACTGTTCACGCTGTTCGTGCTGGCCAGCGCGACCGGCGTGGCGTTCGGCGCGGCCTCCCTGTTCGGGGTGTCGTTCGCGCTGGGCGCGTTCTTCGCCGGCATGCTGCTCAACGAATCGCCGTTCGGGCACAAGGCGGCCGAGGACTCGCTGCCGCTGCGCGACGCGTTCGCGGTGCTCTTCTTCGTCTCGGTCGGCATGCTGTTCGATCCGGGCATCCTGATCGAGCATCCGCTGCAGGTGCTGGAGACGCTGGGGATCATCATTGTCGGCAAGTCGATCGCGGCGTGGGCGGTGGTGCGCCTGCTGGGCCGGCCGAACCGGGTGGCGCTCACGATCGCCGCCAGCCTGGCGCAGATCGGCGAGTTCTCCTTCATTCTCGCCGGGCTGGGCGTGTCGCTGGGCGTGCTGTCGGAACACGCTCGCGACCTGATCCTGGCCGGCGCGATCCTGTCGATCGTGCTCAATCCGCTGCTGTTCGCGGCGATGGCTCGCTATACCCGCGAACCCGATCTGCCGGTCCCCACCGCGACGCGCCCGCCCAAGGGCCACGTGCTGCTGGTCGGTTACGGCCGCGTCGGCACCAAGCTCGCCGACGAGCTGCAGCGCGCGGAGAACCCGTTCCTGGTGATCGACACCGACGCCGACCGGGTCATCAACGCCCGCGCCGCCGGCCACGCCGCGGTGCGCGGCAACGCCGCCGACGACGACGTGCTGGCCGAGGCGATGCCGCTGGATGCGTCGCTCGCGGTGCTGACCATTCCCGATGCGCTGGAAGCCGGCAAGGTCGCCCGGCAGCTGAAGACCGGGCCGCACCCGATCCCGGTGCTGGCACGCGCGCACAGCGAGGCCGCGGTGAAGCACCTGCTGCAGCGCGGCGCCGACGCCGCGCTGCTGGCCGAGCACGCGCTGGCGCACTCGCTGGGCGAAATGATCGCGGCGATGCCGGAATACCGGCGTGGACAGCTGCCGCCGGCGAACTGAGCCCTGCGCGCGCCTGGTCACGGGCGAAAAAATGCCCCGGCCGGAGGCCGGGGCTGGACGCGCGAGGTCGCGGGGGGAACCGGTGGGGGACGGTCGACGTCGCGCGCGGAGGGGGACGGGATGACGCCGTGGATCAACGGCGCTTGATCGTGAACTTGCTGAAGGCGACGCCCAGCGACCAGCCCTCGCCCTTGCCGGAGAGCGCCAGCGAGACGTCGCCGTTGGTCATGGCCTGCGCCGAGGCGTTCTTCTCGGCCCCGGCATGCGCTTCGGCGGTGGCGTAGCTGCCCACGATGTCGCGGATATCGGAGACGTTGGCGAATTCGCCGAAGCCCTCGTCGATGCGGTACTTGCCGACGGTCAGGCCGCCGCCCTTGGCCGAGATCTTCACGTTCATGCTCTGGCCGTTGCTGCAGGTCACGGTGCCGTGGCCGCTCGCGGTCTTGTAGAACGCGGACCAGCCCGACAGGCTGTAGCTCATCTTGCAGGTGGTGGTGCCGGCGGCCATGGCCGGACCGGAGGCGAGCGCGAGGCACAGGGCCAGGGCACCGAGGCGGAAGCTGCGCATGGAGGACTCCTTCGGCTGCATCGGCAGCGGGTGTTGATTCGGTGGCGACAGGCTGCGGCGGCATGGATGAACGGATACCGAGCGGCGGCTGGCCCCCACGCGATCCCGCTAGAATCGTGGGCTTCGCCCGACCCGCAGGCCCGTGATCATGCAAGTTCCCTCCGACGCCACCGCCCTGCCGCCGCAGCTGACGCCGGTCGAGGCCCGCATCCTCGGCAGCCTCGCGGAAAAGGCGGCGACCACGCCGGACGTCTATCCGCTGACGGTCAACAACATCCAACTGGCCTGCAACCAGAAGACCGCCCGCGACCCGGTGACGAGCTACGACACCGGCGAGATCGGCCATGCCCTGCGGCAGATGGAGCCGCGCGGCCTGGTGAAATCCGAATACGGCGCGCGCGCCGAGCGCTACCGGCACAAGCTGGAACGCGTCTACGACCTGACCGCCGCGCAGACCGCGCTCGTCGCGCTGCTGTTGCTGCGCGGCCCGCAGACCCTGCACGAACTGCTGACCCGGAGCGAGCGCCTGCACCGCTTCGCGGGCATCGACGACGTGCGCCACGCGCTGGAGCGCCTGGCCGAGCGCGAGAAGCCGCTGGTGCGGCTGATGCCGCGCGCTGCCGGCCAGCGCGAGGACCGCTACGCGCACCTGCTGTGCGGCGAACCCGCGATGCCGGAGCGCCTCGCCGACACCGCGCCGCCGCGCGCCGCGCACGACGACGGCGTGGTCGACACGTTGCTGGCGCGGATCGAAGCGCTGGAAGCGCGCGTGGCCGCGCTGGAAGGCCGCGCCGGGGACGCCACCGACGCGACCTGAATACAGGCCTTCGGTCAGGCCTTGCCGAACACCAGCCGGCCGGCGTCGGCATCGACGTGCACCACGTCGCCGTTGCCGTAATCGCCGCCGAGGATCTTCTGCGCCAGCGGATTCTCGATCTGCTGCTGGATCGCGCGCTTCAGCGGCCGCGCGCCGTAGACCGGATCGAAGCCGACGTTGCCGAGGAAATCCAGCGCCTTCTCCGCAAGCTCCAGGCGGATGCCGCGCTCGGCCAGCCGCTTCTCCAGCCCGCGCAGCTGGATCTTCGCGATCGAACGGATCTGCGCCTTGTCCAGCGGATGGAACACGACGATGTCGTCGAGGCGATTGATGAACTCGGGCCGGAAGTGCGCCTGCACCACGCCCATGACCATGGCCTTCATCTTGGTGTAGCCCTCGGGCGAGTCGTCGGCGGACAGCTCCTGGATCATCTGCGATCCGAGGTTCGAGGTCATCACGATCACGGTGTTGCGGAAGTCGACCGTGCGGCCCTGGCCATCGGTGAGGCGACCGTCGTCCAGCACCTGCAGCAGGATGTTGAACACGTCCGGATGCGCCTTCTCGACCTCGTCGAGCAGGATCACGCTGTACGGACGGCGACGCACCGCCTCGGTGAGATAGCCGCCTTCCTCGTAGCCGACGTAGCCCGGGGGCGCGCCGACCAGCCGCGACACGGCGTGCTTCTCCATGAACTCGCTCATGTCGATGCGCACCATCGCATCGGCCGAATCGAACAGGAACTCCGCCAGCGCCTTGCACAGCTCGGTCTTGCCCACGCCGGTCGGGCCGAGGAACAGGAACGAGCCGCTCGGACGATTCGGATCGCTCAGGCCGGCGCGCGAGCGGCGCACGGCGTCGGAGACGACCTTGATCGCCTCTTCCTGCCCGACCACGCGGCCGTGCAGCGCGTCCTCCATCTTCAGCAGCTTCTCGCGCTCGCCTTCCAGCATCTTCGACACCGGGATGCCGGTCCAGCGCGACACGACCTCGGCGATCTCCTCGTCGGTCACCTTGTCCTGCAGCAGCTGGAAGCCCTGCGTCTCGGCCGCCTGCGCGGCCTGCAGCTGCTTCTCCAGCTCGGGGATGCGGCCGTACTGGATCTCGCTCATCTTCGCGTAATCCTGGCGGCGCTGCGCGGCCTCGAGTTCGAGCTTCGCGGCCTCGATCTGCTCCTTGAGCTTCGTGGTGCCGTGCACCGCGGCCTTCTCGGCCTTCCAGATTTCCTCGAGATCGTTGAAGGCGCGTTCGAGTGTCGCGATCTCGGCTTCGAGATCGGCCAGGCGCTGCTTCGAGGCGTCGTCCTTCTCCTTCTTCAGCGCCTCGCGCTGGATCTTGAGCTGGATGAGGCGGCGCTCCTTGCGGTCGAGTTCCTCGGGCTTGCTGTCGATCTCCATGCGGATGCGCGACGCGGCCTCGTCCATCAGGTCGATGGCCTTGTCGGGCAGTTGCCTGTCCGCGATGTAGCGGTGCGACAGCGTGGCCGCGGCGACGATCGCCGGGTCGGTGATCTCGACGCCGTGGTGCACGGCGTACTTCTCCTTCAGGCCGCGCAGGATCGCGATCGTGTCCTCCACGCTCGGCTCGCCGACGAACACCTTCTGGAAGCGGCGTTCCAGCGCGGCGTCCTTTTCGACGTACTTGCGGTATTCGTCGAGCGTCGTCGCGCCGATGCAGTGCAGCTCGCCGCGCGCCAATGCGGGCTTGAGCATGTTGCCGGCGTCCATCGAACCTTCGGCCTTGCCCGCGCCGACCATCGTGTGCAGTTCGTCGATGAACAGGATGATCTGGCCCTCGTTCTTCGCGAGGTCGTTGAGCACGGCCTTCAGCCGTTCCTCGAACTCGCCGCGGAACTTGGCGCCGGCGATCAGCGCGCCCATGTCGAGCGACAGCACGCGCTTGCCGCGCAGGCCTTCGGGCACTTCGCCGTTGACGATGCGCTGGGCGAGACCTTCGACGATCGCGGTCTTGCCCACGCCCGGCTCGCCGATCAGCACCGGATTGTTCTTCGTGCGCCGCTGCAGCACCTGCACGGTGCGGCGGATCTCCTCGTCGCGACCGATCACCGGATCGAGCTTGCCCGACTCGGCGCGCGCGGTGAGGTCGATGCAGTATTTCTCCAGCGCCTGGCGCTGGTCCTCGGCGTTCTCGCTCTGCACCTTCTCGCCGCCGCGCATGGCGTCGATCGCGGCTTCGAGTTTCTGCTTGTTCGCGCCCGCGGCCTTCAGCGCACGGCCGGCGTCGCCGCCGTCCTCCAGCGCGGCCAGCACGAACAGTTCGCTGGCGATGAACGCGTCGCCGCGCTGCTGCGCCAGCTTGTCGGTGACGTTGAGCAAGCGCGCGAGGTCGTTGCCGACGCCGACGCTGCCGGCCTGGCCGGAGACCTTCGGCAGCTTCTCCAGCGCTTCGCCGAGGCGTTCGCGCAGCGCCGGCACGTTGACGCCGGCCTGCGCCAGCAGCGGCCGCGTGCCGCCGCCCTGCTGGTCGAGCAGCGCGACCAGCAGGTGCGCGGGTTCGATGACGTTGTGGTCGCGACCGACGGCGAGGGACTGCGCGTCGGCGAGGGCCTGCTGGAACCGCGAGGTGAGCTTGTCCATGCGCATGGCGGGGACTCCGGGAAATGAGGGGCGGCCGTGCCGCGATACCCCGTGAGATAAGGGTGTGCCCTCCGATTCCAAGCCCTGCCGGCCGGCGGATCGTGGATCCCGGTCAAATCCGTTGGGCGGGTGCGTCCGGCCTACAGCGCGGACAGCGCGTCCTTCGCGTCCTTGAACTTCCGATCGAGCTTCAATGCGGCCTGCAGGTTGGCGCGGGCCTCGTCCTTGCGGCCGGCCTTCGCCAGTACCTGGCCGAGCCGGTAGTAGGCGTGCTTGTTCTCGGGATCGTCCTTGCCGTGCGGCTGCTGCAGGTAGGCGCGCAGCGCGGCCTCGCCTTCCGCGAGGTACTGGCCGGACACCGCGGCCAGGCGACCCATCTGGTAGCGCGGCTTGGCGGCCGCGGGCTCGGCGGCGCTCCACTTGCGGATCGCGTCGAAGGCATCGCGCCAGCGCTTGCTCTGCTGGTAGGCGAGGATGAGCGCCAGCCGCAGCTGCGGGTCGGAGGGCTTCAGCGCCGCGGCCGCTTCGTAGGCCTTGATCGCCTCCCCGGGCTTCTTCTCGTGGTCGGCGATGCGGGCCTGCGCGACGTAGCCGCGGACGCGGTCGTACTTCGCGATCACCGCGGCCTCGGCGCGGGCCTTGTCGATGCCGCCGCCGATCGCCGACGGCGCCTGCAGGTAGAACTCGACCAGCGCGTTGTGCGCCTCGATCAGCGCGGGATCGAGCTTCACCGCCTGCTCGAACGCGTCGCGCAGCTTCGGCGCCAGCGTCATCTTCGACAGCATGCCGACCTCGCCGATGCGCACGCCGTACGCGTTGCCCAGCCAGAGGAAGGCCTGCGCATTCCTCGGCGCGAGCGCGGCGGCCCGTTCGCCCGCCTCGATCGCATCCTCGGACTTGCCGGCGAGCAGGCGCGCACGGGTCAGGGCGATCCACGCAGCGGCGTCGTTCGGCGTCGCGGCGACCCGCGCATCCGCGGCCTTCAGCGCGGCGGGGTTGCGCGCCTCGAGCATGCCCTGCACCTCGGCGAGCGTCGCGGCGCGGACCGGCAGGAGCGGGAATGCGGCGAGCAACAGGGCGGCGCAGAGCAGGCGGGATGCGGACATGGCGGAAGGTCGTGCTGCGAAAGGAGGCGCGGCTCTAGCAACGGGCGTCGCCCGTCGCGTCCTGCCGGAAGTCATCCGCGACGCGTCGCGGCGACCGTGCTCGCTCGCATCAGGATCAGAACGACACCTCGACCGCCTGCTGCGCCCACAGCACGGACTGGTGCCCGGTCTCGCGCTTCCACGCCACGCGGATCGCGTCGATGTCGGCGCGGCGTTGCGGCGTGTCCTCGTGCAGGATCACCAGCACCTTGGTCTTCAGCCGGTTGGGCTGGGCGGCGCCGCGGAACAGCCATTGGCCGTAAGCGTCGAACACGGTCAGGCCATCGGGGAAACGCGGCGTGACTTCGCGGTCGAGGAAGCCGCGCCACTGCGCCTCGTCGATCGGCCGGTCCTGCGGGCGGTCGGCGACGCCGCTCTCCTCGCCGACGCCGAAATACAGTTCGCTGCGCACCCAGTGCGCCGCCTGGGCCGGGCGCGAGGCGTCGCCTTGGAGCTGCGCGGTCGCCGTCGGCGCGGGTGCGCCGGTCGACGGCGCGTGCGCGCAGGCGGACAGCGCGATCACGGCGGCGAGCAGCAGGGCATGGGCTTTCATGGGCTAGGGCTCCGGCAGGAAGGATCGGGCCACGCAGGCCGCGCACACGCTCGGCGGCCCCCACGGCGCGGGCAAATGATCGGCCTGCATATCGACATGGGAACCGCGCATGGGCGCAGGCGCGGCGGATGATGCGTCGCAACATAACCTGTGGACAAGGCGCGCGTCCGCGTCCGGCCGCTTCCCCTCCACCGGCCGGGCGCGGTCGCATCGCCCCGCCTCGGCGCATGCGTGCCACCGCGCGACGCCCGGCCGATGACCCGCATCCCGGGGAGGGATGCGTCCACGAATCGAATGCGGCCGTGCTCCGGATCGGGCGGCGGCGCAGGCACAGCCCGGAGTTCCACCCATGTTCCGTCCCCTCCCCCGCCCGACCCCGATCGGCATCGCCATCGCGCTGGCGCTCGCGCTGCCGGCACAGGCCCAGACCACGGGCGCCGCCGGCGATCCGGCGGCCGGCGACCTCGACACCGTCATCGTCACCGGCACCCGTGCCAGCGGCCGCACCGTGCTCGAATCCACCGCACCGGTGGACGTGCTGACCGCCGAAGACCTGCAGCGCGCGGGCGTGGTCAACGGCGAGCTCGGCAGCGCGCTGCAGGCGCTGCTGCCGTCGTTCAACTTCCCGCGCCAGTCGAATTCCGGCGGCGCCGACCACGTGCGCGCCGCGCAGCTGCGCGGGCTGTCGCCCGACCAGGTGCTGGTGCTGGTCAACGGCAGGCGCCGCCACACCAGCGCGCTGGTGAACACCGACAGCAAGATCGGCAAGGGCACCACGCCGGTCGATTTCAACGCGATCCCGATCAGCGCGATCAAGCGCATCGAAGTGCTGCGCGACGGCGCCGGCGCGCAGTACGGCTCGGACGCGGTGGCCGGCGTCATCAACGTGATCCTCGACGACGCGCCCGAAGGCGGCGCCTTCGAGGCGAGCTTCGGCGCGCACCACACCGACGTCGGCGCGATCGACCGCACCGTCACCGACGGCCAGACCGGCTTCGCCAGCGCCGAAGTCGGCACCGGCCTGGGCAGCGGCGGAGGCTTCGTGCGTCTGGGCGTCGAAGTAAAGCAGCGCGAGGCCACCAACCGCGCCGGCTTCGACCAGATCCCGTTCTTCGAGGAACAGACACCGGCCAACCTCGCCCTCGCCGGCCGCCGCAACTACGCGCTGGGCGACGGCAAGTCGAAGGCGCTGGACGCCTGGTTCAACGGCGCGCTGCCGTTCGGCGACGGTGGCGAGTTCTACGCCTTCGGCACCTACCACCAGAGCGATACCGAAGGCGCCAACTTCTTCCGCTATCCGGACGGTGCGGCGAACTTCCGCGAGGTGTATCCCGACGGCTACCGGCCGGTCTCGCTGGGCGACAACCTGGACCTGCAACGCGTCGCCGGTGCGCGCAGCGACTGGGGCGACTGGCACGTGGACGGCAGCCTGGACTTCGGCCGCAACGCCTTCACCTACCGCCTGCGCGATTCGCTCAACGCCTCGCTGGGGCCGTCCAGCCCGACGCGCTTCCGGGTCGGCGACTACGCCTTCGACCAGACCGTCGCGAATCTCGACCTGGGCCGCGACTTCGACCGCGGCGGCGCCACGCACAGCGTCGGCGTCGGCGTCGAAGTGCGCCGCGAACGCTACGAAACGCAGGCCGGCGATCCCGCCAGCTATGCGGCCGGGCCGTTCACCGATCGCCCCACCGGCGCGCAGGCCGGCGGCGGCCTGACCCCGCAGGACGAGGCCGACCTCGACCGCACGGTGGCCGGCGTCTACGCCAGCCTGTCCAGCCGCTTCGGCGAGCACCTGTCCACCGACGTCGCCGCGCGCTACGAGCACTACGACGACTTCGGCGGCCAGTTCACCGGCAAGCTCGCCGCGCGCTACGAATTCGCGCCGGCCTTCGCCCTGCGCGGCGCGGTCTCGACCAACTTCCGCGCGCCGTCGCTCAGCCAGATCGGCTACGAGGCCACGTCCACCGGCTACGACAGCTCCGGCCAGCTGCTGCAAGGCCGGTTGCTGTCGGTGAACAACCCGATCGCCCGCGCACTGGGCGCGCGCGACCTCAAGCCGGAGACCTCGCTCAACCTCAGCCTGGGCGCGACCAGCCGGATCGGCGATCACTTCGACCTGTCGTTCGACCTGTTCCAGATCGAGATCGACGACCGCGTCGCGCTGTCGGAGTCGCTCACCGGCGATGCGCTCACCAACTTCGTGAATGCCAACTTCGGCGTGCCCGGCGTGCAGAGCGCGTCGTACTTCGTCAACGCCGCCGACACCCGCACCCGCGGCGGCGAGCTGGTCGCGAACTGGCGGCAGGCGCTGGGCGCAGGCGAACTGCGCCTCACCGGCAGCTGGAGCTACGCCACCACCGAGCTAAAGCACGTGCTGGCCACGCCGGCGCAGTTGCTGGCGCTGGATCCGGCCTACGTGCTGTTCGGCGTGGAGGAACGCAACACGCTCACCGACGCCGCGCCACGCACCCGCGCCCAGTTCGCCGCCGAATGGGAGAGCCGGCGCTGGTCGCTGCAGGGACGCCTGAGCCGGCAGGGCAGCGTGGTGCGCGTGTTCGATTTCGGCGGCGGCTTCGTGCCGCGCCAGGTCTACGGCGCCGAGTGGCAGCTGGACGCCGAAGCCGAATACCGCATCGGCGAGCACTGGCGTCTCGCCATCGGCGGCCAGAACCTGACCGACGCCTACCCGGACAAGTCGAATTCGGACATCAACTACTTCGGCAACCTGCCCTACGACGTGCTCTCGCCGATCTGCAGCAACGGCGCGTACTACTACACCCGGGTCCGCTACACGTTCTGATCGCGACCCTGCCGTCCCCGGGCCGCGCACGCCGCCCGGGGGACGCTCACAGGAAGCGGTGCGCCTGCGCTGGATCGGGCAGCAGGCAGGCGTCGTGGCGGCCGAACCAGCGGTAGCGATGCCGCGCGACGAAGCGATAGAGCGGATCGCGCAGGAACGGCGGCACCAGCACCGAGAGCGACGCGAGCCGCCACGCACCGCCGAGTCCCGCCAGCACGCGGCGGATCGCGACGGTATCGGTCGACACGCGCGGCACCGGGCCGCGGTCGTGTTCGATCAGCAGGAACGACGCCGGGTCGTCGGGATCGAGGCCATGCGCCGCGAGCAGCGCGCGGCCGGTCTCGCCCTGCATCGCGGCGAAGCGGTAGCGCGCCCGGCGGTCGTGCCGCAGCAGGAAGCCGACCCAGCCGTTGCACAGTACGCAGACGCCGTCGAAGACGATGATCGCGCCCGCGTCGGCGTGCGGCTTGGGCACGGATATCGTCGTCATGGCACCTCCAGCCAGCCGCGGTAGTGCACGAGCAGGCCGGCGACCGGCATCGCGGCGCGCACGTCGAAGCGGTAGCGGCCGTCGCGCTCGGACTCGCGCGCGACCACGCCGGCGAATGCGCCCGCAGGCAGGGGCAGCCAGCCGAACGCGCGCACGCGCGCGACCCGCCACACGATCGCATCGGCCTCGACGCCCATCGCGAACCCGAACTGCACCGCGCCGAGGCGTTCGCACAGCAGGCCGGCCATCGCACCCTGCCCGGCCCACAACCGCGACGGCATGGGACGGCCGCCGATCCGGCGGACCCAGCGTTCGCGGCCGTCCGCGGCATCGATCTCCACCACCACCGGCCCCGTGCCGGCCGGCGGCAGGTGGGTGAGCCATGCGAACAGGCGGGCCAGCGGATGACGGCCGCGTTCGACCACCGCTTCGCCCTGCCAGCGCCCCGCGCCGGGCGTCAGGTGCAGCCGCCGCACGGTCGGCGGCAGCGTCGCGAAGCCCGGTCCCAGCAACCGCGGGAACAGGGCGGCGAAGCTTTCGGCGACGGCGGCCGGCCCGCTCACGAGTCGATCCACACCAGCGTCGCCATCCGCCCGGTGCGGGCGTCGCGGCGATGCGAGAAGAACCGCGCCGGGTCGGAAATGGTGCACAGCCCGCCGCCGTGCACGCGGTCCACGCCGACCCGGGCGAGGCGCCGACGCGCGAGGGCGTACAGATCCACCCGCCAGTGGCCCGGGCGGGTGGCGACGAATGCGTCCGCCGCGACCGGATCGGCATCCACGAAGGCGCTGCGCACCTCCGCGCCGATTTCGTAGGCCTGCGGGCCGGCCGCCGGACCGAGCCACGCGACCAGCCGGTCGGCCGGGGTGCGCATCGCGGCCACGGTCGCTTCCAGCACGCCGTCGGCCAGCCCGCGCCAGCCGGCGTGCGCGGCGGCGATCTCGTCGCCGGCCGCGGACGCGAAGACCACCGGCAGGCAGTCTGCGGTCCGGATCGCCAGCACGGTGCCGGGCACCGAGGTGACCGACGCATCGGCGACCGGCTCGGGGGGGGGGGGCCCGCCGCCCCCCCCCCCCCCCCGGCCCGGGGCGGCGCGCGGCGCGCGGCGGGGGGGGGGCGCCGCCCCCCC
>JBQCJG010000064.1:0-3807 GCA_051952955.1 Lysobacteraceae bacterium | reverse complement strand
GCCGAGCACCGCGCCCAGCGCCAGCGCGCCGATGTCGCCCATGAACACCATCGCCGGATAGGTGTTGAACCACAGGAAGCCGAGGCCGGCGCCGGCGATCGCGGCGCAGATGATGACCAGTTCGCCCGCGCCGGGCACCGCCGGGATCTTCAGGTATTCGGAGAACACCGCGTTGCCCGAGGCATACGCGAACACGCCCAGCGCGCAGGCGACCAGCACCGTCGGCATGATCGCGAGGCCGTCGAGGCCGTCGGTGAGGTTCACCGCGTTCGAGAAGCCGACCACCCAGAAGTACGCGACCGCGACGAAGAACACCGCGCCGCCGACGCCGACCAGCGGCAGCGCCACGTTCTTGAAGAACGGGATGTACAGCGTCGTCGCCGACTGCACGTCGGCGGTGAAGTACAGGAACAGGCCGGCGGCGAGGCCGAACAGCGACTGCAGCGCGTATTTGGTGCGCGAGCGCATGCCGTTGGGATCGCGCTTGACGATCTTGATCCAGTCGTCCCACCAGCCGATCCAGCCGAACGCGATCATCGTCACCAGCACGACCCACACGTAGCGGTTGCGCAGGTCGCCCCACAGCAGCACCGAGGCGAGGATGGTGAGCAGGATCAGCGCACCGCCCATCGTCGGCGTGCCGGCCTTGGAGAAATGCGACTGCGGGCCGTCCTTGCGGATCGGCTGGCCGCCCTTGAGCTTCGCCAGCCGCGCGATCACCGCCGGGCCCCACCACAGCGACAGGCCGAGCGAGGTCAGCGCGGCGAGGATGCCGCGGAAGGTGAGATAGCCGAACAGGCCGAAATGGCGCTGCAGCGATTCCAGCCAGCGGGTCAGCTCAAGCAGCATGGGTGGTTCCCCCGTCCCCGCCGCCGGCGAGGATGTCGTTCACGATTCTGTCCATCGCGCTGCCGCGCGACCCCTTCACCAGCACCCGCGGCGCGGTCGCCGCTTCCGCGATGTCCGCACGCAGCACGGTCGCCAGCGCGGCGTGCTGCTCGAACGTCCGTCCGCCTTCCCCGAAGGCATCGGCCGCGCCTGCGCTCAGCGGGCCCAGCGCATACAGCCGCGCGATGCCCGCGGCCTTCGCGCGACGCCCCACCTCGACGTGCAGCGCCGCGGCGTCCGCGCCGAGTTCACGCATGTCGCCGATCACCAGCCAGCGCTCGCCGCCGACCGCGGACAACGTGTCGATCGCCGCCTGCAGCGAGCCCGGGTTCGCGTTGTAGCTGTCGTCGATCAGCGACGCGCCGCCGGGCAGCGCGTGCACGTTGAGTCGGCCGCCGACCGGGCGCGCGGCGTTGAGGCCCGCGGCGATCGCCGGCAGGCCGATGCCCACGCCCATCGCCAGCGCGGCCGCGGCCAGCGCGTTCGACACGTTGTGGCGGCCGGGCATCGCCAGCGCGATCTCGGCCTCGCCTTCCGGCGTCACCAGCACGAAGCGCGAACCGTCCGCCGCCAGCGCGATGTCGCGCGCGGTGAGGTCGGCATCGGCATCGAGCGCGAAGCGGAGTTGCCGGCGGCCCTCGGCACGCCCCGAGAAGTACGGCGAGAACGCATCGTCGGCGTTGATCGCGGCGGTGCCGTGTTCGGGCAGCGCATCGTAGATCGCGGACTTGGTGTCGGCGATGCCGAGCAGGCTGCCCATGCGTTCGAGGTGCGCCGGCGCGATGTTGTTCACCAGCGACGCATCCGGGCGGACGATGTCGGTCAGGTAGGCGATGTCGCCCGGCTTGCCGGCGCCCATCTCGTAGATGGCGTACAGCGCGTCGTCCGGTGCGTCGAGCACCGCCAGCGGCAGGCCGATCTCGTTGTTGCGGTTGCCGGGCGTGTGGTACGCGCGGCCGGGCGCGGCGGCCTCGAGGATCGCCGACACCAGCGCCTTCACGCTGGTCTTGCCGTTGCTGCCGGTGACGGCGAGCACCCTGGTCTTGCGGCCGCGCTGCACCGACGCGGCCAGCGCCGCCAGGGCGCGCTCGGTATCGGCGACGACGACCTGGGGAATCGCGACGTCGGCTTCGCGCGAGACCAGCGCGGCCGCGGCGCCGCGTTCGGCGGCCTGCGCGACGTAGTCGTTGCCGTCGAAGTGCTCGCCGCGCAGGGCGACGAACAGGGGCGAACCGGACGCATCGAGGCGACGGGTGTCGGTGACCAGCGCGCCGATGGTGCGGTCGTCGCCGACGAGGCGGCCGCCGGTGGCCTGCGCGATGCGGGAGAGCGTCATCGGCGTCATGCCCGCGTCTCCAGCGCCGCGCGCGCGACCGCGCTGTCGTCGAACGGATGCTGCACGCCGTGGATTTCCTGGTAGGGCTCGTGGCCCTTGCCGGCGATCAGCACCAGATCGCCGGCCTGCGCCTCGGCGACGGCCTGCGCGATCGCCGCGCCGCGGTCGCGCACGACGCGCGCCTGCGCGGGCTGCGAGAAACCGGCGAGGATGTCGGCGACGATCGCGTCGCCGTCCTCGGTGCGCGGATTGTCGTCGGTGACGAACACCACGTCGGCGCGAGCCTCGGCGATCGCCGCCATCTGCGGGCGCTTGCCGGCATCGCGGTCGCCGCCGCAGCCGAACACGCAGATCACGCGGCCGTTCGCGTGCGCGCGCAGTGCGTCGAGCGCCTGCGCCAGCGCGTCCGGCGTGTGCGCGTAGTCGACGACGACCAGCGGCTGGCCGCCCTCGCCGCCCAGGCGATTCATGCGGCCGTGCACGGGCGCGAGCCGCGACAGCAGCGCGGCGATCGTCGCCGGCGCTTCGCCCTGCGCATGCAGCACGCCGGCGACCGCCAGCAGGTTGTCGACGTAGAAGCGGCCGAGCAGCGGCGAGCGCACCGGATGCGCGTCGTCGCCGATGCGCAGCGTGAACGCGATGCCGGCGAGGTCGAGCACGATGTCATCCGCGCGGACCGTCGCATCGGCGTCGCCGCGCGCGCTGGTGCCGATCGCGGTCGTTTCGCCGCGGGCACGCACCGCATCGAACAGCGCGCGGCCGTGGGCGTCATCGAGGTTCAACACCGCGGCGCCGAGGTTCGGCCACGCGAACAGCTTCGCCTTGGCCTCGCCGTAGGCCTCCATCGTGCCGTGGTAGTCGAGATGATCGCGGGTGAGGTTGGTGAACACCGCGACCGCGAAATGGACGCCGTCGACGCGGCCCTGGTCGAGCGCGTGCGAGCTGACTTCCATCGCGACCGCCTGCGCGCCGGCGTCGCGCAGCTCGGCGAGCAGCGCGTGGGTGCGCAGCACCAGCGGCGTGGTGAAGCCGGTAGGTTCGACGCGACCGTACAGCCCGGCGCCGAGCGTGCCGATGGTGCCGGCGACGCGACCCTGCAGCGTCCACGCCTGCGCGATCAGCTGCACGGTGGAGGTCTTGCCGTTGGTGCCGGTGACGCCGACGGTGGTCATCGTGCGCGACGGCGACGCGTGGAAACGGTCGGCCAGCGGTCCGAGTCGCGCACGCAGCCGCGGCACCGCGATCACCGGGATGCGCGCCGACGCGACGGTCTCCGCGAATTCCGTCGGCACCGGCGCTTCGCACAGCACGACGGCGGCGCCCGCGGCTTCCGCCTGCGAAACGAAGTTCAAGCCGTGCGCGCCGCTCGCACTGTTCAAGACCGGGGCGATCGCGACGAACGCATCGCCCGCACGCACGGCGCGGCTGTCCTGCACCAGCCCGGCGATCGCCAGGCCGGCGGGAATGCCGTCGACGTCGGGCAGCAGCGCGGCGAGCGACAGGCGGCGGCTCATCGCGCACCTCCCGCGGCCGGCACGGCGTCGAGCGCGGCAGGCAAGGCCGCCGCGGGCGCGCGACGCGGC
>JBQCJG010000063.1:0-4935 GCA_051952955.1 Lysobacteraceae bacterium | reverse complement strand
CGGCGACGTCACCGGCGCGCGGCAGCGGGCGCGCGGCGCTCATGCGGCGCCCGCCGTCCGTGTCGACATGCCGTTCCGGTCCCTGCGCATCGTGCGTCTCCACGGCTTCCGTCCTCGGTGGCGACAGCATCGCACGGCGGCGCGCGCGGCGGCGGTATGATCGACCGCCCGCCTCAGACACAGGATCGCCGCCCGTGAACGCACCGCGCCCGACGTCCCTCGCCCTCACGCTCGGCGCCGGCCTGTGCGCGCTCGCGCTGCTGCTCGGCAGCGCGTCGCCGGCCCGCGCGCTGACCACGCCGCTGCGTTTCGAGACCGTGCAGACCGAGGCCGACGGACCGCACCGCTGGTGGCAGGACGCGGTGGTCTATGAGGTGTGGCCGCGCTCGTTCAAGGACAGCGACGGCGACGGCAGCGGCGACTTCCGCGGGCTCACCTCGAAGCTGGACGAACTGCGCCGCTTCGGCGTCGACACGATCTGGCTGACGCCGGTGTTCGAGGCGCCGTCGTACCACGGCTACGACTTCCAGGATTTCTACGCGATCGAGCGCGACTACGGCGCGATGGCCGACTTCGACCGCTTCGTGGCGCAGGCGCACAGGCGCGGCATGAAGGTGGTGCTGGACCTGGTGCTGAACCACGTGTCCGACCAGCATCCGTGGTTCCTGAAGTCCGCGCGCCGCGAGCCTGGCTACGAGGATTATTTCCTGTGGCGCGACACGCGCCCGGAGGGCTGGGGCCAGCCGTGGTCGACCACGCCGGATCCGTCGAAGGTCTGGCACTGGAACGAGACGCGCAAGGCCTACTACTACGGCGCGTTCGGCAGCTCGCAGCCTGACCTCGACCTGCGCAACCCCGCGGTGTCGGCGGAACTCGACCGCGTCGCCGCGTTCTGGCTGAAGAAGGGCGTCGACGGCTTCCGCCTGGACGCGGTGCGCTACGCGATCGAGGACGGTCCGCTGCCCGGGCAGGCCGACACGCCGGACACCATCGCGTTCTGGACCGCATTCTCGCGGAAGGTCAAGGCGATCAATCCCGATGCGCTGCTGATCGGCGAGGCGTGGGCGCCGCTGGACACCGTCGCCCGCTACCGCGACGGCGGCAAGGGCCTGGACGCCGCGTTCGATTTCGATTTCGGCGACCGCGTGATCGCGCTGCTCGCTCCCTCCGGCGAACGCAGGGCCGACTTCGGCACGCTCGGTGCCGCGACGGACGGGCGCCGCGACACGCTGTGGGCCGACCTGAAGGCGCGCGCCGCGGCGGCGCCGCTGTCGTACTTCGCGCCGTTCCTGTCGAACCACGACCAGAACCGCCTGCTGCAGCGCCTCGGCGGCGACGCGGCGAAGGCGAAGATCGCCGCCAGCCTGCTGCTGACCTCGCCGGGCACGGCGTGCCTGTACTACGGCGAGGAGATCGGCCTGACCCAGCCGCAGACCGGCGAGGACCGCTACCGCCGCGCGCCGATGCAGTGGGACGACGGCCCGGTCGCCGGCTTCAACGCCAGCGGCAAGGTGTGGACCGACATCGCCCCGCCGCGCGGCTATCGCGGCGAGCAGGGCGCGTGGTGGATCGACTTCTGGCGCACGCAGCGCGGCCACGGCCATTCGGTCGCCGCGCAGCGCCGCGATCCCGATTCGCTGTATCGCCACTACCAGCGCCTGCTTTCGGTGCGCAACGCCAATCCCGCGCTGCGCCGGCCGATCGAGCTGCGCTATTTCCCGGTCGATGCGGCCAGCGTGTGGCTGCTGCACATGGCGTCCGCGGAAGGCGAGAACTGGGTGGTCGTGAACCTCGATTCCGCGAAGCCGGTCGACTTCGTGGTGCCGACCGAACTGATCGGCACGCATCGCGACCGCCTCGCCGGCGCCGACCGCACGCTGGGCGAACGCTTCACGCTGCAACCCGGCGAGACGCTGGTGTTCTGAGCGACGCCCTGCGCTTTCCGATCCACGACTCCGCGAGCGTCTCCATGCCGATCCATCGCCCCGCCCCGCATTCCCTCGCCCTGATCGCGCTGCTGTGCGCGGGCGCCGTCGCGGCTGCCGACAAGGGCGCCGAAGGCCTGTCCTTTTCGCACGGCGACTGGGAACTGGCCTGCGACAACACCCGCACCTGCCGCGCCGCGGGCTACCAGTCGGACGACGATCCCGACGCACTGCCGGTCAGCGTGCTGCTGACGCGCGCGGGTGGCGCGGGCACGCCGGTGACCGGCCAGGTGCAGCTCGGCGAAGGCTGGGACGACGATCCGTTCAAGGGCTTTCCCGCGCGCTTCCCGCTCATGCTGCGGATCGACGGGCGCGACCTCGGCAGCGTGACGCTGGCGAAGGACGCGCTCACGGCCGATCTCGCGGCCGCGCAGGTGAAGGCGCTGCTCGCCTCGCTGCTGCGCGACAGCCGCATCGCATTCACGGCGCGCGACAGGACGTGGACGCTGTCGGGCGCCGGCGCGTCGGCGGTTCTGCTGAAGATGGACGAGGCGCAGGGCCGCATCGGCACCGTCGGCGCGCTGTACCGCCGCGGCAAGCAGGACGAAACGCGCGTGCCGCCGGCGCTGCCGATGCCGGTGATCGTCTCCCCGCCGCTCGCACCGGCGCGGCCCGGCGACGCCACGCTCGCCGCGAAGCGCGGCGATGCGATCCGTGCGGCGCTGCGCAAGACCACCGATCCGGACGACTGCGAGGGACTGGCCCAGACCGACGAAGACCACGCGCTGTCGGCGACGCGGCTGACGAAGACGACACTGCTGGTCTCGACGCTGTGCTGGCGCGCCGCCTACAACGCAGGCAACGGCTACTGGATCGTCGACGACACGCCGCCCTACGCGGCGGAACTGGTCACCACCGACGGCACCGACGACGACGGCCGCCGCATCGAATCCGGGCAGAAGGGCCGCGGCATCGGCGACTGCTGGAGCACCGACGCGTGGACCTGGGACGGTCGCGGCTTCGTGCACAGCGCCAGCGGCGGTTCGGGCCAGTGCAAGGGCTTCGCCGGCGGCGCGTGGGACATGCCGACGCTGGTGTCGGAAGTCAGGAAGTGAGCAGCGGACGCGGGGTCCGGATGCGCGCGTGACCGGCGCGCGCGTCGCGGCTCAGCCCTGCAGCACGCGCAACAGCAGCAGCGCCGGCGCGCCGAGGTAGTACAGCAGCCGGCCCGCGATCTCGAGCGCACGGCGCACGCCGACTGCGCGTCCGGGCTTCAGCAGCAACGCGATCCACGCGCCGGCTTCGATCGGCACGCGCAGCGCCGCGGCGTACAGGGTCATGCCCACGGCCCACGACGCCCACCAGATCAGCAGCGCCAGCAGCCACGCCTTCAGGCCGAAGGTGTAGTACTCGCCGAGGAAACCGCCGTACGCGATGATCTGGTGCAGCCGGAACGCCGGCAGCGCCGGCAGCAGCGGGAACAGGCCGAACTTCACCAGCGGATGGTCGAACCAGCGCCGGCGCAGCGCGAAGCGCGCATGCGCGTGCAAGGCCGCGCGCGTGTCGCCCGCCCGCGCCAGCGCGGCGGGCGCCCCCGCATCCACCAGCGCCTGCGCGAGCGCACGCACGTCCACGCCCGCAAGGCCCTGCGCGAAGCGCGCGCCCGAGGCCAGCCGCAGCCACGCGCCCGGCAGCGGCAGCGGCAGGCGCCACGGTTCGAGCGCGGCGAGGCCGGCGACGGGGATCTCGACGCGGCGCGCACGCTGGTCGATCACCAGCGCGTCGCCTTCGATGCGCAGCGTGGCGGCACCGGCGCGACCGATGGCCCATGCCGCGACCGTCGGCGCCAGCACCAGTCCGGCGAACATGCGCAGCTGCGCCAGCGTGCCCGTCTCGGCGGCATCGCCGACCAGCCACGCCAGCCCCATCCAGAGCAGGCCGCCGCCGGCGATCGCGCGCAGCGTCGCCGCGGCGATCCGCATCGGCGGCGACAGCGCCGACACGGCCATCGCGAGGTGTGCGTTCGATGCGACGGCGTCATCGGCCGCCGTCGCGCGCGGACGGCGTGAGCGCCACGCGCGCAGCGCGGACCCCGCCGCGAACAGCGCCAGCAGCAGCGCCGCGGTGCGCCCGACCCAGTCGCCCCAGCGCACCATCAGCGTGGCCGGCGGCGGCATCGGCGCGACCTCGCCGACCAGCAGCGCCTGCGCGCCCATCGCGGTGCGCTGGCGCACCTCGCCGGTCGGGTCGATCCCCGCGCTGATGCCGGTGTTGGTGACGCGCAGCTGCGGCAGGCGCGTCTCGATGCTGCGGAACGCCGCCACCGCCAGGTGCAGGCGCGCGCCGTCGGGATGCGCGGTGAACCACGAATCATTGGACAGGCCGAGCAGCGCCTGCGCGCCCTTGCGCGCGCCGTCGATGGCGAGCCCGGGGTCGACGTCGTCGAGGCAGATCAGCGCCGCCACCGGCACCTCGCGGCCGTCGCGCAGGCGCAGCGGGAACACCCGCGCGCCGTCGCCGGGCCGCCATGTGCCGGCCCACGGCAGCAGGCGCCGCAGCGTCGGACCGTCCAGCCACGGCGGCACGTATTCGGTGAACAGGAACAGCCGCGTCTTGCGGTAGAAGCCCTGCACGCCGCCGCGCGCGTCGACGAAGGCCGCGGCGTTGTATTCGCCGTCGGCGTCGAGATCGTAGGTGCCGAACACCAGCGGCACGCCGGCGGCGACGGCGAAGCTGCGGATCTCGTCGTCCAGCGCCTCGCCGTCGGCGCTCTTGGGATGCGCGAACGTGGTCGGGAACACCGTCTCCGCCCACAGCAGCGCGTCGACGCGATGGTCGATCACGGCCTCGCGCGACATCACGTAGTGCGTGTCCAGCACCTTGCGCACCACCGCGTACGCGCCCATCTCGCGGCGCAGGCGCTCGTAGTCGACGATGTTCGACTGGACCATGCCGACGCGCAGTCGCGGCGCGTCGGCGCCGGGCTGCGGCAGCGACGCCAGCCGCAGCG
>JBQCJG010000062.1:0-7943 GCA_051952955.1 Lysobacteraceae bacterium | reverse complement strand
CGGGTACCCGGGCTGCGCGGGGTTTTGCGACAGCCCGTCCGTGTGCTGGTGGAAAAACGCGCGGCTTCCTGCCGCGCGCCCTTGGGGCCTGGTCCGCGAAACCCGTCGCGACCAGGGGGGCCGACAGATCAAGACCAACTTCGGCTAGCGGTAATGGTCAGCAATTCTTTCACTCGCTGCGTTCATGACGAAACCGCGCCACGAGGCGTAATGTCTGCGCTTGTTTGCACACATGCTGGAGTGCTTCATGACCGGATCGAAATCGCAGGTGGACCCTTCCGCCTCCACCCGCATCACCACGCGCATCGCCGAGCTCGGCGACTGGCGCGGCGAAACACTGGCGCGGGTGCGGGCGCTGATCCACGAGGCGTTGCCCGACGTCGTGGAGGAGTGGAAGTGGATGGGCACGCCGGTGTGGTCGCACGGCGGCATCTTGTGCACCGGCGAGCACTACAGGGACAAGGTGAAGCTGACGTTCGCGAAGGGCGCGGCGCTGCCGGATCCGGTCGGGCTGTTCAATGCCAGCCTCGACGGCAACGTGCGGCGGGCGATCGATCTGTTCGTCGACAGCGTGCCGGACGAAGCGGCGTTCCGTGCCCTGGTCCGCGCGGCGGCGGAACACAACGCGGCGACCACGAAAAGCAAGGCGAAGCCGAAGCGCGCGAAGTGAGCGCGCTGTCAGCGTTCACGGCGCGATGCGGTCGTCCACGCGCTTCGCGTCGGAGGTGATCTGCATGCCGGTGATGTCCTGCGTCGAGGTCAGCGTCTTCGCATCCGCGGAGAGCACGAAGCCGACCTGCGCCTGGTCGCCGTCGGCGAAGAGGTAGGTCGCTTCGATCGCCTGCCGCGCGGGCAGGCTGCCGCGGAGGCGATAGGCGTGGTCGAAGCGCTTGCCGTCGGGATGCACCAGCGTGTACGGCCCCTTGCCGGACGCGGCGTCGATCGGGCCGTAGTACAGCTGGTCGCCGGCGTCGGTGGCCCAGTGGCCGACCAGCTTCGGCGCTGGATCGCCCAGCGTGGACAGATCGGCGGCCGGGCCCGAACAGCCGGTGGCGAGGACGAGCGACAGCAGCGAAGCGGGAAGCGCGATGCGCATGCGGGAAGCCTCTCTGCCGTCGGGGCTCCATTCTGACGCCTGCGCGCCGCCCGGACACATTTGGACATCCTTTCCCTGCGCGGCCCGGCTAGGCTCCTGCCATCGTCGAACCGCATCCGGGGGAGTGCCGCATGAAATCCGCGACCGTCTTCGTTTCCGCCTGCCTGCTCGCGGCGCTCGCCGCCGGCGCGGCGTCCGACCTGCGCGCGGGACCGCTGCGCGATCGCCTGCGCGCGCGCATGCAGGGCGGCGGCGATGGCGACGGCGTCGCCGGCGAATTCGGCGGTGCGATGAGCTGCGCCGACTGGTCGAAGCGGGTGGACCGCCTCGGCGAACGCATGCAGGGCCGCACGCACGGGCCGGCGCCCGATCGCGCCGACGTCGCCTACGGCCCGGCCGCGCGCGAGAGACTCGATGTGTTCCTGCCGCAGCATGTCCCTTCGAAGCAGCCCGTGCGCGGCGGCGCGCCGGTGATCGTGATGGTGCACGGCGGCGGCTGGTGCGTCGGCGACAAGGCGATGGCCGGCGTCGTCGCGAACAAGGTCGCACGCTGGGTGCCGAAGGGGTTCGTGTTCGTGTCGGTGAATTATCCGATGGTCGGCGACGGCGCCGACGCCTACGCGCAGGGCGGCGAGATCGCGCGCGCGACCGCGTTCGTGCAGGCGCACGCGGCCGAATGGGGCGCCGACCCGGCCAAGGTCATCCTGATGGGTCATTCCGCCGGCGCGCATCTGGTGTCGCTGGTGAACGCCGACGCGTCGCTGCGCCGCACCTGCGGCGTGACGTCGCTGCTCGGCACGGTGTCGCTGGATGCCGGCGCGATCGACGTGGTCAAGCAGATGCCGAACGTCTATCCGTTCCTGAAGACCCGCTACCTCGAAGCATTCGGCGAGACCGAGGCGAAGTGGGTCGTCGCCTCGCCCTACCACCGTCTCGATCGCACCGCGGCGCCGTGGCTGGGCGTGTGCTCGACCACGCGCAAGGACGATCCCTGCGGCCAGGCGCGCGCCTACGTCGGGAAGAGCCGCGGCCTGGGCGTGATGGCCGACGTGCTGCCGCAGGCGAGGAACCACGGCGCGATCAACAAGGACCTCGGCGAGCCCGGCGACTACACCGACGACGTCGAGGCGTTCCTCGCGCGGCTCGATCCCGCGGTGGCGGCGCTGCTGCGGCGCTGATCACGACTTGCCTGCCGTCGAGCAACGACCGTCGAGGCTTGTGCTGCGCGATCTCCAGCAGCACCAGCGCGGCTTCCAGCCGGCGGCGCACGTGGTGCAGTTCGATCAGCGCGGCCGGGACCGGCGAGAGTCCGAGCAGCAGCCAGAACTGCGTCACCGTCGGCAGCGTCGTCGCGTTCACGGCGATGACGGTCAGCGCCAGCCACGCCGCCGAGGTGAGCGCCGCCCTCGCGAACGGCCTGCCTTCCGCCAGCGCCGCCCGTGCAAAGGCTTCGCGTTCGACGCGGTCGGCGATGGCGTGCAGGTTGCGCGCCACCGCCGTTTCACCGCGCCTGCGGCGCGGCGTGGCTCTGCCGGCACAGGCCCCACGTCAGCGTCACCACGCCGGCCATCGACAGCACGTTGAGCACGATGTGGGCGATGCCGATCAGCGCGAAGCTGCGCGACATCCCCGTCGCGTCGCCGGTATTGCCGAGCACGATGAGGTTCTGCGCGATCGCCAGGCCGATCGACAGCACGGCCGCGACCAGCATGATGCCGACGCCGATCAGACCGAGGCGGCGGCCGGGGCCGGGGCGCGCGCTGCCGAGCAGCAGCGCGAGCGCGATGCCCAGCCCGATCAGGCCGGGCAGGGCATAGCCGAGGAGATTGAGCCAGACGCCGATGTCGCCCATGGCGTCAGTCCGCGGTGATCAGCGCGGCGTGGTGCGCCGCGAGTTCGGCGTACACCGGCGCGGTGTCCGGGCGCACGCCGTGCCACAGGAAGAAGCTCTCCGCCGCCTGTTCGACCAGCATGCCGAGGCCGTCGACCGCGGCGTGCGCCCCCGCGGCGCGGGCCCAGGCGAGGAACGGAATGGCCGCTTCGCCGTAGCTCAGGTCGACCGCGGCGGTGCGCGAGGCCACGAGCGACATCGGCAGCGTCGGCAGCGTGCCGTGGCGCGCGGCGGAGGTGGCGTTGAGGATCAGGTCGAATTCGCCCAGCGTGCCGAGGTCGTCGAGGTAGCGCGAATGCACGCGGGCCGGTTCGCCGATCTGGTCGACCAGCGCGTCGGCCTTGGCGCTGTCGCGATTGACCACGTAGAGATCGCCGATGCCGGCGTCCATCAGCGACGGCGCGACGCCGCGCGCGGCACCGCCGGCGCCCAGCAGCAGCGTGCGCCGGCCGCGCAGGTCCAGGCCGTGGCGTTCGGTCAGGTCGCGGACGAGTCCGGCGCCGTCGGTGTTGTCGCCGAGCCAGCCGGTGTCGTGGCGGATCAGCGTGTTCACCGCGCCGGCGCGCTGCGCGCGCTTGCTCAGGAGGTTGCACAGTTCGGCCGCGCGCTGCTTGTGCGGCAGGGTGACGTTGGCGCCCTGGCCGCCGCTCTTCGCGAACGCCGACAGCGCCGACGCGAAATCGCCGGGCGCGATCTCGATCGCGGTGTAGTCCAGCTCGATGCCCGCCTGCCGCGCGAAGGCCTGGTGGATCTTCGGCGAGAGCGAGTGCAGGACGGGTTGTCCGAAGACGGCGTAGCGTTTGGTCATGGCAGCGTCCGGGTGTAGACGTGTTGGGTCTTGGCTCGACTGTAGCCCAGCGCGGGGTAGAAGCGGTGCGCTTCGTCGCGCAGCACGCTGGATTGCACGGACACCGTGCGCAATCCACGCGCCAGCGCCCAGCGTTCGCCGGCGGCGACGAGGCGGCGACCGATCCCGCCGCGACGCGCGCGACCGGCAACGACCAGACCCGCGATCTCCGCGAACGCGCCGCGGCCGATCGTGAGTCGCGCCTCGATCACCAGCCAGCCATCGAGCGACGAGTCGGATGTGTCATCGGGCGCGGCGTCGACATTCGGCGCGACGAACACGGCGTGCACCGGCGAGGCGCACAGCGCGTCGAGCCGTTCGGCGCAGGACTCCACCGAGATGCGGTAGCCCCATTCGGCGGCGAGCGCGGCGATCGCCGCGGTGTCGCCGGGACGCGCGGGTCGCGTCCCGCCGGCGGCATCCGCTGCGGGCGCGGCGGCGCTCAATGCGCCTCGCGCAGCCAGCGCGCGGCGTCCAGCGCGAAGTAGGTGAGGATGCCGTCGCAGCCGGCGCGCTTGAACGCGACCAGCGCTTCCAGCGCGCAGGCGCGCTCGTCCAGCCAGCCGTTCTGCGCCGCGGCCTTGAGCATCGCGTACTCGCCGCTGACCTGGTAGGCGAAGGTCGGCACGCCGAAGCGGTCCTTCACCCGGCGCACGATGTCCAGGTACGGCAGGCCCGGCTTCACCATGATCATGTCCGCGCCCTCGTCGATGTCCAGCGCGACCTCGCGCAGGGCCTCGTCGGAGTTGGCGGGGTCCATCTGGTACGAATACTTGTTGCCCTTGCCCAGCGCGCCGGCCGAGCCGACGGCATCGCGGAACGGGCCGTAGAAGCTGCTCGCGTACTTCGCGGCGTAGCTGAGGATGCGGGTGTGGAGGTGGTTGCCGGCTTCCAGCGCCTCGCGGATCGCGCCGATGCGGCCGTCCATCATGTCGCTGGGGGCGACCACGTCGGCGCCGGCGCGGGCATGCGACAGCGCCTGCTGCACCAGCGCCTCGACGGTCTCGTCGTTGACCACGTAGCCGCTGTCGTCGAGCAGCCCGTCCTGGCCGTGGCTGGTGTACGGATCCAGCGCGACGTCGGTGATCACGCCCAGCTCGGGGAAGCGCGCCTTCAGCGCGCGCACCGCGCGCTGCATCAGGCCTTCGTCGTCCCACGCGGCGACGCCGTCGAGCGACTTCGCCTCCGGCGCGGTCACCGCGAACAGCGCCAGCGCCGGCACCCGCAGTTCGGACGCCTGTTCGCCGACCTTTAGCAGTTCGTCGATCGACAGCCGCTCGATGCCGGGCATCGAGCCCACCGGCGCGCGGCCGGGCAGTTCGTGGACGAAGACCGGGTAGATGAGATCGTTCGCGGTCAGCACGTGTTCGCGCATGAGCCGGCGCGAGAACTCGCTGCGGCGCATGCGGCGGAGGCGGGTCATGGGATAGATCATGGCGCGCATGATACGCCCGGCCCGCGGGGCGGGTTTGACCCCGCGCAAGGCGCCCGGCGGGACACCGTGTCGCGCCGCCGGCGCCATCGGTTCCGTGAGCGATCGCCCATCGCGTGGCGCGATCCCGCAGAAGAATGCGCTGGCCGATCCGGCGCGCCGCGCCAGCGCCAAGCGTGCCGGCGTCGACCGTGCCCGGACGGCACGCCACCGCAGGGACCCGCCGCAGGCATGCGGCCCGATCGAGGACACGCCCATGACCACGCTCCAGACCTTCGTGCTGCCGCCGACCGTGACCGGCAGCGCTTCCGACCGCGCGCTCGCCGACGCGCTCATCGCCGCGTGGCAACGCGACGGCATCTTCCAGGTCGCCACCGTCGGCGCGCACCGCGGCGTCGTCGACCGCGCGCTCGACGCGAGCCGCCGCTTCTTCGCCCGCCCCTTCGCGGAGAAGACGCCGCTGCTCAACGACACCGGCTACAGCGGCTACATCGCCTCCGGCGAGGAGATCACCGCCGGCGAAGCCGACTTCTCCGAGATCTTCACCGTCTGTCCCGACCTGCCCGAGGACCATCCGCGGGTGCGCGCCGGCTGGCCCGCGCACGGCCCGGTGCCGTGGCCCGACCCCGACTACCGCGACCGCATGCGCGACTTCATGGCCCATGCCGGCGACATCGGCCAGCGCCTGCTGCGGCTCACCGCGCTCGGCCTGGGGCTGGACGACCTCGACGCGCTGGCGCGGATGACGCACGAAGGCTGGCACCACATGCGCGTGCTGCGCTTCCCGACCGTGAACCCCGACAACCGCGCGCGCGGCATCGGCGCGCACACCGACTACGGCCTGCTGGTGATCGCCGCGCAGGACGATGTCGGCGGTCTCTACATTCGCCCGCCGGTGGACGGCGAGACGCGCAAGCGCAACTGGCTGCCTGGCGAGAGTTCGGCCGGCATGTACGAGGACCAGGACCCGTGGACCTTCGTCGCGCCGGTGCCGGAAGTGCTGACCGTGTTCCCGGGCGACATCCTGCAGTTCATGACCGACGGCCGGCTGCTGTCGACGCCGCACAAGGTCCGGCTCAATACCCGCGACCGCTACGCCATCGCCTATTTCCACGAGCCCGCGTTCGACGTCGTGGCGCGGCCGCTGTTCCGCCCCGACAGCGGCGAATCGATCCACTACGGCACGCACTTCACCAACATGTTCATGCGCTGCTATCCCGAGCGCCCGGCCACGCAGCGCATCCTGCGCGAGGACCGACTGCGCTGGCTGCCCGCGTCCGACGCCCGCATCGCGGCCTGACCGACGCCGTCGGCGGCGCAACGCATCGCGCCGCCGACGGTGCCGCCGACTGCCACGCGCGCGCCGCCCGCGACGGTGCGAATCCCTACAATGCGTCGATGCGACCCTCGCGCCCGCTGCCGCCGCTCGCCCGTGCCTGCCTGGGCTTCCTCGCCGCGCTGGCGCTGCTGTGCTGGCTGGGGCCACCGTTCCTCGCCTTCGATCCGCACCGCCCCGACTGGGACGCGCTGTCGGTGGCGCCGGGCGTGGCCGGGCACTGGTTCGGCACCGACGCGATCGGCCGCGACGTGCTGGCGCGCACGCTGGCCGGCGGGCGGCTGTCGCTGACGGTCGGGCTGCTGTCCAGCCTCGTCGCGCTGGCGCTCGGACTGGGTTTCGGCGCCAGCGCCGGTCTCGCCGGCGGTGCGGTGGAGCGCGCGATGCTGCGCGTGCTCGACGTGTTCAGCGCTTTGCCGTTCCTGCTGATCGTGATCCTGCTGCTGACCCTGTTCGACCGCTCGCTGCCGCTGCTGCTGGCGGCGATCGGCGGCTACGTCTGGATCGACCTCGCGCGGATCATGCGCGCCGAGGCCGCGCGCCTGCGCGAGCAGCCGTTCCTGCTGGCCGCGACCGCGATGGGCGCGGGCTTCGGACAGCGCCTGCGCTGGCACGCGCTGCCCAACCTGCTGCCGCTGGCGTTCGTCTCGCTGGGGCTGATCCTGCCGCAGGCGATCCTGGTCGAGAGCTTCCTCGGCTTCCTCGGCCTGAGCGTGGACGAACCGTCCGCCAGCTGGGGCACGCTGCTGTCCGAAGGCGTGCAGGAACTCGACAGCGCGCCGTGGACGCTGCTGTTTCCCGCCGGGTTCCTGGTCGCGACGCTGGCCGCGTTCCAGTTCCTCGGCGATGCGCTGCGCGACTGGCTCGACGTGCGCGGCGATGCGCGCACCGACGCCGAACCCGAATCTGCGGCGGCATGAGTGGTGACGGCATGATCGGCATGATCGGGCAGCCGCTGTGCCGCCGGGACACGACGACGCGTGCCCACGGCCACCGTTCGCCGTCGATGCCCCGTCCGACCCCCTCCCGACCTCCCCCTGCGCT
Source organism: Lysobacteraceae bacterium (assembly GCA_051952955.1). Classification (GTDB taxonomy): domain Bacteria; phylum Pseudomonadota; class Gammaproteobacteria; order Xanthomonadales; family Xanthomonadaceae; genus Lysobacter_I. The sequence continues at coordinate 297 of JBQCJG010000062.1, read as the reverse complement.
GCGCGCAAGGGGAGGGGAATCGGGTGCGTGGCGCACGGACCACGACGCCTTTGCTCCCTCCCTTTCGCGAAGCGAAGGGGAGGGTCGGGGAGGGGTCGGATGACGACGCTGCAGCTCCATGGCCTCGAGGTCTTCGCCGACGAACGCCGCCTGCTCGGCCCGCTCGACCTTGCATCGCGCCACGACGCATGTGCTCCCTCCCTTTCGCAAAGCGAAGGGGAGGGTCGGGGAGGGGTCGGATGACGACGCTGCAGCTCCGCAGCCTCGCGGTTTTCGCCGGCGAACGCCGCCTGCTCG
>JBQCJG010000061.1:0-8833 GCA_051952955.1 Lysobacteraceae bacterium | reverse complement strand
CAGGGCGAGGATCACCAGCCACAACAGCAGGATGCGCCAGACCAGGCTCATGGCGTCGCGCAGTTCGGGCAGTTCGCCCAGCTTCGCCCAGGCGTTGCCCGGGGCGACGCCTTCCTCGATGAAGTCCTGCGCTTCCTCGGCGACTTCGCTGCGCACGCTGGCGCGGCCGGCGGCACCGAGATACGCGTGGCCGAGGCGCCACGACGCCCCGCCCTGCTCGCGCCACACGCCCAGCACCGTGTCGAAGTTGCCGACGAGCGCCAGCGAGAAGGTCATCGCCTGCGCGACCGGCCAGTTCAGCAGCGCGAACAGGCGACGCGCGCCGTCGCGGGTGCCATCGGGCAACACCGCGGCGCCTTCGTCGTCGTCGGCCGACAACGCGGCGAGGCGGTACAGCACCGCGCCGGTCGGACCCAGCAGGAGGAACCACGCGAGCACGCCGAACCAGCGCCGCAGCGCGCCTTCGAACACGCCTTCGACCAGCGCGGCGGCATCGGCGCCGTCGCCCGCGCAGGCCGACGACAGGCGCGCGGCGGCCTCGCGACGCGATGCGCCGTCCGCGGCATCGACCACGGCGGCGACGTCGGCATCGAGGTCGCGCGGCCCCCAGGCCCAGAACAGCACCGCGAGCGCGAACAGCAGGCCCAGCACGCCCGCGAGCGGCGTATGCAGCGCCCACTGCAGGGCGGCGACCAGCAGCACCGGCGGCAGGATCGCCAGCGCGATGCCGCCGCGGCCGCGCCAGAACGCGGGCCGCGTCGCGCACTGCGTCGACAGCCAGCGCAGCCAGTGCGGATAGGCGTCGTGGCGGCGCACCGTCGCGGCGAAGCCGGGCGCGAGGTGCCCCAGCGCCAGTGCGAAGATGACGGCGATCAGGGTCGCGGACATGGCCGCAGTCTAGCAGCCCGCCCGATGGCGACTCCGCGTCCGATCAATTCTGCAGATCGATGCCGGCGCAGCGACGAAGCCCGGCCGATCAGTCTTCGCCGGCGTGCCAGCATTCGATCAGCCAGCGCGAGATCGACACCGAGGGCGACAGCAGCAGGCCGTCCGGGCCGCTCTCGCCTCGCAGCGCGGCGCCGACCTCGTCGCGCGAATACCAGCGCGCGTCTTCCAGTTCCTGGTCGACCTGCGGCGGATCGGGTTCGGCCGTCGCGACGAAGCCCAGCATCAGCGAAGACGGGAACGGCCACGGCTGCGACGCGAGATAGCGGCTGGAACGCACGCGCACGCCGGCTTCCTCCATCACCTCGCGCGCGACGGTCTGTTCGAGCGTCTCGCCCGGCTCGACGAACCCGGCGAGGGTGGAATAGCGCCGCGCCGGCCAGCTCGCCTGGCGGCCCAGCAGCAGGCGCTCGCCATCGGTGACGGCGACGATCACGGCCGGATCGGTGCGCGGGTAGTGATCGAGCCTGCAGGCGTCGCAATGGCCCTGCCAGCCGCCGCGCCCGAAGCGCAGCGCACCGCCGCAGGCGGCGCAGAAGCGGTGCCGCGCGCGCCAGTGCAGCACCGCGCGCGCCTGCGCGAACAGGGTCGCCTCGAACGCCGGCCACTGCGACGCGGCGGAGCGCAGATCGATGCGGCCATCCTGCACACCGACGGCCGAGAACGCCGCCGGTGCCGCGCGGCCGGTGCCGGCATCGCCGGCGCAGGCGAACCACGCCGCGTCGCCCTGCATGCCGAGGAAGACCGCATGGTCGGGCGTCGCCGCCAGCGTGCGGCCTTCGGGCGCGTCCAGTTCACCGTTCGCGTCGACGCGGGTGCGGCCGTCGGCATCGACGATCACCACGCGGGCATCGGGCCAGTACGCGCGCAGCGCGTCGGGCTTGTCGCGCAGGGCGTCGGCGCGGTCCAGCGCGCCTTCGACGAAGGCGAAACGGGGCGGGATCGACGGCATCGCGGGCCTCAGGCGCTGAAACTGCTGCCGCAGCCGCAGGTGGTCTTGGCGTTCGGATTGCGGATCACGAACTGCGCGCCGTGCAGGCTTTCGGTGTAGTCGACCTGCGCGCCGACGAGGTACTGCAGGCTCAGCGGATCGACGACGAGGGTGACGTCGTCGGTGACCAGCGCGAGGTCGTCCTCGCTCTGCTGGTCGTCGAACTCGAAGCCGTACTGGAAGCCGGAGCAGCCGCCGCCCTGGATGTAGACCCGCAGCTTGAGCGCGGGATTGCCTTCCTCGCGGATCAGTTCGCGGACCTTGGCGGCCGCGGCGGCGGTGAAATCGATCGGCGCGGGCGCGTCGCCGGCGGCAGACTGGGGAGAAACGGACATGTCCATGGGCACAGGATGCGGTGCCCCGGGCGCGGGTTCAAGCGCGTCTGCGTTCATCCGCCGGCGACGGAATGCAGCGTTTCGGGCCAGGGGAAGGACTGCTCGACCGCCGCCCCGCCCTGCGGCACCAGCCGCACCGTCACCCGCAGCGGCTTGAAGTCCGCCGGCAGCAGGATCTCGCCTTCGAGCTGCTGGAAATACTTGAAGGAGTATTCCGCGCCCGGCGCGTTCGGCTGCTTGCGCAGCGTCGTCCACGCCAGCCGCTCCATGCGGTCGCGGCGGGTGCCTTCGATCGACAGCGTCAACCGGCCGCTGTTCACGGCGCCGCGGTTCACGTTCTGGGTGAGCGTGGCGACGAAGTGCCAGGCGTCGCCGTCCTGCCGGCGCATCTCGAGGTCGTGCACGCTCAGGCCGCGGCGCTGGCCGGTCGCGCCGACGAAGCGCTCGTAGAAGGCGATGTCGGCGCGCAGGCTGGCGATCTCCTCGTCGCGCTCGGCGAGGGTGCGTTCGAGGTCGCGGTTGGCGTCGCGGCTGATCTGGTCGGAACGACGCAGGGTCGAGACTTCCTGGCTCAGCCGATCGCTGCGCGTGCGCAGCGCGGCGACGCTGGTGCCGCTGCCGTCGCCGCCGGCGAAGAACACCGTCCACACGCCCCACACCCCGAACCCGAGCGCAGCGACGAACAGCCCGACCGCGAGGTAGACCCAGTGGTGCGGCACCGGGGCATGAGGCGCCACGGGCGCGGGCCGCCGTGCGGGCGGCGCTCCATGGCCGGAGGCGGCCGCATCCTCGTCGTGCGGCGGGACCGCGTCGTCCTGATGAGGGTGAATGTCGCCGTTGTCGTCCCCGTACGTGGACGGCGGCGTCTCCGGACCGTCGCCGGCCACCGTCCACGTGGCAGTGACGTCGTGCCAGTCGGAGATCGAAGGTGGCGGTTCGGCATCGGACACCGGGTCCGCTGCGGGCGCGGCTTCGGTATCGACGGGGGGCTCTGCGGCGACCTCCGCGTCGGCTTCGACCGCGATCGCGTCGACGGGGACGGCCGGGGCTTCGACGGCTTCCATGGCTTCGCCCGTCTCGATGGGGGCGGGCGCCTCGGCTGACGACCCTTCGACCGGCACGTGCGCGACGATCTCCGACCCTGCCGCCCCTGCAGACGCGACCGGTGCCGACGACCCGTCCGGTTTCGACGCGCCCTGCGCAGGCGCGGCGGTCGACGGGGTTCTGGCACGACCGCCGCGGCGGCGCGACGGCGGGGCGGGCGTCGCCGCACCATGGACCCCGGCGTCCGGGGGCCCGGCTTCCGCGGCCTCGGCATCGAGCGCGGCAGGATCGGGATGCAGCGCCTGCTCGAGGATGACCTGCACCGCCGGCTCGGCGGCCGGCGTCGGCGCAGTCGCCTTGCGGCGGCGCTTGCGGCGTCGGGAGGGGGTGTCGGACGGATCGCTCATCGCCGTCCATCCTACCCGGACGACCTTAAGCCTGCGTCAAGCCACCCCGCTGATACTCTGCGCCCGTGCGGCCGGACCGGCCGCCACCGCGCCCGGCCGCGTCGCCGCCGGGAGGGTCGGGGGAAACCGTCGATGTCGGAAGCCCATGTGTTCGCGATCGGCATCCTGCTGGCATGGCTGGCCGGGGTGCGTGCGTATCTCACCGTGTTCGGCGTCGGCATCGCCGGCTATTTCGGCTGGCTCGACCTGCCGCCGGCACTGGAAGCCACCACCTCGCCGTGGGTGCTGGGCGTCTCCGGCGCGCTGGCGGCGGTGGAATTCTTCGCGGACAAGATCCCGGGCGTCGATTCGGGCTGGGACCTGCTGCACACGCTGCTGCGGATCCCCGCCGGCGCGTTCCTCGCCGCGGCGGCGATGTCGCCCGACGGCCACCTCGCCGGCGGCATGCTGGCGGCCGGCGCCGGTGCGGCGCTGACCAGCCATGCCATCAAGGCCGGCACCCGCGCCCTGCTCAACACCTCGCCCGAGCCGGTCAGCAACTGGACCGCATCGGCGGTGGAGGACACGGTCGTGGTCGGCGGACTCGCGCTGGTCTGGGCGCATCCGTGGATCGCGCTGGTCCTGGTCGTCGGCACCGGCCTGGCCGTGGGCCTCGTCGTCTGGTGGCTGTGGCGCACGGTCTATCGTGGCCTGTCGCGGCTGTTCACGCCGGGCGCTGCGCCGGCGACGGCCATCCCGGCCTCCGACGGCACCGATCCGTTCCGCCGTTAGGGGCGCGTGGCCGTCCGTCTCCCGCGGAACGGCGCTTCCCATCCCCGGGCGAACCCGCATAATGCGGGTCCACGCCCGGAGTCGCGATGTCCTTCATTCCGCCTGACCGTCCCGCCGTTGCCGGCGCCCCTCCGGGCGGCGGCAGCGGGACTGTCCGGGCCGAAACGCCGCCGGCCGGTTACTGGCGCCGCTGGTGCGCCGATGCAGCGCCGCCGGAACCGGTCGCCACCGAGCAGGCCGCCGTGGCCGAGGCCACGCCCGCCGACCATCCGCCGCAGGTGGTGCCGACCGAACAGGGCGAACCGCCGTACCGCATCCTGATCGTCGAGGACGACCGCAGCCAGGCGCTGTTCGCGCAGAGCGTCCTCAAGGGCTCGGGCATGGACACGGAAGTCGTGGCCCTGCCCGGCGAGGCGATGGCCGCGATGGATCGCTTCCAGCCCGACCTGCTGCTGATGGACCTGCACATGCCGGGCATGTCGGGTACCGAACTGACGACGAAGATCCGCAGCCACGGCGGCTACGCGCACATCCCGGTGGTGTTCCTGACCGGCGACACCGATCCCGAGCGCCACCTCGAAGTGCTCGACAGCGGCGCCGACGACTACCTCAGCAAACCCGTCCGCCCGCGCCACCTGATCGCGGCGGTGCAGAATCGCGTGCGCCGCGCGCGGGCCCTGCGCCAGCAGCGCGAGCAGGAAGTGCGCCGGCATCCGGCCACCGGCCTGCTGACCCGCAACTACATGCTGCAGCAGCTGTCGCTGGCGTTCCCGCAGCAGGTGTCCGGCGCCGTGCACTTCGTGGTGATCGAAGGCACCTCGGCGCTGCGCGACCACTACGGCTACGCCGCGCTCGACGCGATCTTGACCGAGGCCGGCAAGCTGGTCGCGGCCATCGCGGGAGAACGCGCCGCCTCGCGGCTCAACGACAACACCTTCGTCGTCTACTGGCCCGGCCTGCCGCCGGACCGGCAGGCGGTGTGGGCGCGGCAGCTGCGCGATGCCTTCCTCGGCCGCACGCTGGAAGTCAACGGCGACACCGTGCGCCTGCGCGCCTGCGTGGGCTATGTCGACCTGGCCCACGGCTTCCCCGACGCAGGCGCCGCGCTCGGTGCGGCGGAGGAGGCGCTGCGCCTGGCGCGCGCCGAATCCACCGGCATCGCCGCCTACCGGCCGCCGGCGGACGCGGTGTCCGAACAATCGGCGAAGACGCTGGTGCAGTTGCAGGACGCGCTGGTCAACGAGCGTCTGGAGCTGGCGTTCCAGCCGATCGTTTCGGTGGTCGGCAGCGACCAGGAGCAGTACCAGACCCTCGTCCGCCTGCGCGACGCCGACGGCCGGCTGCACACCGCGGCGGAGATCGTGCCGGTCGCCGAGCGCGCCGGGCTGGTGCACGAGATCGACCGCCGGGTGATGACCCGCGCCATGGCCATCCTCGGCGAACAGCTGCGCGGCAGCCGCCGCGCCCGCCTGTTCGTGCCGCAGGCCGCGCGCTCGCTCGGGCAGGACGGCTACAGCCAGTGGCTGCTGGATGCGATGAAGGACCTCGGCATCGAGGGCAAGCTGCTGGTCGTCGACGTGCGCCTCGGCGATGCGCTGGTCCACTCGGTGCTGCTGCGCGAGTTCTGCGAGCGGATGATGCATGCCGGCGTGCGCCTGTGCCTGAGCCAGTTCCAGTCCAACCCGGAAGCGGACGCCCTGCTCGCGCAGCTTCCGCTGAGCTACCTGCGGCTGTCGCCGCACTATGCCGGACGCATCGAGCAGCAGGCGGTCCACGACGAGATGCGGCTGGTGATCGAACGCGCCCACCTGCAGGGCCTGCAGGTGATCGGCCAGCACGTCGAGGACCCGCAGACGGCCGCGAAGCTCTGGCTCAGCGGCATCGACTACATCCAGGGCGATCTGGTCCAGCGGGCCGCCGACGCCATGGATTTCGACTTCCAGCACGCCCTGCTGTAGCGGGTTGTCGCCGGCAGGTCGCCGAAAGACGAACATCCGGATCGTGTTTCATCTCGCCGGCCCGGTACAGGCCCGGACCGGCCCGCGACGGATCAGGCGCTTGCGCCGGCTTCGTCGTCGCGGCGATCCCCGGCCGCGCCATCGGACTGTTTTCGGCAGCCCGGCAGCGCCGGCCGCACCGGTTGCCCGCACGTACGCTGGTCAAGCCGCACGACGCTGGGGCATCATCGGGATTCCGGCCCGCGCCGGAAGGGAGCATCGCGGCCCTGGAAGGACCCCGATGCGGATGCCGCTCCAGACAGGTACCGCACCTTGAACGACCCCAAGCCTTCGCTGCTGACCTTCCGCTGGCTGGCGCTGGCCAGCGCCGTCAGTGCCATCCTCGTCCTCGCCGTGCACTTCGCCTTCCCGGATGGCCCGTGGCTGATGATCGGCGTCGCGCTGGTCGCGATCACCGCGGGCATCGCCGGCTACCTGGCCTACGCCTCGCGCAACTACGAGCGGAACATGCGCGAGGCGGCGGAGATCGCCGCGCGCAGCGACGCCGAGCGCGCCGAACTCGAACTCGAACTGCAGCGCCGCGGCGCGCTGGAGCAGCAGCTGCGGCAGGCGAAGCAGGACGCGGAATCCGCGGTGATGGCCAAGGGCGAGTTCCTCGCCACGATGAGCCACGAGATCCGCACCCCGCTCAACGGCATCGTGCCGATGCTGGACCTGCTGATGCACGCGCGGCTGCCGGCGGACCAGGCGGAGATGGTGCACACCGCCTTCCTGTCGTCGCAGCAGATGCTGCGCATCGTCGACGACATCCTCGACTACTCGAAGCTGGAAGCGTCCAAGCTCCAGCTCGAATCCACGACCTTCAACCTGCGCGAGACGCTGGAGTCGGTCATCCAGCTGATGGAGCGGCCGTCGCAGAGCAAGGGCCTGCGCCTGAACCTGCAGATCGACCCGTCGGTGCGGCTGCCGGTCCGCGGCGATCCGGTGCGCCTGCGCCAGGTGCTGAGCAATCTGATCAGCAATGCGGTGAAGTTCACCGAACGCGGCGGCATCACCGTCACCGTGCGCAAGATCGGCGAGACCAGCGCCCAGCACCAGTTGCGTTTCGAGGTCCGCGACACCGGCATCGGCATCTCGCCGGCGGCGCAGGAGCGGCTGTTCCAGGCCTTCAGCCAGGCCGACGCCTCCACCACGCGCCTGTACGGCGGCACCGGCCTCGGGCTGGCGATCTCCAAGCGCATCATCGACCTGATGGGCGGCCGCATCGGCGTGGAATCCGAATCCGGGCAGGGCTCGACCTTCTGGTTCGAAGTGCCGCTGCTGAAGGTGCAGGGCGACATCAGCACCAGCCGGCCGGCCGAACCGGGCAACGGCCGCGTGCTGCTGCTGACCGGCGACCAGCGCCTGCGGCTCCGGCTGAGCATGCTGCTGCCGAACTGGGGCCTGCGCGTCACCGCCGTCGAGACCACGCAGGAAGCGCTGGAGCGCATCCGCGGCGCCCTGCACCAGGGACCGGCGTGGGCGTTCACCACCGTGCTGGCCGACCTCAGCAGCGTGCGCAGCACCGCGGTCGCCCTGCTGCGCAACCTCGAACGCCAGAACACCTACGGCCAGGTCCGGCTGGTCTGCCTGCAGGGCGACGAACCCGCGCCCGAGGAATTGCTGCAGGCGGCGACCGTGCTGTCGCGGCAGACGCCCGACCCCGACCTGCGCGCGGCCCTGATCGGCGCCACGCCGGACGCCGGCAGCGGTGCGCAGTCGCAGGCCGACGCCATGCCGGTCTTCGTGGAAGGCGGCGCGCCGCTGTCGATCGAACCGTCGCTGCCCTCGCCTTACGAACAGGCCGCCCCCGTGCCGGCAGCGCCCGCGTCGACGCAGGCCGTGGCGCCGCCCGAAGACGAGCCCGCGCCCGCGCGGCCGCTGCGGGTGCTGCTGGTCGAGGACAACCCGGTCAACCTGATGGTCGGCCAGCGCCTGCTGGGCGTGCTCGGCACCTCCTGCGACAGCGCGACCAATGGCGAGGCCGCGCTGCTGCGCATGTCGGCCTCGCGTTACGACCTGGTGCTGATGGATTGCCAGATGCCGGTGATGGACGGGTACACCGCCACCCGGCGCTGGCGCGAACACGAGGCCGTGACCGGCGGTCGGCGCCTGCCGATCGTGGCCATGACCGCGAATGCCATGGCCGGCGACCGACAGAAATGCCTCGACGCCGGCATGGACGATTACCTTGCCAAACCGGTGACCCGCGGCGAACTGGAACGCTGTCTGTTCCACTGGCAGCAGGTGTCCGGCCAGCAGGCTTCGGCCGAACGCGCCGGTGCCGCCGCGGCGGCGGGTGTCGCCGCAGCCGGCCTCCCTGCGGCAAGTCCTGCCGCGCCC
>JBQCJG010000060.1:0-9889 GCA_051952955.1 Lysobacteraceae bacterium | reverse complement strand
CTGCCGTCGCGCGGCGCCGGCGGCGGCTACGCCGCGGAAATCAAGTCGATCGTGATCCACCACAGCCAGCTCACGAACAGGAAACACCTCATCTTCGTGCTCGGCCACGAGACCCCCCATTCGCTCAGCCTCCGCGGCGTGCCGAGCCATCGCGACGACCTTGCGCACGACATCAACCAGATCGCGCAGGGCGCGCAGCGCCCGCACGACTACACCCCGGCCGGGGCCCGCTACGTCGAGGCGGTCCGCGGCGAGGAAGCGCAGGCCCACATCGGCGGCTTCAACGCACTGCATTCCTCGCTCGCGCAGAAGAAGCAGCCGGTGACTCTGGAGGCGATGTACGACGCCGAACCCTTCCGGATGCGCGACTTCATCACCCAGACCGGCAGCTGGCCGTTCCAGCAGTACGCGCTGCGGCCCGGACTGACGCTCTCCCAGGACGGCACGCTGGCGCACTCGCAGGGCAACGTGGACGCGATGAAGGGGTACTACGCGGACAAGATGCCCGGCACGTTCGGCGAAAACGGTCTGCTGAACTACCGCCAGCAGGCGATCCTGGAAGGATGGAACCAGGCCCACGGCGCCGAGATCCAGTCGATCGGCGTGGACACGCAGAGCGACCCGCGCAATCAGCCACTGGCGCTCGTCACCGAGCGCCAGCAGACCGGCCAGCCCTTTCTCTACCACGGGCACGATCGCGACTACCTGCTCGATTTCGACCAGCTCGGCGTCAATCGTCACCTGATCCGCGCACCGTTGAACAACCAGGTGCACACGATCGATCCGGCCGCGGAAAAATGGCGGATGACCGAAGCCCGCGATCAGCAGAATCTCCCCGCACCGTCGGGGCAGGAGGTGCTCGGGGTGGTCGCCGCCACGCTGCCCAAGTCGTCGGCGGTCGTCGATCGACCGAGCGCCCTGCTCGCGCTCGGCCTGCAACCGCAGCCGCAGGTCGCATCGAGCTCCTTCCTGGAGACGTTCAAGTCGTTCTTCGCGATCGAGGAACATCCGGGGACGCAGACGCAGGCCCGGTCGCAGGCACCCTCCCAGGCACCGACACAGTCGCCGTCGCCCGCGAGCGACGATTCTCCGCTGCTGCGCCAGGCCACCGCCGCGCTGAAGGCGCTGGATCCGGACGGCGGGCTGCGCGACCCCGAGGCGCTGCGCAACGTCGCGGCGGCGATCGCCGTCAAGGCGCAGCAGGACGGTTTCACCTCGATCGACCAGGTGGTCCGCAATACCAAGGGCGATGGCCTGATCGCGGTGCAGGGCCAGGACATCGCCTCGCCCGAAGCGCGCCACACGCTGATCGATCTCGGCCAGGCGATGCACGCGCCGGCCGACCGGGCGCTGCAATCGCTGCAGGCGCCGACGTCGCCATCGCCCACCGTGGCGACGGAGACGCCGCCCACGCCCAAGGCACACGGCCCGTAAGCCCGGCGACGGGGCGGCGCGCGTCGCTGCCCCCTGTCCCGACCCATCCGGCACCATCCGCGGAGGACCCCATGGACGACACCCTCACCCTCAGCCGCGACCTCGGCCAGCGCGCCCTGCGCCTGGTCGAAGGCCTGCATGTCCCCGACGATCTGTCGCCGACGCGCCTCGAACAGGCCTTCGGCCAGCCGGTGCGCCACAGCCGCACCGATCCGCAGGTCTACGGCTTCGGGCGGACGCTCGACGCGCGCTGGATCTGCAACGTCATGACCCTGCCGCGCCCGACGCCGGAATCGCCGCTGCGGCTCGAATTCGCGTTCGACGACCAGACCGACGCCTACGATGATCTGTCGGCGGTCGCGGGGCTCGATTTCGACGCCTGCGCCGCGGCGATGGCCCAGGCCGGCTATGTCCACCGGCCCGCCACCGGCGGCCGCGACGTCCTGTACGGCCACGATTTCCTGCGCGGGCCGGTGTCGGTCCGGGTCCGGGTGCGTGCGGAAAGCGCCGCGCATCCCGATCGCCTGTGCGTGGAAAGCCTGGTCGCGGAGGTGCGTCATGCCTGAGCCCGGACCCGCGCTGTCGCAGGAACGCCGCGAGGAACTCGATCGCGACGTGCTGACCCCGATGATCGCGAAGTATTCCGACGACGTCCCGACCCGCGAACGCCTGCGCGCGGTCATCGACGCGTCGCCGACGTTCAAGGACGGCCTGCTGTTCGCGCTCGACAAGGGCGCGTTCACCGGCTTCGTGCAGGGCGACCCGCAAGGCGCGCAGGCGGCCTACGACGCCCACTCGAAGGCCATCGAGTTCCCGACCACGCTGCTGGACGACCCGTACCGGGCCACGTTCGTGCTGGGCCACGAGACCGGCCACGCGGTGGATCGCGCGATCAACGGCGACCACGTGGAGAAGGTGTTCATCCCGGGCGTGAAGCAGATGCTGCACGACTCGATGGTGACGCCCGGGCCGCGCGACTACACCGGGCTGATCCGCGACTACATCGCCGACGATCGCCGCAACGAGTCGGAAGCGCACATCTCCGGCTTCAACGCGCTGACCTCGCGCCTCACCGCCGAACACACCCGCGCCAACCTCGGGATCGACGATCCGCTGAAGCACCGCGCGGTGCCGCCCACCGCGGGCGACCTGTACGCCGCGTTCCCGGACGCCATGCGCGACTTCATGGTCGTGCGCGGCGAGGCGCCGGACCGCACCATCACCCTCAAGCCCGGCCTGACCCGCGGCGACGACGGCCGCCTCTCGCTGGATGCCGGCACCGCCCCGGGCCGCGACAACATCGAGGCGATGAAGATCTACTTCGCCGACAAGCTGCCCTCCAGCCTCGGCCCCAGCGGCGCGCTCAACTACCCGCACAAGACCCTGCTCGAAGGCCTGGAGCTGGCGCACAAGGCGGAACAGGTGCCGGGACCCAAGGACGCCAACTACCGGTCGCGCTACGTCGTCGATTTCGACGGCCTGGGCTTCAAGGTCAACGGCGGCCTGATGAAGACGCCGGCGAGCCCGCTGATCCCCAGCGGCGGCGACTTCGACAGGACGTTCCTGCCGCTGGTCCGGCAGCACGACTTCGCGAACGCCGTCACCGGTGCGCAGGGCCTGCTCGGACGCAGGCTGCTGGAACAGGCCACCACCGCGCTGGAAGGCGTCGACGAAGCGCGGCTCGGCGGCGTGCGCAAGGGCACGCCGGCCTTCGACCAGCTGTGCGCCTACACGGCGCGGGTGGCGGGAGAGAACCGGATCACGTCGATCGGTTGCGTGGTGCCGTCCGACAAGGGCGGCCTGATCGTCAGCAACAAGGCCGATCCGACGGATTCCAGCGCACGCCTGGCGCTGGTCGACCCCGGCAAGGCGAATACCGCCAGCGGCCCCGAGCACATGCGCCGACTCGGCGAAGCGGTGGGACCGATGCTGCTGCAGACGCACCTGGACAAGCTGCAGGAGCAACAGCAGCCCAAGCCGAAGCAGGACGGCGGCGGGGGCTGCGTCGTGATGTGAACCCGCGCCGCGGCCTCAGCCCGCGAGCAGCCGCACGCGCTTGAAGTTCTGCTTGCCGATCTGCAGCACGCCCTCGAAGCCCGGCACGAGCGTCGTCGCCGGGTCCGCGACCCCGGCGCCGTCGATCTTGACCGCGCGCTCCTTGAGCTTGCGATTGGCTTCGGAATTGCTGGGCGTGAGGCCGGCCGCGGTCAGCAGCGCGGCGATGCGCAGGCCCTCGGTCGGGATGCGCACCTCGTGCAGCGGCAGCAGCGTGGTGTCGCCCTGGCCGGTCACCGCGGCGTGCCAGCCGGCGATGGCGGTCTCGGCCGCGGCCGCGTCGTGGAAGCGCGCGGCCAGTTCGCGGGCGAGGCGCAGCTTCACGTCGCGCGGGTTGAGCGCACCGGCCGCGACGTCCGCCTTCAGCCGCGTCGCCTCGGCGATGCCGATCTCGAAGCTCAGCAGGTCGATCCAGCGCCACATCAGGTCGTCGCCGATATTCATCGTCTTGTTTACGATGTCGATCGCCGGCTCGGCGATGCCGATGTAGGTGCCCCGCGACTTCGACATCTTGTTGACGCCGTCCAGCCCTTCCAGCAGCGGCATGGTCAGCACGATCTGCGGCTTCTGGCCGTGCGCTTCCTGCAGGCCGCGGCCCATCAGCAGGTTGAACTTCTGGTCGGTGCCGCCGAGCTCGACGTCGGCCTCCAGCGCCACCGAGTCGTAGCCCTGCACCAGCGGGTAGAGGAATTCGTGGATCGCGATCGACTGCTGCGCGGCGTAGCGCTTGGCGAAGTCGTCGCGCTCCAGCATGCGCGCGACCGTGTGCTGCGCGGCGAGGCGGATCATGTCGGCCGCGGTCATCCTGCCGAACCATTCGCTGTTGAAGCGCACCTCGGTGCGGTCCCTGTCGAGCACCTTGAACACCTGCTCGGCATAGGTCTCCGCGTTGGCGAGCACGTCCTCGCGGGTCAGCGGCTTGCGGGTGACGTTCTTGCCGGTGGGGTCGCCGATCATCCCGGTGAAGTCGCCGATCAGGAAGATCACCTGGTGGCCGAGGTCCTGGAACTGCCGCATCTTGTTCAGCAGCACCGTGTGGCCGAGGTGCAGGTCCGGCGCGGTCGGGTCGAAGCCGGCCTTGACCCGCAAGGGCCGGCCGAGCCGCAGGCGGGCCTCCAGCTCCTCGCGCTTGAGGATTTCGTCGGCGCCGCGGGCGATGAGGTCGAGGGCGACAGGGTCGAAGGCGGGGCTGGACATGGGGCGGCGGGAGACTCGGGGGAGAGGAGACGGACGGCGTCGTGCGTTCCGCACGCATCCGCGACGGTGCGACGTGGGGTCGGCACTGTAGCGGTCCGGCGCGCGAAGCTGAATCCGGAGTTAAATCGAAGTTAAGCGCATCATCCCGAAAAACCCAATCCAGTCAAGGATTTGACGCACTCTTTTCGACTAACTTATGGTACTGCCTTGGCTGTCCCGTCTGGGGGAAATCGTTCGATGTCGACGCCGTCGAATCGTACGTTGCGCAACCGGCTCATCCGGTCGCGCAACCTGCACCTCGCGACCGAGCAGGATGCCCGGCACGCCGCTTCCGAAACCGCACCGGCCCTGCGCCGCTGGACCCGCCGCCAGTGGGCGCAGGTCAGCCTGATCGCCACCATGGTGGCGCTGCTGGGCACGCTGGTCCCGGGCTTCTCCAGCATGCTGCAGCCACCGGGCAGCACGCCGATCCAGACCCTCTCGCTCAAGCTGCCGCCGCTGTCGCGCAGCCGCGCCGCGGGCACCTTCGGCGACAGCTGGCACACCGTGACCGTGCGTCGCGGCGCCTCGCTCGGGCACATGTTCTCGACCCTGGGCATCCCCAGGGCCGACCTCGACCGCGTGCTGGCGCATCCGGGCGTGAAGGCCGCGATCGGCCAGATCACGCCGCAGACGCAGCTGTCGGTCGACCTGCCTGTGAACGGCAAGCTGCGCGCGCTCCGCTTCGTGCGCGCCGACGGCCAGCGCGTCCAGCTGGACCTCACCGGCAAGGACATCAGGGAAACGCTGGTCAAGCGCGATGTCGACGTGCGCACCGTCGTGCTGAGCGGCAAGGTCGGGCGCTCGCTGTTCCGCTCCGCGCACCAGCTCGGGCTGTCCGGCGCGCACCTGGACCAGCTGACCGACGAGATGTTCAAGTACGACATCGACTTCGACTCGGACCTCGACGCCGACGACCGCTTCAGCGTGGTGGTCGACCAGATGTGGGTCGACGGCGAACTCGAACGCACCGGCCCGATCCTCGCCGCCGCGTTCACCGTCGACGGCAGGCTGCACACCGCCTTCCGCCACACCCGCAACGGCAAGCCCGAATACTTCACCTCCGACGGCCGCCCGCTGAAGCGCGCCTTCATCCGCATGCCGATCCCGTACGCGCGGCTGAGCTCGAGCTTCGGAAACCGCTTCCACCCGGTGCTGGGCCGCATGCGCATGCACAAGGGCGTGGACTACGCCGCCGGCACCGGCACGCCGATCCAAGCCGCCGGCGATGCGCGCGTGCAGTTCATGGGCTGGCAGAACGGCTACGGCCGCGTGGTCATCCTCGACCACGGCCATGGCTACACCACGCTGTACGGGCACATGTCGCGCTTCGGCAACATCCGCCAGGGCCAGTCCGTGGCCCAGGGCACGACCATCGGCTACGTCGGCATGACCGGCCTGGCGACCGGCCCGCACCTGCACTACGAATTCCGCATCAACGGCGTGCACCGCAACCCGCTGTCGATCACGATGCCGCCGCCGGAGCCGCTGCGCGGCGCCGAGCTGGCGAGCTTCCGCAACGAGACCCTGCGCGCGATGACCAAGATCCGCACGGTCGAGAACATCGTCTTCCCGCAGTCGCTGGAAGCGCCGCAGCAGGCGCTGGCCGTGGCGCTGGCGACCGACCGCCCGGCGCAGAAGCCGAAGAAGAAGGGCTGAGGCCATGGCCGGGGCCGCACTGCGCAAGGCGGTGCGGTCGCGGCTGGTACCCGCGCTGATCGCCGAGGACTTCCTGCCGCTGGCGGAGGCCGACGGCACGCTCCGTTTCCATCGCCCCGCCACCGCGGTCGTGCACCTGCTGGAGATCCAGTGGGATCGCCACGACCGCCCGCGCTACGTCGTGAACTACGCCACCTGCCCCGCCGACGGGCTGCGGGTCGGCGAACGGCAGCACGCGCCGGACGCCGTGTCCGCCGGCTGGCTGCCGGACAGCGGCCGGCTGCAGCCGCGCCCGGGACCGACCAGCGCATCATGGTTCCGCGGCGACGCGGCATGGCCGCTGCGGCTGCTCGGGCGCCGCGGTCCCGATCCCGACGCCGTGGTCGACGCCACCGTCCGGCTGCTGCCGGAGCTGTGGCGCTACTGGCGCGAAGGCCGCCCCGGCCCGCACATGCACGCCTGCCCGCCCGGGCCGATGCCGGCCCCGTGAGCCCGCGCCGCGGGAGTTGGCGGGGCGCGTCGCCATCGTCGATCATGGCGCGATGACCGATCCCGCTTCCGCGCTGTACCTCGGCATGATCTCCGGCACCAGCGCCGACGGGATCGATGTCGCCCTCGCCCGCTTCCACGACGCCGTCGACGGCGCGCCGCCGCGGGCGGAGCCGCTGTTCGGCCGCACCTACGCCTGGGACCCGGCGCTGCGCGCGCGCCTCGTCGACCTCGGCCAGCACGCGCCGGCGCTGACGCTGGACGAGATCGGCGAACTCGACGCGCGCATCGGCGCGGCGTTCGCCGACGCCGCCGAGGCCGCGATCCGCGACAGCGGCGTCGACCGCGCGGAGATCGGCGCCATCGGCTCGCACGGCCAGACCCTGCGCCACCGGCCGCACGGCCCGCACGCCTTCACCCTGCAGCTGGGCGATGCGAGCCGCATCGTCGAGCGCACGGGCGTGCGCACCGTCGCCGACTGCCGCCGCCGCGTCGTCGCGGCCGGCGGCCACGGCGCGCCACTGCTGCCGGCGCTGCACGCCGCGCTGCTGTCGTCGCCGCACGAGGATCGCGCGGTGCTCAACCTCGGCGGCATCGCCAACCTCACCCTGCTGCCGGCCGGCGACGCCGTCGGCGTGCGCGGCTTCGACACCGGCCCGGCGAACGGGCTGATGGACGAGTGGTGCCTGCGCCACGTCGGCGAAGGCTTCGACCGCGGCGGCGCGTTCGCCGCCAGCGGCCGGGTCGACGCCGCGCTGCTCGACCGCCTGCTGGACGATGCGTGGTTCGCGCTGCCGCCGCCGAAATCGACCGGCCGCGACCAGTTCCACCTCGACTGGGTCGACGCCCGCCGCGCCGGCGGCGAATCGCCCGCGGACGTGCAGGCGACGCTGCTCGCGCTGACCGTGCGCACGATCGCCGACGCGCTGCGCGCCACCCTGCCCGCGACCGCGCGGCTGATCGCCTGCGGCGGCGGCGTGCACAACCCGGTGCTGATGCGGGCACTGGCCGATGCACTGCCGGGCACGATCGTCGAATCCACCGCCGCGCACGGGCTCGATCCGGACCATGTCGAGGCATTGGGTTTCGCCTGGCTGGCGCGGCAGACGGTGCTGGGACGGCCCGGCAACCTGCCCGGCGTCACCGGCGCGCGCGGACCGCGGGTGCTGGGCGCACTGCACCAGCCCTGATGTCGACGCCCGGTGGCGTCAGTCGACGCGGCCCAGCGCCGCGCCCTTCGGCACGTGGTCGAGGAAGCGTTCGATCTCGTCGCGGTCGAGCGTCCCGGCGACCGGCCGCGGCGTGTCGACGGGGGCCGTGGTGCGGCCGATCAGCGAGAACCCCGGATCGTTCGGCACCGTCTCCAGCGCCGCGATCACCGACTGCATCACGTCCGTCTCCGCGCTGTCGAAGCGCAGTGCACCGCCTTCGCTCGCGAACAGCCCGCGTTCGATCAGGTGCAGGATCGTCTCGTGCATCGTCCAGCCGTTGGTCTCGGCCACCTTGCGGATGCGCGCCGCCAGCTGCGGTTCGATGTCGCGGAGGACGAGGTCGGTCATGACGCGCTGCGCGTCCTCACGGCTTCCCGGCCATCATGCGATCGGCATCCGCCAGTCGCGGCCAGAGCAGCAGGAACAGCACGGTCGCGGGCAGCACCGCCAGCGTCGCGATCACGAAGTAGCTGGCGTAGCTGGTCGCTTCGACGATGCCGCCGGCGAAGATGCCCAGCACCTTGCCGGGCAGGTTCACCATCGAACTGAGCAGCGAGTACTGGGTGGCGGTGTGTTCGCGGTTGACCAGCGCCGACAGGAACGCCACCGCCGCGGTGCCCAGGAAACCGAGGGTGACGTTCTCGCAGGAGATCACCAGCGTCAGCGCGCCGAGGTCGCCCTTGTGGCCGATCAGCCACACGTACAGCAGGTTGCAGCTCGCGCAGATCACCAGCGATGCCAGCAGCGGCGCACGCACGCCGAAGCGCGAGATCGCCATGCCGCCGAGGAACGCACCGAGGATGCCCATCCAGACGCCGTAGATCTTCGTCACCGCCGCGATCTCGGTCTTGCTGAACCCCATGTCCAGATAGAACGGGCTCATGATGCCGCCGACCAGCGCCTGCTCGGGGACCTTGAACAGCAGGATGAACAGCAGGAGCAGCAGCGCCATCGCCGCGCCGTAGCGCCGGAAGAAATCGGTGAAGGGATCGGCGACGCTGTACACCATCACCTCGCGCCAGCTGTGCGGCGTCCTGCGCTCGACCTCGGGCTCGCGCGCGAGCAGGGTGCACGCGATCGGGATCAGCATCATCGCCGCCATCACCAGGTAGACCTGGTTCCAGCGCATGTGGTCGGCCATGAACAGCGCGAACGCGCCGGTGAGGATCAGCGCGATGCGGTAGCCCAGCGAATAGGTCGCCACCAGCGCGCCCTGCGCGTTGGGCGGCGCGATCTCGATGCGGTAGGCATCGACCGCGATGTCCTGCGTCGCGCCGGCGAACGCGACCAGCAGCGTCAGCGCGATGAACAGCGGCAACTGCCCCGGGCCGACCGCGGCCATGCCGACCAGGCCGACGAGCACCCCGATCTGCGCCACCAGCAGCCAGCCGCGGCGCGGCCCGAGCCGCGAGAACAGCGGCAGTTTCCAGTGGTCCAGCAGCGGCGCCCACAGGAACTTGAGCGCGTAGGTCATGCCGGCGCTGGCGATGACGGTGATCTCCTTGAGCACGATGCCGTGTTCCTTCAGCCAGTACGCCAGCGTGCCGGCGACCAGCAGGAACGGCAGGCCGGAGGTGAAGCCGAAGAAGAACATCGTCCACGCCGAGGGTTCGGTGAAGGCCTTCCAGACCGAGGGTTTCGCGGGCTTCTTCCCGCTCATCCGGTGTTCGCTCATTCCGCGTAATCCACGACGTACGGCGCATGGTCGGAGAAACGCGGATCCTTGTGGATCGCGCAGCCCCGCACCCGGTCGCGCAGGCCCGGCGTGATGAACTGGTAGTCGATGCGCCAGCCGACGTCGTTGG
>JBQCJG010000059.1:0-5430 GCA_051952955.1 Lysobacteraceae bacterium | reverse complement strand
GCCGGATGCGCCGGCATGCCGTGGAGGGCCTGCCAACCCGCAGGCGCACTGGGGCGCACCGCGGACGCTGCCCGCGTGCATCCAAGGTCCCCGACCCGCCGTATGCCCTTGGCGCGATGCACGGAGCGAGGCCGCCCCTCGCCAGTGCCGCCCCGTGAACGCACCCACAGAAGGGAGACAACCCCATGTCGGACCTGGTCCAGATCGTGTACGTGAGCCGCTCGGCCTTCACCGCCATGCCCGCCGAACTGGGGATCGAGCCCAGCGTCGCCCGCATCCTGGCGCAGTCGCGCATCAACAACGCCCGGCGCGGCCTGGTGGGCGCGCTATATTTCGGCGACGGCTGCTTCTTCCAGTGCCTCGAAGGCCGCGCCGAGGACGTGGACCGGCTCTACGCCGCCCTGCTCCGCGACTCCCGGCACTACGACCTGCAGATCCTCGTCCGCCGGCCCATCGAGCGCACCAGCTTCTCGACCTGGGCCATGAAGTACGTGCCGCTGGACGCGGAGATGAAGTCGCTGCTGCGCGACCTCGGGCTGTCGACCTTCGATCCCTACCGCTTCGACGAAGCCACGGTGGCCCGAGTGCTCGATCTGCTGGGTCGCGGCCGGGACCTCGACCCCATGCCTGCGGCGGTCGAACAGACGCCGGCCACGGGCGCGACGACACCCCGCCCCTCCGCCACCCGCGCCCCGTGGGCGATCCCGGCCGTGATCGCCGTCGCGATCGTGGCGGCCGCCGGGATTGCGGCCGCGATGGGGGCGTTCGGCTGATCCTGGCCGGGGTATGCCGGCCCTGCCGGATTGCCTGCGCGTCGGCGAAGTTCATGCGGCGCGCCTTCCAGAGGCGCGACATGGTTGTCGTCGTACAGGCCGCAGACCCTCGCGGCCACGCAGTCAGGCAGCGCCGACTCCGGGCCAGGGACCCGCTCTGCGACACGCATCGCCCTGACGAGCACAGGGCGGGATCGAGTACGTCTCACCCGTTACACTGCGGTGGCCGCAGACGAGGAGCACCCACGCATGGATCGACTTCGGATACGGGTCTGCCTGTGCGCATGCGGCGCACTTCTGCTTGCTGCTGCATGTTCGTCCTCTCCTGCGCCTGCGGCGACCACAGCGGCGGCGACCGTCCAGCATGCGGCCTCTGTTCCCGCGATGCCAGGTACAGACATCGAGGCCGCTCCCCGTTGGCCCCGCACCGACATCGCGGAACGCCGATTCGACGGCGACCGCCTTTTCATCGAACGTGAAGGCAACACATGGCGTGCCTGGGCGGTGTCGAGTCCTGCCCAAGGGCGCGCCCGCGCGATGGAGTTCTTCACGGGCGCCGTGATCGAAGGCCGTCTCGACGCCGACGACAGACCTCCACGGCATTACATGCTGACCGACGATGCCGGCAAACCACATCGCTGGCTTGCCGAGGCGAGCTTCCAGCCCCGCCCCGACCCGGGCGATGGCAACGGTGCGATGTACTTCGGACATGGCGACATCGCGCTCGGTTTCGGCGACACCGTGTTCGCCGGCGACCCGCAAGGACTCTGCCCACTGGAATTGCACGTCGTCGCACGCAAGCCCGGCAAGGATCGCACCGACATATCGTCAGCCTGGGCCAAGGTCGCGATGCATCATGCGCCACCCGACGGTGATTGCCCGAGCGGCGAATGGGTCTCCGAGGTACGCAGCGCACTCGATCTTCGGGACGGGACCTTCCTCGCGGCGATCGGCGACTACATCTACCGGCTTCACATGGCCGACCTGTCTCCCGTTGGACAAGCGCGTTCGCTGCGCGTCATCGATGCCTCCGCGGCAAGCAACATCGCCAGACGGATCTCGGCCGGGAAGACCGAAGATCCGAACGGGGATTTCACACCATCACTGGCTGCAAGCAGTGCGCACCTGCGCGAGCCGCAACCAGAGCGCAAGGACAGCATCTCTCCACAAGCACTCGCGGCTGGCGAATACGCGACCGACCATGGTTGGGGACGCCTGCTCGTCACACAAGTTCCCGGCGCAAAGAGCCGTTTCCAGCTCGCGACGACGAATGGCGAAGCGATCTGCAACGTCGAAGGCCGCGTCGAAGGCGCACGAGGCATCAGCGACGACAGCGACGGCGCAGAGGCATGCACACTCCACTTCACGCCTGTCGGCAATCGCATATCCATCACAACGGAAACGCGCGACACCTGCCGCGAGTTGTGCGGCGTCAACGGCAGTTTCGAAGGGGAGTACACCAGACTGCCCGCGAATTGCACCCGCGATGCCATCGCGGCCACGCGCAGGAAATTCAGGCAGGCATATGACCGACGTGATTACGGCGTCGCCGTGGCGGCGCTGTCTCCTGTCTTCGACCAGTGCATCGCCACCGCAGACTGGGAAGAAGAAGGCGACCTGCGCAACGACCTCGCCCTCGCGCTCCACAGGGCCGGGCGACCCTCCGAATGCCTGAAACGCCTCGAACCCTACCGCGCGGATGCAAAACGCCGCGACGACGACATCATCGCCGACTGGCCCCCGGCACTGGCCGAACGCTATCTGGCCATCATCAAGGCCGCCAGAACCAACATCCGCCTTTGCAGCCCACGGCATTGAGGCCCGGCACCAGGCCCGCCTTGCGCTTCCACCGAAAGGACTCCACTCATGACGGAACCCTTGCCTGCACGTGCCGACGCGCCCCGCGACGCGGCCGCACCACCTCTGTCCGATGCGGAAATCCGAGCGAATCTCTATTTCTCGATCGGGGTCGGCTCGGAGGGCAGCATCGCGGGCCGTGACGTCTCCAACAAACTGCAATTCGCGGGAAACATCGAGGCGGATACCCGCATCATGCGCCCGGTGGCCAACAGCGGCTATTCGATCGGAACGCTCCAGACCGATCTCGGACAGCACCCCGAAATCGCCGCGTCGCTCGTGGACGCCTATCAGACGTGGTCGAGAGCGAATGCGGCCGCACATCCGGGATGGACACTGGATGATGCCCAGGCCGCGCAGCTGACTCGCGATCTGTCGCGCACGGGCCACCAGATCGAGGGACGCGACACCCAGTCCCTCGCCGACAATGGCCGCGACATCGATGCCGTGACCAAGACCCGCCTCGGCACCTTCCTGCAAAGCGACGAGGGGATCACGTTCATCCACGCACGAGACGTGGCGCAGGTCGAGCACCTGACGCGGGAGACCACCGGCCCTCGTCGCACCGCGCTGGAAAGCATCGAAGCCACTGCGCTTTATCGCAATGCATCGCCGGATGACCAACTGCGCCTGTCGACCATCGTTGCAAAGCTCGAAAACCAGTCCGGGCGCGCGTACTACCCCGGCATCGTGAGTCGGATCGATCACGGCGAGTTGGACAGCGTCGCCGACGTCACCCGCGCCGTCGGCGCACTGCTTCCCAACGATGCCCGAGGACGACCCGACTACATCGAATCGGGCGCCACGCATGCACTTGCCGCCACGGAGGTGCTCATCGGCCTCAGGAACGCATCTCCCGACAGCCCGCTGCACGCCGCATGGCAAAGCGTCGTCGCAGATCCACTCGTCAATCCGACCACGCTGACCGGCAGTGCCGCATCGCAGTACGACACGGTCAAGAGTTTGTTCCTCCAGCCGGAACAAGGCACGGCTCTCATCCACGCCCTCGACGCCGGCGACACCCACGTCTGGCCCCCTGCGAACAGGCCGCTGGCAGGAAACGCAGGTTATTTCTCGTCCGGCGATGATGTCGTGATGTGGAATCGAGACGGCCGCGGCCATGCCTGCATCGATGGCCGCTGGAGCGACCTCGATCGCCAGAACGTCACGCGGACCGTGAATCGCGACGGCACCACCGACCTCGACATCACCGAGAACGGCACGACGCGCCGGCTGTTGCACATCGATCCGCACGCACCGAACTTCCGCAACACGCGTGCCGGTTCCGACACCACCGAAGAACTGCGAGATGCGCAGCCGCCGACGCGCTTGCCTGGCGCTGGTCCCGCGCAGCCGCAGGGACGTCCGCAGGAAGACGAGCGTGCTCCCGATCAACCGCAAGGGCGCAGGCAGCCTGCCGGGCTGTTGCTCGACGATGCAGTGCACCCGGGACACGCCATGTATGCGTCCCTCCTGGGCGTGGTCCACGAGCGCGATCGCACGCTGGGCCGCGAGCCGGACGACTTCAGCAGGCAGCTGGCGGGCGGCCTCACGGCCGAAGCACGCGCGCGCGGCCTGCAGCAGATCGGGTTCGCCGCGTTCACGGCCGACGGCCGCACCGTGGCCATGACCGACACCCCGGACCCGACTGCCCCGTGGGCGCGGACCGCCGTCGGCGCCGCCGCCGATCTCGCCGGGCAACCCCTCGCGCAGAGCAGCGATCAGGTTTCCCGACTTGCGCAACCGCAGGCCGTCGAGCAGACGATGCAAGCGCCGTCGCAGCAGCAAGGCGTGGAAACGGTTCAGCGGGGACCGAGGCTGGTCTGAGGTCGTCGTTCAATCATCTTTCCGGCCGCCATCGTCAGCGCGGGATCGCCGCAGCTCGCGATTCGACAACACGATGACCTTGTCCTTGTCGACGCGGTACACCGTTCGGATGGAATCGATCACCTGCTCGGCAAGCCGCATTGTCGCCCTCGTGGACTGGCAGGATCCGCCATGACATTCGGAAAGAACATGGAAACGGGTATCGCGGCGGCACTGATGAAACTCGCGAGCCGGGCGCCAGACACCCACGCATTGCCGGTCCGGAAAGCGCTGGGTCGACGACCCAGCCTACGGTGCGACCCACACCCGGGCGCAGGCAGCACCTGCGCCCGGGTGAAGCTTACGCGGCCGCGCCTTCCAGCGGCACCAGCCGGTTGTCGTCGTCGTAGCGCAGGCCGCAGACCATGGCGGCCATGCCGCGCAGTGCGGCTTGCGGGCGGGTGCCGCTGGCTTCGCACAGGGCGATGAACTGGGGCGGGACTTCGACCAGCAGGACGTTCGACACCGCGGCGCGGGACGCAGGCGGCGACTTGGGCTTGGACATGACGGCACTCCGTTTCGCCCGACGCCCGGAGTGAGCGCCGTTGGCGAGCCCAACCCGCATCGCGCGCAGGCGCGTCAAGGTTTGCGCAGCAACTCGCATCGACCTTGACGCGCCGAGCACGGTGCGATGCTGGGACGACAACGGTGGGCACTTCCCGACACACCACCCGAGCCGGCTTTTACCTTTGCAGGGCGGGCTCAAGCCCGCCTTACGCGTTTGCTACTTGCTATTAAGCTCGGGCGGCTAGCGCCACTTTAATCTGAGCAGGAATCTCATCAGCGGAGACCTCGTACGCATGGTAGATAATCCCTACTGTCAGCACAAACTTTAAAAATTTCCCCTCCGAAAATCCAAACCGATGACCATGCCCATCTTCAATAGATGCCAATAGTGCAGTCTGTGCAGCAACAACATCGACTGTCATGGGAG
>JBQCJG010000058.1:0-7950 GCA_051952955.1 Lysobacteraceae bacterium | reverse complement strand
TTGAACCACTTCACGGTGCCACTCTGACGATCGGACATGGGTGTTACTCCTCACATGCAACAGTTGGGTGGATACACGACGCTTGCGGGCGCCGCGACTGTCTAGCCAGGGGTAACGCGAACGATGAGCGGATCGTCTGGGCCCGGCCGCGAGGCCGGCTGCTGCCTTGGATCTACCGCATCGGGTCACGATGTACCGTGATCCCGCTTCGAACAGTCCGCGCAACATACACCACAAATGTCGGCTTTTGGGAAGCGGTCGGCGGAACTTTCCCGCCGGACGGCGGTCGGGCGGCGGCACCGCCCGCAGGTGCGCGGGCGGCACCTGCGGAAAACATCGGGGATTTTCGCGGATTCGCCCGCGGCGCGCGGCCTTCGCCCGTGGCGGCTGGAGACGGACGAGACGTGCCGATCCCTCCCTCCACGGCCGCAATGTGACGCAGCGCGACACGTTTCCTGCGCGGACGAGGATGCAGAACCGGTGGCACGCTTCCTGCTTCGTCCTGCTTCGAATCACCCGTGCAGCGTGACCCCGTCCCACACCTCTCGCCTCCGAGGAGCCCATGCAGATCGAACCCCCGGCCGCCAACGTCAGCGACGACCACATCGTCGCCCGGCTCTACGACCTCGCCCGCCAGGGCGACACCGCCACCCGCGAGTACCAGTTGCTGGACCACGTGATCCAGAGGCGCCTCCTGCAGACCTACGGCGGCGAGGGCTCCCGCAACGCCTGCGCGGCCTGACGACGCGCCGGCGCCGCCTCGGCAGCCCTAGAACGATCCGGGGCTGGCCAGCCGCCTGACGAAGCGGACGGCCAGTTCCGGATTCAACGCCAGCGTGAAGCCCACCCCGTAGAGCGCGCCCCACAGGTGGGCGCTGTGGTTGATGTTGTCGCCGCCGCGCTTGTCCATCCACGCCGTGTAGGCCAGGTAGAGCCCGGCGAAGAGGAAGGCCGGGATGGCGACCGGGATGAGGAACAGGTAGATGCCGGCCCACGGGTCGAGCAGGATGAAGCCGAACAGCACCGCCGACACCGCCCCGGAAGCGCCCAGGCTGCGGTAGGACGCATCCTGCCTGTGGCGGACGTAACTGGGCAGGATCGCGACCACCACCGCCGACAGATAGAACACCAGGTAGCCGATCTCGGTGATGCGGCTGGCGAGATGGCTCTCCATGGCCGGCCCGAACGAGTACAGGGTGACCATGTTGAAGATCAGGTGCCACCAGTCGGCATGGACGAAACCGCTGGTCAGCAGGCGGTCGTACTGGCCCTGGCGATCGACCGCCGGCGGCCACAGGACCCATCGATTCAGCAGCCGCGGCTTCTCGAAGGCCTGCCACGACACCACCACGGTGATCGCGATCAGCGCGAGCGTGACGTAACCGGTCATTCGCGGACACTCCTGCGCAAGGGGGTCGGAGCCGGTCGGCGTCGCGACTCAGACCGCACGGTAATGGTCCTGCATGGGATAGCGGCGGGCATACAGCGCGAACGCCAGCGCCGCCACGAAGGCGAAGCCGGCGAAGAAGAACATCAGGAACGCGGTCTCGCTGACGCCCGAGGACGCGACCATCGCCTGCATGCCGGCGCTCTTCACGCCGGCGCCGGTCAGCAGCACCCATACGTTGCCGAAGGTCACCGACAGCATCCAGAAGCTCATGATCACGCCCTTCATGTTCGGCGGGCTCTGGCTGTAGGCGAATTCCAGGCCGGTCGCCGAGACCAGCACCTCGCCGAAGGTGAGCAGCGCGTACGGCGCGATCTGCCACGCCAGCGACACCGGGTCGCCGCCGTCGATCCACAGCTGCAGCACGCCCGCGACCACCCACGCCAGCCCGGAGAACGCGATGCCCGCCCCCATCCGGCGCAGCGCCGTCACCCGCAGGCCGAGTTTCGCCAGCGCCGGATACAGCACCAGGTTGTTGAACGGGATCAGCATCAGCACCAGCAGCGGGTTCAGCGCCTGCATCTGCCCGGCGTCCTTCACCAGCCAGCTCGGCCACCACCATTCCGCGTGCGGGATCTGCATCGCCTTGCCCTGCAGCACCCAGGTCGATGCCTTCTGGTCGAACAGCGACCAGAACGGGCTGACGATCGCGAACACGATCAGCACGCGCAGCAGCGCACGCACGCCGTCCACCGCCGCGTCCGAGTGGAAGCCGCGCGCACGCTCCAGCTGCAGCGCCGTGCCGATGCCGCCCAGCGCGAGCACCGCGCCCAGCGCCAGGCAGAACGTCGGCACGAAGCCGAGTTTCTCCGGCCACGCTTCGCCGCCCAGCGCCCAGCCCGCGAGCAGCGTCGCCCCCAGCGCGACGCCCGCCAGTGCCACGTACGTGCCGGGACCGCGCCCCTGTGCGCCGCCGCGCAGCGCGGTGCGCACCACCTGCGTGAACGCATCCGGGTCCGGCGGCGCGGACGGCACGACGACGTACCGGTCGCGGCCCAGGCGGAAGATGACGGTCGCGATGAACATCAGCAGGCCCGGCACGCCGAACGCGACCGCCGGCCCGAAGCCGTTGAGCAGCAGCGGCATCAGCAGCGAGGCGAAGAACGAGCCGAAGTTGATCGTCCAGTAGAACGCGTCGTAGACCACCTTCGCGAGATGCTTGTTGGCCTGCGTGAACTGGTCGCCGACGAACGCCGACACCAGCGGCTTGATGCCGCCGGAGCCCAGTGCGATCAGGAACAGGCCGGTGTAGAAGCCGGTGCGGTCGTGCTCGAAGACCGCCAAGCAGGCATGGCCGGCGCAGTACAGCAGCGACAGCCAGAAGATGGTGTTGTACTTGCCGAAGAAGCGGTCGGACAGCCAGCCGCCCAGCAGCGGGAAGAAGTACACGCCGATCACGAAGCTGTGGAAGACCTCCTTCGCCATGCCCTCGCGCTCGGCGACGGGCAGGTAGGCCAGCAGCACGCTGCCGGTGAGGAAGCTCACCAGGATGTTGCGCATCCCGTAGAAGCTGAAGCGCTCGCAGGCCTCGTTGCCGATGATGTAGGGGATCTGGCGCGGCAGCCGCGCCGCGGCGTCGTCCCGCGCGGTCACGCCCATTCGCTCAGGCCCTCGCGGCGGTACACCGCGGCGAACGACGGACGCGTCTTCAGGCGCTCGGCCAGCGCGGCCAGATGCGGCCACGCGATCGCTTCCTTCGGCATCTTCCGCGCCCAGCGCATCAGCATGAGGAGGTAGAAATCGGCGGCGGTCAGGCGCTCGCCGAGCAGATGCGGACCGCGCGCGGCGAGGTGCGCGTCGATGCGCTCCCAGTGCGCCTCGATCTGCGGCCCCACGTGCGCCTGCACCGCGTCGGCATTGTCCCTGCCGGCCGGCTCGTGCGGATACCACCACTGCCGCAACAGCGGCTGCACCATGTTCGCGAGGTTGAACATCCACTGCGTGTAGTCGATGCGCTCGGCGCTGCCCGGCGCGGGCGCGAGGCCGGCGGCGGGATAGGCATCGGCCAGGTACATCGCCAGCGCAGCGGCTTCGTAATGCGGCACGCCATCGATCAACAGCGTCGGCACCACGCCGTTGGGGTTGAGCGCGAGGTATTCCGGTCGCTTCTGCTCGCCGACGGCGGTGTCGACCAGCACCCGCGTGTACGGCGCATCGACCTCCAGCAGCAGCCAGTGGACGAGGAAACTGGCCGACCCGGGCGTGTAGTACAGGATGTGGGACGACGCGGTCATGGCGACTCCTGTCTGGAAAATCGCAGTGTCGCACAGCCTCCCGGCCGGTCGCGCATGACCATCGACAGGCACCCGGGCGCCGGGATCGCGGCACAATGCGCGATCGTCCCCCACCCACGTGAACGCCCATGCGCACGACCGCCCTGCCCGCCCTCGCCGCCCTCGCGCTCGCGCTGTCGGCCGCGCTGCCCGCGCACGCTGCCGACCCGCTGACCACGGAGGCCGAACGCAGCGGCTTCGTCCGCACCGGTCGCTACGCCGAGGTGATCGCGCTGTGCGATGCCTTCGCGCAGCGGTATCCCGACGCGGTGCGCTGCATCGACTTCGGCACCACCCCGGAAGGCCGGCCGATGAAGGCGCTGGTCGCCAGCCGCCGCGGCGCGTTCACGCCGGCGCAGGCGAAGGCCGCCGGGCTGCCGGTGCTGCTGGTGCAGGGCGGCATCCACGCCGGCGAGATCGACGGCAAGGACGCGGGCTTCCTCGCCCTGCGCGAAGTGCTCGACGGCCAGGCCGCGAAGGGCGCGCTCGACAAACTCGTGCTGGTGTTCGTGCCGGTCTTCAACGTCGACGGCCACGAGCGCTTCGGCCGCTGGAACCGGCCGAACCAGGTCGGCCCGGAGGCGATGGGCTGGCGCGTCACCGCTCAGAACTTCAACCTCAACCGCGACTACGTGAAGGCCGACGCGCCCGAGATGCAGGCGATGCTGGCGCTGGAGAACGCATGGGATCCGATCGCGACGATCGACCTGCACGTCACCGACGGCGCCAAGTTCCGCCACGACGTGTCGATCCAGGTCGAACCGCTGCACGCCGGCGACGACGGCCTGCGCGGCGCCGGCCTGCAGCTGCGCGACGGCACGCTGGAGCGCCTGCGCAGGCGCGGGTCGCTGCCGGTGCCGTTCTACCCGTCGTTCGTCGAGACCGACGACCCGACCTCCGGCTTCGCCGACGGCGTGTCGCCGCCGCGCTTCTCCACCGGCTATTTCCTGCTGCGCAACCGGCTGGCGATGCTGGTCGAAACGCATTCGTGGAAGGACTACGCCACGCGGGTGAAGATCACCCATGACGCCGTGCTCGCCGTGCTCGACCTGACCGCCGCGCACGGCGCGGACTGGCGCCGCATCGCGGACGCCGCCGACACTCGCGCGGCCGCGCTCGGCGGCAACGCCGTGCCGCTGACGTGGAAGGCGACCGACAAGGTCCGCACGATCGACTTCCTCGGCTACGCCTACACGCGCACGCCGTCGGAGGTGTCCGGCGCGCTGATGATGCGCTACGACGACACCAAGCCGCAGGTGTGGAAGCTGCCGCTGCGCGACGAGATCGTGCCGTCGCTGGTGATCGACGCGCCGAAGGCGGGCTACGTGGTGCCGGCGGCATGGGCCGGGTCGGTCGCCGCCAAGCTGCAGCAGCACGGCATCGCGTTCTCGCGCCTCGACGCCGCGCGTCCCGCGCTCGCGGTGCGGGCGTTCCGCGACGAGACGCCGACGTTCTCCGCCGCATCGACCGAAAGCCATCAGCGCCTCACGGTCGAGGGCGCGTGGGCGCCGGAGACCCGCGACGTCGGCGCCGGTGCGCTGTTCGTGCCGATCGCGCAGCCGAAGGCGCGGCTGCTGATGATGCTGCTGGAACCGCAGGCGCCGGATTCGCTGCTCGCGTGGGGCGCATTCAACAACGCCTTCGAGCAGAAGGAATACATGGAGGACTACGTCGCCGAGGACGTGGCCCGCGACATGCTGGCGCGCGATCCGGCGCTGAAGGCCGCGTTCGCGCAGAAGCTGAAGGACGACCCGAAGTTCGCCGCCGATCCCGCCGCGCGCCTCGCGTTCTTCTACCGCCGCCACAGCGCCTGGGACGAACGCTTCGGCCTGTATCCGGTGCTGCGGGTCGACACCGCGCCGTGACCGGGCGCGTCGCGTATCGCAGCGCGGCGCGACGCCTGCCGCGCCGCCTCAGCGTTTCTCGTGTTTCCAGTTCCGCGACTTGCCCTCGGCCAGCCATTCGATGGCCTGGACGATGCGCTTCGCGCGGGTCTCGGCGCGCTTCGCACCGAGGATCCAGTCGAGGTATTCGCGGCGGTGGCTCGGCGCGAAGGCGTCCCAGGCGCGGCGTGCGGCCGGTGCCGCATCGAGCGCCGCGGCGAAGTCGGCGGGCATCTCCGGCAGCGGCGCGGGCGTCTTTTTCGCGGTCGCGCGGGCCGGTTTCGTGCGCGACGCATTCAGCGCCGCGGCGCGCCGGATCAGCGCCGCGAGCGCGTCCTCCGGCGGCAGGTCGTCGAGCGTCGCCAGCCTGCCGAAACTGCCCATGCCTTCGGCCGGACGCTCGCCGCCCATCACCTCGACATGGCGCCAGAACCCGAACGCGGCGTGGCGCTTGAACGCAGCCATGTGGCACAGCGACGCGCCGCCGGAGACGAAGAACGGCATGCCCCATTTGATGGTTTCATCGGCATCCGGACAGGTCGCATGCACGAGCGCGCGCAGGTGTTCGAGGATCGGCCGCGCGAACGGCTCGGCCTTCGCGATGTAGGCATCGACGCGCGGATCGCGTTCGCCCATCGCGGCAGGCCTCAGCCGAACGGCCGCGGCAAGTCAAGCATCGGCGCGAAAAACCAGTACGCGCCGGCCAGCACCATGCCCCACCACAGCAGCTTGAACAGGAACTTGACCACCTTGATCGCGAAATACGCCGCGACGATGGCCAGCACCAGTCCGATCCAGCCCATGTCCGCCATCGTTCGGGTGCCCCTCGTTCAGTGTGTGCCGGAAGCGAATTCTGCCCGTTCGCCGGCGCGAACGGGAGCCGGCACGGGCGAGAGGCCGGGATCGAGCGCCACGCGGTCATCGAACACGAAGCAGCCGCCGCGGTAGCCGAAGCCGCCGACCGCCTCGAAATAACCGAGGATGCCGCCGTCGAGCTGCAGCACGTTGTCCAGGCCCTGCGCGTGCATCCACAGCGCGGCCTTCTCGCAGCGGATGCCGCCGGTGCAGAAGCTGACGACGGTCGCGTCGGCCAGCGCCTCGCGTTCGGCCAGCACCGCCGCCGGCAGGTCGACGAAGTTGTCGATCGGCAGCACGCGCGCACCGTCGAAGGTGCCGTGGTCGACCTCCTCGCGGTTGCGCGTGTCCAGCAGCACCAGGCGGCGGCCGGCGTCGTCGGCACCCTGCGCGATCCAGCGCGCGAGCGTCGCCGGTGCGACCGAAGGCGCGCGCGCCGCGAGCGGCGAGGCGTCGTCCTGGCGGAAGGCGATGATCTCGGCCTTCACCTTCACTTTCAGCCGCGCGAACGGCATCGCGGCGCAGCGCGTGGCGCGGACCGCGAGGTCGGCGAAGCGCGGGTCGGCGCGCAGTTCGGACAGGAAACCGGCGATCGCATCGGGCGCGCCGGCCAGGAACAGGTTCAGGCCTTCGGGCGCGACCAGCACGGTGCCGCGCAGCGCCTTGCTTTCGGCGGAGGCGCGCAGCCGGTCGGCGAGCGCTGCGGGATCGGCCACGGGCGTGAACCGGTAGGCCGCGACGTGCGCGATCGAAAGGGCAGCGTCGGCTGCGGAAACGTCGTCAGGCAGGGTCATCCGGCGATCTTACCGCCGCCCGCGAGCATGGTTTCGAGATTGCGGCGCGCCTGCGCCTCGAAACGGTCGCGGAAGAAATCGCTGAGGAAGATGCGCTCGGCGTCGAGCAGCATCCGGAAGAACGCGCGGCGCTTGCGCCGGTACAGCCAGCGCGGCACCGCGCGGTATTCCTCGGCGATGGCGCGATCGTAGGCGGCGAAGGCGTCGGGTGCGGCGCCGAGGATCGCCATGTCGCAGTCGAGGAATCGCCGCGTGTCCTCGCCTTCCGGCGAATCGGGGAAGTCGCCGCGGTGCAGCCCGCCGTGGCGCGCGGTCAGCAGGATCAGCGCCGCCACGCGATCGGCGTCGACATCGGCGAGCGGCGGCCATCGCCGCAGATGCGCGCGGGCGAGATCGGCGGAGCGCGCCTCGTTGTCCTTGCGGCCCGGGACGTACACCGCGTCGTGGTAGAGCAGCGCCAGCCGGACCGTCTCCGGCGCCTGCCATCCCGGGCCCTCGGCGACGCTGCGGAAGTGCGCGAGCGTCTCGATGACGTGGCCGAAATGGTGGTACGCCCGCGGCGGCGTGGCGTAGGCCGCGCGCAGGGCCTCGGCCTGCGCGGGCGGCAGGACCGCCGTCCCGTCGTGCGGCGCGGGTGGGCCGGGAACCGGCGACGACGTCACCCCCCGCCGCGGGCCCTCCAACCCCGCCGACCGGCC
>JBQCJG010000057.1:0-20909 GCA_051952955.1 Lysobacteraceae bacterium | reverse complement strand
ATGATCAGGCCGAGGCCGCCGAGTTCACCGTCGCGCTTGCCGTACGCAGCGGCCAGCGCGGCGCCGGCGATCACGTACATCGGCGCGCGGTGCTCGCCGCCCGAGCCCGAACGCATGCGTTCGCTGAGCGTGCCGATGACACGTTCGCCCTGGCGGATGTTCACCTCGAACACGAAGAAGCGGCGGTAGTCGTCCAGCGGCGAAGGCGCGCTGCCGCGGCCGCCGACGCGGTCCTCGACGATGTCGCGGAACGCGGCCGGCACTTCGCCGGCGCTGCCGAACAGCGTGTCGGCTTCGCCGACGTCGGCCACGCGCAGGATGAAGCGGTGCAGCTCGCGGAACTCCGGCGCCACCTCGCAGCGGAACTGGTAGCGCTCGTCGTTGGAGAAGGCCGGGCTCTGCGCGAGGGTGCGGTTGAGCGTACGGATCTGCTGCTCCAGCCGCTTAAAGTTGTCGTACAGCGCCGAGGCGACGTTGCTGCGGAAGGTCTCGACCGCGATCCCGTAGGCCTCGTCGGCGTGGGTCTGGTGCTGCACCAGTTCGGTGTCGCGCAGGTAGGCGATCTCGGCCTGCAGCAGCGCGCCGGCGCGGCGCCAGTCCTGCGGCTCCACGTCGAAGCCGACGCCGTGGTCCTTCGCGTACTGCGCCAGCCCCGACCAGGCGTCGGGCAGCACGTTCTGCAGGGCCTTGTCGGCATCGTCGGCGCGCCGGCGGCAGTGGTCGATGCGGTCGGAAAGCTCCGGATGCTTCTCGTCGAGATCGTCGCGATGCTGTTCGACGAGGTTGGGATCGACGTCGGGATGGCGGAACGCCTCGACCGCGGCGCGGGCGATGGCGTCGCTCTCGGCATTCAGGCGTTCGAGCAGGGCGCGCGCATCCCCGACCTTGCCGCGGAGGACCGCGTCCTCGCCCACCAGCCGTTCGACCTGCGCGTCTAGCTCGCGGCAGCGCGCGTCGAGCGCGTGCGCCTGCTCGGTCAGCCGGACGAGGTCGGGATCGGCGATCGCGGCCAGCTGATCGCGCAGCGAGGCGTAGCGCGCCGCGGCTTCGCGATGGCGCAGCAGCACGTCGTGGACCGCCTGTGCGGCGTGCTCCGGACCGCCGATGCGGGCCCAGTCGCCGACCCGTGCTTCGAGGGCGCTGCAGATCGTCTCCAGCCGGCGGATCTCGCGACCGGTGCGCTCGCCGTCCTCGCGCAGCAGCTTCAGCCGCTCGCGCTGGTCGGAGGCGCCGATCCTCAGTTCGCCGGCACCGGGCAGGCGCAGGCGTTCGACGCCACCGCCCTTGGTCACCAGACCGTCGCGGGTCAGGCCGTGGCGGGTCGCGACGACCTCGGCCTCGGTCCCGATGCAGCGCAGGTCGCCGAGCTGCTGGCGCAGGTAGGCCACGGCATCGGCGTCGCCGCGGAGCAGGGCGGCGACGCGGCCCCCGGCCGGCTTCGATTCGCGGGCGCTGCGCACCTGGCTGGTCAGCGCGAGCTTGACCCCGTAGACCGAGCGATGGCCCTTGAGCCCGCGATACAGCGCGACCGCGCGCTGTTCGTGCTCGGCCGGCACCAGCAGCGCCTCGACGTGGGTGCGGAGGTAGGCCTCGATCGCGCCCTGCCAGTCGGGGTCGCTGACCTGCACGAGGTCGCAGACCGGGCGGCAGGGGATGTCGGCCTCTTCGAGATAGCTCATCAGCCGGACCACGTCGGCGCGCAGCTCGGCACGGCCCGACTGCAGGCGGCTCTGGTTCTGCGCGGCCAGCTTCTCGCGCTGGCGCGCCTGTTCGAGTTCGCTGCGCGCCTCGTGCGCACGCGCGGCGATGTGCGCCATCGCGGGCGCGGCAGCGCGCAGGGCGTCGATCAGCTGCGCGTGCAGCGCTTCCGGCGCGTGGTCGATGCCGGCGTCGTCGGCGAGGCTCGCGAGCTGCGTGTACAGCGCGCCCCAGGTGGCGGCGGCACGGACCAGTGCCTCGGCGTCGAGCCCGGGCAGTTCCAGCTTCGCGGCGCTGGCCAGCGCATCGCGGACGTAGCCGGCGTTGCGCATCAGTTCGCGTTTGAGCTGGGCCATCTCGTCGCGGTCGCGGCCGGCGATCTCGTCGAACGAGGCCTGCTCGCGGTAACCACGGGTACCCTGCAGCCGGCGCTGGGCGTCCTCGGCCTGCTGCCGGGTGCTGCCGCGGTCGCTGCGCGCCTGATCGAGCTGGCGGGCGATGCGCGTGGACGCATCCTGCAGAGCAGTCAGCGCCTCTTCGGCCGCATCGACCTGCTCGCCGTGGGCATCGCGGCGGTATTCGGCGGCGAGTGCGCGCCACGAGGCGGCGCGCGTGGCATGCGCGGCGACCTTGCGGTACTGCTGCTCCACGACTTCGGCCGCACCGATGCGCTGCGCGACCTGTTCGATCTTCTCGCGCAGTTGGCGGAAGCCCTCGAGCAGGCTGCGGAAGCGGGCGATGTCGGTCGGGCGCTCCTCGGCGACCAGCGTGCGCACGAAGTGGTCGACGTCGCTGACGCGCTGCAGATTCAGCGCGTTCTGGAACGCCTTGCGGTAGGCGACCGGGTCGATGTGCAGGTTGCCGCCCGGCCGCAGGTGCAGCAGCAGGTCGCGCAGGAAGCGTTCGCTGGTCGCGTGCAGTTCCGGCTTGCTGCCGGCGGTCTTGCAGTGCGCGGCGGCCGCGGTGCGGAACTGCGCCCAGGTCAGCGGCAGCTCACGGCCGCCCTGGGTTTCGAGATGGTCGGCCAGCGTCAGCGCGACCCCGGGGAGGATGTACAGCCCGTGGACGCGATGGTCCGGCTCGTCCTCCGACGCGCCCAGCGCGACGCCGGCGGTCAGGCATTCGCCGGTGATCGTGTCACTGAACACGAGGCTGATGTACGTCGTCGCCGTCTTGCGCACGCGGCCGTCGTCGCCGGCCCGGTACACGCCGAGGCAGTAGTCGCGGATGGTGCGGGCGCGATGGCTGCCGCCGGCCTGCGCGTTGAAGCGGATGGTGTTGCGGTCGCCGCCCAGCATCACGATCTGCAGCGCATCGAGCAGCGCGCTCTTGCCCGCGCCGTTCGGCGCGATGATCGCGGTGGTGGCGTCGAGCTCGAGCGTCTCCGCCTCGAACAGGAAGAACTGGACCAGATGGACCCGCTCAAGCTGGCGCATGCGCGTCCTCCGCCGGCGTGCCGGTCTCGTCGTCGATCGGGTCGTCGGCCATGGCGAGGTCGCCGTCGCCGCCATCCTCGTCGTCGCGATTGTGCTGGTCGAGGCGCTGCAGCCACTGCGCGCCGACGATCTCCACGATCGCCGGCCGCACCACGATCCGGAACGGCTGCGGGTCGTCGGGTTCGCAGTCGACCACGCGCGCCACCGACCACCGGCGCAGCGCGCGCAGGGTCTCGCGCAGCGTGCCGATGTCGGGCATGGGCCGGCCGGTCAGGTCGGCGTAGGCCTCCTGCAGCTCGGGCAGGTCGACGTGGACCTCGCCCTGGTCCTCGATCTGGCCCTGTCGCATCGCCGCGTCGTAGCGCTGGCGCAGCACGAGCAGCAGCAGCGTCTGGTCCAGCGAGACTGCGGTGCCTTCGCCGTGCGACGGCAGGGCGACGACGTAACGGTAGTGCGCGTTGCGCTCCAGCCGCACGCCCAGCGGTTCCAGCGCGGCGGCGAAGTCGCCGAACCAGGTGTCGACGAGGTGGTAGGCGTTCTTGGTGCCGCGGTCGCTGGCGTAGAGCACCTGTTCGGTGACCAGCCGGTAGGCGGCGCGTTCGAAGTCCTGCGGAATGTACGTGCCGCCGGAAAGCTGGCTGAGCTGGGACCAGGTGCGTTTCATGCGGAAGCGGTCTTTCCTGTGCGGCCCGGCTCGCGGCGCAGCACGAAGCGCGGGCCGCGGAGATGGGCGTTGTCGGCGTGTTCGCCCTCGACCAGCGCGATGCGGAAGCCCTGCAGCAGGCGGTGCAGGGGATCGTCGCGGCGCAGGCCGCCGGCGCGGCGGCTGCGCAGAGCGAGGGTGATGAGGGTCTGGTAGGCGCGGAAATCCTCGATCGTGGCGATCTCGAGCGCCTGCGAATCGAGTTCGCCGCGGTCGCGCCACTGGCGGTCGAGGTAGCGAACGAGGTCTTCGGGCAGCACCAGCCGGGCGCGCTTGATCCGGCGCAGCAGGTTGAGCCGCGCCAGCTGCTCGGGCGTCGGTTCGGCCTGCGCGTTGGCGGTGCGCGGAATCGGCCGCGGTCGCGCCTTCGGCGGACGCAGGCGGGTCTCGTCCATCAATCCGCCTAGCGCGACGGGCGAGCGCAGCTCGCCTTCCGGTGCGGCGAGCGCGCCGCGGCAGGCGCGGCAGAGCAGGGCATCGAGCCGGTCCGGGGCGCGCAGGCGGTAATCGAGGAAGGCCAGCGCGCGGCGGTTGGCCTGGCGGATGTCGTCGTCGAGCCGGGCGAGGTAGTCGTCCAGCCGGTCGAGCTCGTACAGGCGGCGCAGGCTGCGCGAGAACCGCAGCGCGGCACGCTCGGCGTCGCCGCCGGGCACGTGCGCGGCGTACCAGTCCAGCAGCCGCGGGCGGGCCGGGCCGTGTTCGATCTCGCGCACCATCGCCAGGATCGACGTGCGCCGCGCCAGCGGATGGTCGCTGTTGTGCAGTTCGGCGTAGTCGCCGACGAACAGCTCGCCGACGTAGCGCTCGAACAGGTGCCGGGCGAACGCCGCGGTCGATTCGGCGCGGCTCAGTTCCGGCATCAGATCGCGGACCTGCACGCCCAGCGCCGCCACGTGCGCCAGCAGGTGGCGGGCCTGCTCGGCGGCCTCGTCCAGCATGTCGCCCTGGGCGTGGCCTTCGGCCACCTGCTGCAACTGCAGCTCGATCGAGCGCACCTTGGCGCCGAGGAACGTCGGCCCGCGCTCGGCGAACTCGACCAGCAGGCCCAGCAGCCGCGACACCGGATGGGTCATCGACACCATCTCGCGGGCACCGATGCGTTCCTGCCGCAGCCAGCCGGCCTGGCGAAAGCGGTCGTAGACCGACTGCGCCCGGGTCGCGAGCGGCGTGTCCGGCGGCTCGCCGTCGTCGGCCTCCCACGGGTCGTCGGTCAGCAGGTAGCGTTCCAGCGCGGCGACGATCTCCCGGCGCAGGAAACCGGTGCTGGGCGGCAGCGGTGCGTCGGGGCCGAAGAATTCGTCGAACAGGCGGCAGAGCAGCCGCCAGTAGTGCCGGCGGTTGGGCGACGCCGGCGGGCCGAAGACCCCCTCGGGCAGGGTCGAGAACAGGCCGGTTTCGGCCGGGGACACGCTCAACGGGCAGACTCCGGCGGGGCGGACAGGGGCGACCGGCGATTATCCCAGAAACCGTGACGGCATCATCCCGGGCCATGCCGGGTCGATTCGCGCCGTCTGGCGAACCCGGAGACGCCATCGACCATGCCACTTGCCGCCCGGCTCGAAAGCGGGCCGGGTGGCGGCGTAATGCGGGCCGCAGGGGCGGGACAGTGGGCACGACACGAGCTGCCATCGGCCCGTCGACGGATCAGGCGGCGACACCCCTGCTTGCAACGTGCCTGCTCACCGCATGGGTCAGGACGTCGGCCCGATCGCCCGGGCCGCGGAATGCCGAGGGCCATGAGACCTGCCGGAACGCGCCGTGCCCTGCGTTGATTCATCCGTAATTCAGGGTGTATTGCAATTTGCCTTGCGGGATAGTACGGTTGTATCGCTGGATTGGTGACGCAGCGCTCAGCTGCCCATCGTAGCGGACGAAAAACGATTCACCAACTAGACCAAGGGAATGGTGATCTTGGAACACCTGACGACAACCTGCGATGGCGTGCAGATACGCTACTCGTGCAGCGATCTTTCGTCCGAGAAGCCGGCTCTCCTGTTCGTCATTCCGTTCGGTCTCAGGCTCGACATCGCGCAGCCGTTCATCGATCACTTCCAGGATGCCTTCCGCGTGATCTGCTGGGAGGCGAGGTTGATCCTCGCGCCCGAGGAACATCCGGTGAGCGGGAAGGAGCTCACGGTCGAGCGCCATGTCGCCGATCTGTTTGCCGTTCTGGATGCCTGCGAAGTCGAGCAGGCGCACGTCGTGGGCTATTGCTCGGGAGCCGGGATTGCCCTGGCGGCGGTGAATCTCCACCCGGATCGATTCGGCGAGTTGGTGCTGGTCAGCGGCGACTATGCCTTGCTGAGCCAATCGGCTTGCGTCACCCAGTTCGGTCGCGACATCGACAGCCTCCTGCCGATGGCTTCGAAAGACCCGAAAACGGCGAAGTTCATTCTTGATCGGCTGCCGGACCAGCACAAGCTGTTGAGCGCGCGCCCGGTCCCAGAAGGCATCAAATTGCCGTTTTCGCAGGCCCATTTCTTTCATCGCTACGCGCTCAACTACCTGTCGTATCGCTCCACGAATTTCCAGGAGCTTGCATCGACGGTCAACAAGCGCACGCTCCTGGTCGCTTGCGAGCGGGATCTGCAGACCAACGTCCACAGTTCGGTGCAAATCCAGAAACACATCAGGAATTCGTCGATCGTGATCGAGCCCGAGGGAGATCACTACGAGTTGCTGCGTGAAGCCACCCGAGTCCTGGGGATCACTCGCGATTTCCTGGCTGGAGCGCACCAAAGTGTCGCATGAGAACGAGCCGCATGCGTCGATCTCGCGCATGTTCGAAGCCCAGGCTTCCAGGCGCC
The DNA here is from genome assembly GCA_051952955.1 of Lysobacteraceae bacterium. GTDB lineage: Bacteria > Pseudomonadota > Gammaproteobacteria > Xanthomonadales > Xanthomonadaceae > Lysobacter_I. The sequence goes on along the minus strand of JBQCJG010000057.1, from coordinate 14,265 downwards.
CGCAGGCCATTGCCCTGAGATGCGCCGACGTCGCGCTCACGTATGCGGAGCTGAACGCCCGCGCCAACCAGGTCGCATCTCGCTTGTCCGCGTGCGGAGTCGCTCGGGGCGACGTGGTTGCCGTGATGATGTCGCGTTCCCCGGAGCAGATAGTCGCGATCCTGGCGGTCCTCAAGTGCGGGGGTGCCTATCTGCCCCTGGATGGCCACAATCCCGTGGCCCGCAACTCGAAGTGTCTGGATGGCGCACGAGTCAGCGTGGTGATCGCGGATCACGAGATCCATGAATCGCTGGCGCTGGGCAGACACATCGTCGACGGCCGCTCGGCGGACCTTTTCTCCGCGGAGAATTCCGGCAACCTCGAGATCGAAGGGGAGCCCGACGATCGCTGCTACGTGATGTTCACGTCGGGTTCGACGGGTCAGCCGAAGGGCGTCGTGGTTCCCCATCGCGCCGTCATTCGCCTCGTGAAGCACTCCAACTACATCGAGGTCTCGGAATACGACAGCATCCTGCAATTCGCACCGATCTCGTTCGATGCGTCCACCTTCGAGATCTGGGGCGCGCTGCTGAATGGCGGCACGCTCGTGCTGTATTCCGGCACGACGTTCGACCCCAGTCTGTTCGCCAGGGAAATCCGCGAGCAGCGGATCACGATCCTCTGGTTGACCGCCGCGCTGTTCCACTTGATCGCCACGCGCTTCCTGACCTCGCTGCAGGGAATCAAGGTGCTGCTGGCGGGCGGCGATGTTCTCTACCCGAAGGTGGTCAACCAGGTCCTGGATGCGATGCCGGAGCTGGTGCTCATCAACGGCTACGGACCGACGGAGAACACCACGTTCACCTGCTGCCACCGCATGACGACGGCAAATCGCCCGACCGATTGCGTGCCCATCGGCACGGCCATCTCCGGAACCCGGGTGCACATCCTCGACGAGGCGCTGCAGCCGGTCGCGGACGGCGAGATCGGCGAGCTCTACGCTTCCGGCTCTGGTGTGGCGCTGGGCTATCTGAACGATGACGGACTCGGCACTGCATTCTTCCGCGATCCGTCCATCGCAGACGGCCTCATCTACCGCACGGGCGATCTGGTGCTTCGCAACGCGAACGGTGAAATCGAATTCCGGGGTCGACGCGACAACCAGGTGAAGATTCGCGGCTACCGGGTGGCGCTCGAAGAAGTGCAGGCCACCTTGCTGAAACTGGATCACGTCGTGGACGCCGTCGTGATGGTGGAGAAATTCGACAACGGCGATCAGCACCTGATCGCCGACTTGCTGCTGGATGCGGAAGGCGCGACCACGGTGGCCGAAGTGAAGCGGGCACTGGCCGAAGAACTGCCGGCCCACATGGTTCCCGACCTGATTCGTTTGAGTACCCATCTGCCGATCAACACGAACGGCAAGATCGATCGACAGCGGATCAGGGAGTCCGCTGTTCCAACTGGCTGATGCACCCGACAAGCAAATGAATGCAATCGTTCAGGAGAGAAAAATGTCCGACGCTGATGTACGCACCATTGTCCTAGGCGTGATCCAGTCCAAGCCGAACTTGGCGCATCTGTCCGGCGACCAGGATTTCTTCGAAGCGGGCGTGTCGTCACTCACCGTGATCGACATGCAGCTGCAGATCGAGGAAAAGTTGGGCGTGACGGTTCCGACTTCGCACCTCATGGCCAATCCGATGATCGACGGGTGGGTCGCGGCCTATATCGAAGCCAAGTCCGCGGTCGAAGTCGCCGCGGTCGGCTGATCCCAAATCATAAGCGCAATCGAACGGAGCGGTGGATTCACATGAGCAAGAAATTTGGTTTGACGCAGGAACAGCAGGCGAGCTTCAGAGCGAACGGTTTCGTCGGCCCATTCGATCTGTACGATGCGGAAGAGATCAAGGCCAAGTACAAGCGCATTCGCGCGGAACTGTTCGATCGTTCCCACGCGGCCTACGAACTCGACAACAAGAGCGTGATCGCGGGCTATGACCGCCACCTGGACGTCAACGATCTGAGCGAGCACATCATGCGCCGCGAAATCGTCGACAAGGTGTCCGACATCCTCGGCCCGGACCTGATCTGCTGGCGTTCCGAGCTGTTCCCCAAGTACCCGGGCGACGAAGGAACCGATTGGCACCAGGCCGACACATTCGCGCATGCCTCGGGCAAGCCGCAGATCATCTGGCCGCAGAACGATCGGTTCGGCGGCGCGATCACCGTCTGGACGGCGCTGACCGACGCCTCCGAGGAAATGGGCTGCCTGCGCTTCATGCCCGGCACGCATGAAGAAATGTTCTATGACGAGTCCAAGGGCATGAAGTACGAGCCCGAGAACGTCAACAAGCTCGAGAAGGACGGCATCAAGCGAGGCTTCTTCGGCTACGACTACCGCAATCTCCAGAAAGATCCGGATTGGCGGCCCGATGAGTCGAAGGCCGCGTCGATGGTGATGCGCGCCGGTCAGTTCGTGATCTTCTGGTCGACGTGCATGCACGCGTCCCACCCGAATTCCACGACGGACAAGACCCGCCTGGGCTTCGCTGCCCGCTACGTGCCTGCCTCGGTGCAGGTCTACCCGGATTCCGATCACGTGGAAGAGTACGGCAGCCGCATCTCCCTCGATAACTTCGGGGTGGTCGTGGTCGCCGGCGATGACCCTTCCTCCCACAACCGGGTGGTCACGCAGAATCGTCGCGGGCTCAAGTTCGCCCAGTTGTAGTCGGCGAGGCTCATTCGCCTGGGAAGGATCCGGTCTGCGTGAAGGCGCAGATCGGTCTTCACCTCCTGCATTGGCGACGAGCCGCGTCGCCACACACACGGATGTGTGTGGTCAGGGGCTTCCGGTGCACGGCGCGTCTGCGCCGTGCGGAGCCAGAAAGTTGAGGCCGCCTTCCTTGCAGGCTGCCATCGAGCAAGTCGGAAAGAGGAAGCGGCGTGGTGGAGCAGGGACTTTCGATCAATTTCGTGCAGCGTCTTTACCGGATCTTTCGATCCCACGCAGTGTTGTCACTGTTCACGGCGATCGTGATCGTCCCGGTCTCCTTCGGGCTCTATCAGGCTCACCGTTCGCTCGCTGCAACACTGCCGGAATCGCAAGGCAGCCGGCGGTTGGCCGGAGTCCATTCCGATGTCCGCATCACCCGCGATGAAAGCGGCGTGCCGTCCATCGCGGCCGACAACGATCGGGACGCGTTCTTCGCCATGGGCTACGTGCATGCGCAGGATCGCCTGTGGCAGATGGAGCGGCAGAGGCGAATGGCGCAGGGGAAGTTGGCCGAGGCGTTCGGCAAGAGCGCAGTCCCGATCGACATCTACATGCGCACCCTTGGCCTCTACCGCAATGCGGAGATCTCGGTCGGCGCGCTGTCCGAACCCGGCCGTCAGTCGTTGGTGGCGTATGCCGCGGGCGTCAACGCGTGGTTGGCGGAAGGGCATCCCTTGCCCGTCGAGTTCGGCTTGCTCGGCATCAAACCCCAGCGGTGGCGCCCCGCGGATTCGCTGGCGGTAGTCAAACTGTTCGCGCTGAGTTTGTCGGGCAGCTATCAGCAGGACCTCAATCGATATCTCGTGGCGCAGAAACTGCCGGCCGAGCAGTACCGGATATTGTTTGGCCGGCCAGAATCGCTGCCCCAGAGCAGCGTGGCGGCCACGTCATTTCGCCAGACACAGATGGCGGCGCTCGGCGAAGCCTATACCGAAGCCGAAACCCGCTGGCACGTGGGCGGCAAGCAGATCGGCAGCAACGCCTGGGTCGTCGCGGCGAAATATTCGCCGAACGGTCTCGCCACGATCGCCAATGACCCGCACATGGGGCTCGACATGCCCTCGTTGTGGTACCCGGTGGACATTCACGGCGCGCGCCTGCGCTCGTCCGGCATGAGCCTGGTCGGTCTGCCCGTGGTCATGCTCGGTCGGAACGAGCACGTCGCCTGGGGTGTGACCAACATGATGGCCGACACCATGGATCTCTATTACGAGGAAGTGAACGAGGAAGACAGCACGCTGTATCGCCGCGGGGATGCGTGGAAAAAGTTCGACGGTCATGTCGAAACGATCCAGGTGAAGGCGGATTTCCCGGCCGTGCTGCGCGAAGCGCTTGCGCCCGTGAAGATCCTGGTGCGTCGCACGGACAAGGGGCCGGTGATCTCGGATGTCACGGGCATTACCGGGGAGCCGTTGTCGCTCGGATGGGTGGGCGACTCCGCGCAGGACACCTCGTACGATGGCTTCTTCCAGCTGAACTACGCCGGCGACTCCAAAGCCGTGAGAACCGCCATGCGGAGCGTGCTCTCGCCAGCGCTCAATCTGCTGTACATCGACGACCAGCAGAACATCGGATACCTCGGCGTCGGGAAGATCCCGTTGCGCGGCCGCGGCGAGGGCATGATGCCCGTGCCGGCCTGGGACGAGTCCGCCGGTTGGCGGGGTTTCATCCCCGACGACCAGATGCCGCGGATCTTCAATCCGGAGTCCGGCTACATCGTGTCGGCCAACAACCGCATGATGGCCGCCGACTACCCGTATTTCGTCTCGGGGGACTTCGCCCAGCCCGAGCGCGCACGACGCATCGAGCAACTCATCCGGGAGAAGATCGCGAGCGGAAAACCGCTTTCGATCAAGGATCACGAAGCCTTCCAGATGGACACGCTCGATCTGGAGGCGAAGGCGATGCTGTCCGAGCTCACCGCCGTGAAACCCGACGATGACGAGACGGCGCGAATGCTGGACTACCTGCGCAAGTGGGACGGCAACGCAAGTTCGGAAAGCGTCGGGGCGACCATCTTCTATTCCACGATGCGCCATCTGCGGTCGGAATTGCTCTCCGAAAAGCTGAAAGGCTACTGGGGGAACCCCCGCCTGCAGCGCCGGATGAACCAGATCGTCACCGACATGGAACCCAAGTCCGTCCGGCAGGCGCTTCACGATCCGGCGTTCGATTGGTGCGACCGCCGGGACACGCCGGAGCACGAGTCCTGCGAGACCATCAAGCTCGAAGCGCTGTCCGACGCCGCGCGGGAGATGACGCGCCTGCTGGGCTCGGACATGGAGGACTGGCAGTGGAGCCGTGCGCAGAAGGCCATCTTCCGCCATACGCCCTTCAGTGACGTGAAGGGGCTCGATTTTCTCTTCGAACGCCGTACGCCCGCGGTCGGCTCGCCGAGCACCGTCAATCTTTCCGGCTTCAGCTACAGCGAAAAGGACGGGTACGTGCAAATGATCGGACCCGCCTTCCGGCAAATCATGCAGCTCGGTTCGGCATCGGCGCCGGGACAGCACTGGATGATGAACTCGACCGGGCAGTCGGGGAATGTCATGAGCGAACACTACGACGACATGGTGGAGAAATTCGCGGAAGGAAAGTACGAGGCCTGGCCATCTGCTTCGACGACCGGCCGGATCCTCATCCTGAAACCCACCGCTGCTGCTCACTAGGACGCGCGTGAAACTATTCAACATCCTGATCGACGAGGCCCCCTTCAAGGTGGTGCTGTCGCTGCTGCTCGGGATCCTGACGGGCATCGGTTACGCGTTGTTGATCCCGGTCGTCATGAGCAGCCTCGAGACCAATGGCGACTTCCCGGCCCTTAACCAGGGCAATGTCTGGTTCTTCTCGTTCGAGGTCAGCCATTTTCGGTTCGCGGCCCTGTTCTTCCTCTCGTGCATCGTGATCATCGTGGCGAGAACCTACTCGCAGCTGCTGCTTTCGTGGGTGGCCATCGATGTCACCTCGCAGCTGCGCCGGAAGTACTATGACACGATCCTGCAGGCGCCGCTCGAGAAGCTGGAGAAGGTGGGCAGTCCGCGCCTGATCGCCTCCATCACCACCGACGTGAAGACGGTGATTCAGGGCGCCCAGCACTTGCCGGACCTGCTGATCAGCGGAGTCACCGCGCTCGGCATGCTCCTGTTCCTGCTGTACCTCAACACGGATCTGTTCTGGTTCGTCTGCAAGGCGATCGTCTTCGGGGCGGTCACGTTCCAGATTCCTCTGCTGCTGGCGAGTCGTTTCTTCCGTCGCGCGCGCCACAAGATCGACACGTTGCACGAAGGCATCCGGGGCAACATCCAGGGCGTGAAAGAGTTGAAACTGTGCGCGGAAAAGCGTAACGACTACATGAAGGAAGTGCTGCTGCGCTCCGAAGACGACGTGCGCAGGGCCAACAAGCGCGGACTGACCATCCTGCGATCGGCCATGAACTACGGCGACATGATCAGCCTGTTCGTCATCGGGTTCTCGGCGTTCGTTTTCGTGAACCGCCATTCCGTCTCTCCGGAAGAACTGACCGGCGCCATCATGGTGCTGCTGTACATCAGCGCTCCGATCAGCGTCGTCCTCGGCTCGATTCCGGACCTCGTGTCGGCCAATGTGTCCCTGAAGGCCGTGGACAAACTGTTCTCCGAGATGCCGCAGGAGGAGATCGCGCAAACGATGCAGGAGCTGCCGCTGTGGCAGACGCTGCATCTGCGGGGTGTGTCGTATCGCTACGAGGTCGAGGGAGAACGAAGCGGCTTCGGCGTGGGCCCGATCGACTTCGAGATCCACAGGGGGGAGACCACCTTCATCGTGGGCGGCAACGGTTCCGGAAAATCGACCGTCGGCAAGCTCATCAGCGCCCACTACTTTCCCGAAGGGGGAACCGTCAGCCTGGGTCAGCAGGCGATAGACCGGGAATGGATCGCGACGTACCGGAACCAGTTGTCGCTGATCTCCACGGATTTCTATCTGTTCGATCGCCTGTTCGGCGCGGCGAAGCACGAGGACGAGGCCACGATCCGGAAATACCTCGAGTGGATGCAGCTCGACCACAAGCTCACCCTGACGTATGGCCGCGTCTCGACGCTCTCCCTCTCCGATGGACAGCGCAAGCGACTGGCCCTGGTGGTCGCGCTCCTGGAAGACAAGTCGATCTATCTGTTCGACGACTGGGCGGCGGATCAGGACCCGGAATTCAAGAAGGCTTTCTATCACGACGTGCTGCCGTACCTGAAATCCAGGAACAAGGCGGTGGTGGTCATCAGTCACGATGACCGCTACTTCGATGCGGCCGATCGCATCTACGTCATGGAAAGCGGCATGTCGCGGGAGATGCCCGTTCCGGGGCGACTCGACAAGGTGATCCGCCCGAGCAGCGACCCCGTGAAGGAGCGCGTGCCGGAGCTCTGATGCGACCCGTGCTCCTGACGCCGAAGACCAGACACCATACAAGGATCAGCGATGTTGCTCGAAAGACTCGACACCCCCATCACCGTATTGAACGTAGGCCAGTACGGCGTGAACGTGGATGCGTTCCAGCAGCAGATGCGCGAAGCGTACCCGGAGTTCGAATGGGACTCGTACCTGCTGCAGCAGAACAAGATTTCCCTCATCAAGGAAATCCTGCCGCGGGAGTCGCTGGCGCACGTATCGAGCGACACCTGGTATGACATCTACACTGGCGTCATACAGAACCCGGAGCTCTACACGGTCTTCCCCGACCTTACGGCACACGACAGATCCCGGATCGAGGCGCTGGTGCCCACCCGCAAACGGTGCATGTCCGAATACCTCATGCACTGGAGCGGGGAATGGAACATCGAGCGCATCCCCAGCAGCCTGGTCTCGCAGACGAAGGCGCTGATTGCTTCCGATGGAGAAATCGACTACCGGCAGTCGCAAAGGAAGTTCAAGGAGCTCCCCGAGGAGCTGTTCGACGACAATCTGCGTGCGCTGCTGGTGGGTGTCGCGGAAATGGTCCGGGAGACCAGGCGCTCGATCCGGAAGCTCAACGTCAGTGTCCACAACACGGTCGTCTACTGCCATCCGCAGCAGCTCGTGACGAACTCGCCAGAGGGCATCCATCAGGATGGCGTGGAGTACATCATCTCCGCGCTGGTCGTCGAGAGGAACAACATCAGCGGCGGGAAAAGCGTCATCTACGGAAGAGACAAGCGCACGAAGCTGCTGCAGGTCGAACTGCAGGCCGGGCAGGGCATCTTCCAGGCGGATCTCGGAACGGAGCTCTGGCACGAGGTCACGCCCATCACCGCGATCGACAAGACCAGGAGCGGGTATCGGTCGACGATCGGCTTCGACGTCACCTTGATCTGATCTCACGACGATGGACGCTGCAGTCGCCCCGGAATTTTCGCTGACGCTGACTCAGCGTGACATCTATTTCGACCAGATCTGTCACCCCGGCGCGCCCATCTACAACATCGGCGGCTACCTGAAGCTGGGCGCGGTGAACGTCGCCCGGGTCCAGGATGCGCATGCGATGCTGGTTCGTGCGCACGATGCGTTCGGAATCCGTATCGTCTCTTCGGAGCGCGGCACCCATCAGCGCATCGTGGGCGAAGACGAGCGCACGCTCGGGCTGCCCATCATCGATCTCTCGGATCGACCCGCGCCTGCCGAAGCGGCCAGGGGAAAAGTCACTCAGCTGTTCGAAGCGCCGATACCCTTCGAAGATGCGGAGCTGTTCGCGGCCTTGCTCCTCAAGCTGGGCGAGTCCGAATACTGGTACGTGGTCGTCGCGCATCACCTGATGTGCGACGGCTGGGGCTTCATCAATCTGGCGCATGCGCTGGCGGCTCAGTACCAGCATGGGGCGCAGGATCAAGACCTCCTGTGCTGGCGCGACATCGTGGCGAGCGACGAGCGTTACCGGGCCGGCGATCGGTATGCGCGCGACCGCGACTACTGGCGCGACGAGCTCGAAGCCTTGCCGGAGCGGCTCCTGTCCCCGCGTACCGGCACCGGCACCGCGCAGGAGGTGCCCGGCAGCGTGCGTCATGTCGTCACCCTCGGGGCCGAGGGGCTGGGGCGCTTGCGGCAGGCGGCGACGGACATCGGAGTCGGTGTCCCGCACGTACTGCTGAGCGTCCTGGCGTCGAGCATGGGACTCGCTCACGGCCAGTCGGATCTGGTGGTCGGATTGCCTGTCCACAATCGGCGAGGGGAAGCGCAGAAGAAAGCCATCAGCGTCTTCACCAGCGTCAGCCCGATGCGTCTGTCGGTGAATCCGGGGCAGCGCTTTTCGGAGGTCGCCCGCCGCGTCGCCGAGAAACAGAAGGCGAACTTCCGTCACCAGAGATATCCCATCGGGGACATCGTCCGCGACCTCGGCCTTTCCGGGGGCGCGCAGAAGATCTACGACATCGGATTCAGCTATCTCAATTTCGAAGACGATGTCGAGTTCGACGGGAACCTGTCCAGGCTGGTCTACGTCAGCCACAACCACGAAAGCACGCCCTTGCTGGTGACGGCGTGGGAATGCGGCGGATCGATCGAGATCAAGCTGGACTGCAATCGGAGCTATTTCGACGAGTCGGACGCGAGGCTTCTCGGCAACCGGCTGGTTCATCTGTTGAACCTGGTGACGTCGAATCCCGACAGCGTGCTCACCGTGTCCGACGTTCTTCCCGAGGAAGAACGCGCGTTGCTGCTGACCACCTTCAATGCAACGACGAGCGACTATCCGAAGGACTCGCTCATCCAGGAGGTGTTCGAAGGGCAGGCCGCAGCGCGGCCGCAGGCCGTCGCCGTGGTCTGCGAAGAGGGTTCGCTCGCTTACGGCGAGCTCAACGCGCGCGCGAACCGACTGGCGCACTACCTGATCGCGCAAGGCGTGCGACCCGACGACCGCGTGGCCATCTGCGTCGAACGCGGCCTGGACATGATCGTCGGGCTGTTGGGCATCCTGAAGTCCGGGGCCGGCTACGTGCCGCTCGATCCCGCCCATCCCCCCGAGCGACTGGCCTTCGTGCTCGCCGACAGCGCGCCCAAGGTCCTGCTGACGCAGCGGGCACTGCGCGATCGCGTGCGCGGCGACGCTCTGCCCACCTTGATGCTGGATGGCGCGCGCGAGGAGCTCGCACCATACTCCACGCAGGATCCGGAGGCCCGCGACCTCGGTGTCACGTCGCACCATCTCGCGTACGCGATCTATACCTCGGGCTCCACCGGGGAACCGAAAGGCGTGATGGTCGAACACGCGTCGGTCCTCAACTTGTGGGCCAGCATGGAAAAGACGATTTTCCACGGCCTGCCATCGAACGCGCGGGTCGCGCAAAACGCGCCCATCACGTTCGACGTCTCCGTACAGGGCCTGGTCCAGCTCCTGTCCGGGCGGACGGTCGTCGTCATTCCGCAGGCCGCGCGCCTTGATCCGGATCTGTTCCTGCGCTACGCCCGCCAGCAGCGCATCGACGCGTTCGACTGCACGCCGATGCAGCTCGATGCCCTGCTCAAGGCAGGGCTTCTGGAGGAGGGCGACGACACCGCCTTGAAGCTGGCGGTCGTCGCCGGCGAAGCCATCAACGGCGCGATGTGGAAAACGTTGCGAGCGTCGCGGTCGATCCGCTTCATCAACGCGTACGGTCCTACCGAAGCCACGGTGTACGCCACCGAGTGCGCCCTGCCCGAAGCAGGCGAATCGCCGATCATCGGCCACCCGATCGCCAACACCCGGATCTACATCCTGGACCCGCAGGGCGCTCCGGTGCCCATCGGCGTCGCGGGAGAACTCCACATCGGCGGCGCGGGCGTTGCGCGCGGCTATCTCAATCGCGAGCAGTTGACGCGGGAACGCTTCCTGGAGGATCCGTTCGTCGGCGAGCCGTCCGCGCGCATGTACAAGACCGGGGACCTCGCGCGCTGGCTGCCGGACGGCAACATCGAATACCTGGGCCGCAACGATTTCCAGGTCAAGCTCCACGGCTTCCGCATCGAGCTCGGCGAGATCGAATCGCGGCTGGCGGCGTGCACCGGTGTGAGCGAAGTCGCGGTGCTGGCGCGGGAGGACGTGCCGGGCGACAAGCGGCTGGTGGCCTACCTCGTGGCGGGCGAAGGCGCCAGCCTGTCGGTCGCGGTGCTGCGTCAGACGTTGATGGCGCAGCTGCCCGAGTACATGGTGCCCAGCGCGTTCGTCGTGCTGGAGGCCTTGCCGCAGACGGGCAACGGCAAGCTGGATCGCAAGGTCTTGCCTGCGCCCGATGGATCCGCCGTCGTGCGTCGCGACTACGAAGCGCCGCGGACGGAAGCCGAACAGGCACTCGCAGAGACCTGGCAAACGCTGCTCGGCATCGAACGCGTCGGTCGCCACGATCACTTCTTCGAGCTCGGCGGACACTCGATGCTGGCGATGCGGCTGGTGGAACTGCTCCGCGCCCGGGGGTTCAGGGCGGAAGCCAGGGCCGTCTTCATGACGCCGTTGCTCTCCGACTGTGCGGCCGTACTCGTCCCGATCCCGATCGAGCCTGCCGGCATTCCCGCAAATCGCCTCTTGCCCGGCACGCAGGCCATCCTGCCGGAGATGCTGCCGCTGGTGGACCTGACGCCAGCGGATATCGCGGCAATCACTGCGGCCGTTCCCGGAGGCGTGGCCAGCATCGAGGACATCTATCCGTTGCTGCCCTTGCAGGAAGGCATGCTGTTCCATCACCTGATGCAGCCGGAGCACGACGCCTATGTCTTGCGGACGGTGCTGGCGTTCGATCGCAGGGATCGACTGGATGATTTCCTGGCGGCGTTGAACCGCGTGATCGCGAGGCACGACGCCCTGCGTACCCTCGTGTTGTGGGAGGGGCTGTCCCAGCCCGTGCAGGTCGTGCTCCGGCAGGTGACGCTGGTCGCGACCGAAATGGCGGCGACGGACGCATCGAAGGATCGCCCGGACGGGATCGTGCCGGATCGGTTCCGTCTGGATGTGCGCCATGCGCCGTTGATCGGTGCGCATTTCCACCGGGAGATCACGTCCGGCGCATGGGTGCTCGAGCTCGCGGCTCACCACATCGCCTTCGATCACGAATCCCTGGCGCTGATCATGGCGGAGGTCCAGTGCCTGATGAACGGCACGGAAGCGCGCTTGCCGGCCAGCGTTCCGTTTCGCGACATCGTGGCGCATGTGCGCAATACGCCGCTCGAATCGCACGAGGCCTACTTCCGCCAGACGCTGGCGGATATCGAGGAGCCCACTGCGCCCTACGGCGTATCGAACCTCCGGGTGACGGGCTCGACGAGCACGACCGTGCACTGCCCGGTGTCTCCGGCATGGTCCCGCCGCATCCGGGATTGCGCTCGCCGTCTCGGGGTTCCCTCGTCGGCCTTGTTCCATACTGCCTGGGCGCTGGTGCTGGCGCGTTGCACCGGACGCAGCGACGTGGTGTTCGGAACCGTGTTGTCCGGTCGTCTGCAGGGCGATGCAGGCTTCGCACATGCCATGGGTTTGCTGATCAACACCTTGCCGGTGCGTATTTCGTTGGCGCGACTCCCGGTCGGGAAGGCAGTGCGGGAATGCCAGGGCCGACTGGCCTCGTTGCTGGCCCACGAACGGGCTCCGCTGAGCCTGGCCTTGCAGTGCAGCGGCGTGCCGTCGCCCTTGCCGCTGTTCACGTCGCTGCTGAACTATCGGCACAGCGCGCCGCAGGAACACGGTGAATCGCTGCCGTTGACGGTGGCGGGCGTGCGGGTGTTGCGCACGGAAGAGTCGGCCAACTATCCCGTCGCGGTGCAGGTGGATGACTACGGTCATGGATTCACGCTGGGCGCGATTTGTGCCGAGGGACTGGACGCCGAACGCATCACCGGCCATTTCCGTTCCGCGATCGAGAGCGTGGTCCGTGCGCTGGAAGACGAAAGCGGCGAAGACGCGCTGACGCTGGACATCCTGCCTCCGGGTGAGCGACAGCAACTGCTCGCGGACTTCAACGAGCCCACCTCCGACTACACGCGAACCGATCTCGTGCACGCGCTGTTCGAGGCGCAGGTTTGCGCGCGCCCCGAATCCGTGGCGCTGGTGCATCGAGGTGAAGTGCTGGACTACGCGACCCTGAATGCACGCGCGAACCAGCTGGCTCATTACCTCAGGGCGCACGGCATCAAGCCGGACGATCGCGTCGCCGTCTGCCTCGAGCGTGGCGTCGAAATGGTGGTCAGCCTGCTCGGGATACTGAAGGCCGGCGGCGCGTACGTGCCGCTGGACCCCGGCTATCCGCAGGATCGCATCCGGCACATGCTGTCCGACAGCGCGCCCGTGGCGTTGTTGACGCAGCGTTCGCTGACGGAGCGAGTGGGCACGCAGGCGCTGCCGACCCTGGTGCTGGATGCGCCGCTCGATCGCGAAGCGCTGGCATCGCAGCCCACGCACAATCCGGTCAAGCCTGCCGATCTGGATGACGCCCGCCTGGCGTATGTCATCTACACCTCGGGTTCGACCGGGGAGCCCAAGGGCGTGATGGTCGAGCACCACAGCGTGGTCCGCCTGGTCACCACGCGCGATTACGTGCAGCTCGACGGCGGCACGGTCATGGCGCAGGCCTCGAACACGTCGTTCGACGCCGCGACCTTCGAGATATGGGGCGCGTTGCTCAATGGCGGTCGTCTGGTCGTCGTCGAGAAAGACACGCTGGTCGATGCGGAGCGGCTGGCGGCCCAGATTCACGAAGACGGCATCGACGTGCTCTTCGCGACGACCGCGCTGTTCAATCACCACGCGCAAAGCAAGCCGGATTGTTTTGCCGCATTGCGGACGTTGCTCTTCGGCGGCGAGGCCGTGTCGCCGGGCGCGGTGGCCACCGTCGTTCGCCACGGCATGCCGAAGCGGCTGCTGCATGTCTACGGCCCCACCGAAACCACGACGTTCTGCGCCTGGTATCCGGTGACGTCCGAGCCTCCCGCAGGCGCGGAGACCGTGCCCATCGGCCGGGGCTTCGCGGACACGCGTCTCTATGTGCTGACGCCCACGCTGCAACCGGTTCCGGTCGGCGTCGCGGGGGAACTGTTCGTGGCCGGCGCCGGGCTGGCGCGGGGCTATCTCGGCCGCAGCGAACTCAGCGCCGAGCGTTTCCTGGAGGATCCGTTCGCACATGAGTTCGACGCGAGCGATGCCAGCGCGCGCATGTACAGGACCGGCGACCTGGTGCGCTGGTTGCCCGACGGCTCGCTGGAATTCCTGGGTCGCCGCGACTCCCAGATCAAGCTCCGCGGCTTCCGCATCGAGCTCGGGGAAATCGAAAGCAGGCTCGCGTCGCACCCGGACGTGCGGGAGGCGCTGGTGTTGCTGCGCGAGGACGTCCCCGGCGACCGGCGCCTGGTGGCGTATCTCGTGTGCCACGACGCGGCTTCCTTCTCCGCCGCGCAGGTGCGGGCGCAGTTGGCCTCGCAGTTGCCGGACTACATGCTGCCGAGCGCGTTCGTCGTGCTCGATGCCTTTCCGTTGACGCCCAACGGCAAGCTGGATCGCAAGGCCTTGCCGATGCCGGAAGGCGAATCGCTGGCGGCCGAATATGAACCG
>JBQCJG010000056.1:0-6858 GCA_051952955.1 Lysobacteraceae bacterium | reverse complement strand
CGGCGCTTCGACGGTGCGGAGACCTGGACGTTTCTGGATTGAGCGCGGATGCCTTCACCCGTGCGGATGCCGCGCCCGAAAAAAAACGGGAAGCGCGCCGCGCTTCCCACCATCAACTTATAACGCGCACGGGGCCTTGCGGCAAGACGCAATCCGCGCACTAGACTCCCGCTCCTGTCGACACGACAGGGCGCATGCGGAGATCGGACGATGCAAGACACCGAGTGGATTCCCGTGTCCTTCGACAATTGCGATGCGGTGGCGGGGCCGTTCTATCACGGCACGCGCGCGGACCTGTCGATCGGCGACCTGCTGGCGGCGGGTTTCCGGTCCAACTATCGCGATGGCGTCGTGATGAACCACGTCTATTTCACGACCATCGCGAAGGGCGCCGGGCTCGCCGCGGAGATGGCGAAGGGCGAAGGCCGGCCACGGGTGTATGTCGTGGTCCCCACGGGCCCGTTCGAAGACGACCCGAACGTCACCGACAAGAAATTCCCGGGCAACCCGACGCGGTCGTATCGAAGCGGACAACCCCTGAAGATCGTCGGCGAACTCGACGACTGGGAACGCCACGATCCGGAATTCATCGAGCGGCTGCGGCAGTTCGTCGCATCGGGTTCCGGCGAGATCATCAACTGAAACGAACGCTGCCCGGCCATTGGCACGAGGCACGGCGCTGCCGCCGCGCCTGTGTCCGCTTGCACCGGGTCGCGACCGGTGGATGCGTTGTCTGCCTTCGCCGGGCAGGACATCCGCTCCGTCCGATGTCATGCTCCCGGTGTCCTCGAACATCGGAGCCGCCATGCGGATGCAACGCCGGTACCGCGCAGTGACCGCAGTGCTGCTGCCGGGCGT
This sequence comes from Lysobacteraceae bacterium, assembly GCA_051952955.1. Lineage (GTDB taxonomy): Bacteria > Pseudomonadota > Gammaproteobacteria > Xanthomonadales > Xanthomonadaceae > Lysobacter_I. The sequence continues at coordinate 6,000 of JBQCJG010000056.1, read as the reverse complement.
CGCCGTCGTACCGTCCTGCATGGCGCAGGCGTCGGTGGCCGCGAAAGCCCGGCGCGTGGTGTCGCTGCTTCCCGGATGCGGCGCATCGCTGGAACGGCTGCAGGACGTGCCGTGGTAGACGATGGCATCGTGCGGAAGGCGTTGCAGGACGATCGCGCATCTTCGGGCGAGGTCCATCGAAGCATGCTTCCCTCCACGTGGAATCGATCCTTGTCCACCCACGGACTCGCGGCTTTCAGGACGCATCGGAAAGGGCTCTGTGCGCTCGCCGTCCTGACGACCATCGCCGCCGGGCTCGCCTCGCGCCGCTGGCCGGAACTGCTCCCGGACGTGTTCGGCAAGTATCCGGGCGATGCGCTGTATGCGGTGATGGTCTATTGGCTGGTCGTCCTCGCGCGTCCGCGCGACGGCATCGCGAGATCGGTCGCGGTCGCGGTCGCGATCTGTTTCGCCATCGAATTCCAGCAGCGCTGGCAGCCGCCCTGGCTGCAGGCGATCCGTGCGACGACGATCGGACGCCTGGTGCTCGGCTCGCACTTCGATGCGCCGGATCTGGCGGCTTATGCGATCGGCGTGCTGGCGGCGATGGCCATCGAAGCGTTCGCGTTTGCGCGGTCGACGCCGCCCCCGGCGCCCGCGTCGTGACCGGCCTGGGTCCTTCCCCCTGCACCGCGTTGCGCAACCGCGGCCATGCACGCATTCCCTTCCCGCCCGACGACAAGGACACCTCGCGATGATCACCGGCGCCTGCCACTGCGGCAATCTCCGCTGGACCTTCGACGCCGTGCCCGACGGCGCCACCGCCTGCAACTGCACGGTGTGCCGGCGCTACGGCGCGCTGTGGATCTACGGCCACGAGGACGACGACGTGCGCGTCCAGGGCGAGACGCGTGCGTATGTCCGCGGACGCGCGATCGAATTCCATTTCTGCCCGCATTGCGGCGGCATCGGCTACTGGCGCGGACTGCGCTTCGAAGACGACGGCCGGCGACGGCTCGCGGTGAACGTGCGCATGGCCGAACCGGAGGCGGTGGCCGCACTCCCGATCGATCGTTTCGACGGGCTGGATACGTTCGAGGACCTGCCGCGCGACGGCCGTTGCGTCGGCGACTACTGGGCCTGAGCCGCCGGAATCCATCTGGAGCGCCCTCGATGACCCGTCGCGACGCCAAGCGCCAAGAGGCGTTCCTCTCCTCGCCGGTCCGGGCGCGGCAACGCCCGTCTTCGTTCCGCGCGGCCCTGTGGCCAGCCGCCTGGTGCTGCTGCAATGGGTCGGGTGGATCCTGGTGGCGGCCGCACGCGCGTCGCGTCGCCGCGATGTCCCGCCTCTTTCCGAACCGCGACGCGGCGATACGCGTGAGCCGCCGCGCGTCCTCGGAGTCGCTTACCATCGGTCGTTCCGCGCAGCAGGCCAAGCCCATGTCGCACCCGCAAGACGTCGTCCAGCGCCAGCTCGATGCCTACAACGCCCGGGACCTGGAGCGGTTCCTGGCCGAGTATGCGGAGGATGTCCGGGTCTTCAGGCCGCCCGCCGTCGAGCCCGTGCTGTCCGGCAAGCAGGCGTTCGGCGCGCATTACGCGAGCAACCGGTTTGCGCTGCCGCACCTGCACGCGCGCCTGGTCGCTCGCATGGTCTCGGGCAACATCGTCGTCGATCACGAGGACGTCACCGGTCTGTCGGAGGGCCACCTGTCGGCCGTCGCGGTCTACGAGGTGGTCGACGGTCGCATCAAAACCGTCTGGTTCTTCTGAGGCGCGCGCTCCGTGCCGTCGCGGACGACGCGCGGGCCGTGATCGGTTCGCCGCGCGCCGCCGCGACGCCTGCCCTCAGCGCCGGCCCGCCGCGAGTGCGGACGAAGCGCGCACCGGCAGCGCGATGCGCACGGCAGCGCGCTTCGTCGAGTTCGTCGCCACCGGCTGCGCCGGCAGCGGGTCGGCGCGATACAGCGTGCCCGAGGGCGCGGTCACGACGTTGACCAGTGCGCGGATGTCGGTGATGTCCGGCGCCAGCTTGAAGCGCTGGTCCTTCACCAGCAGCACGCCGGCGACGTTCGCGCCGTAGTCCACCCACGGGGTGAAGCCGAAGGCGCCGGGGCTGGAGATCACCAGCGCGGTCGCGTCCGGAGCGTTGGCGCTGTCGATCCAGTGGCCGATGCCGTAGCCGAAGCCGTCGGTGTACGGCGGCCGCGACAGGTTCTGCGTGCCCACGGTGCGGTCGATCGACATCGCCGCCAGCGTCGCCGGCGAGAGATAGACCTTGCCGTCGTAACGCCCGCCGGCGAGCAGCATGTCGACCACATGGCCGTAGTCCTCCAGCGTGCTGCGCCCGCCCTCGGCGATGCGCGGATTGGCCATGCGCACGTAGCCGGCCACGGTGGAGTCGTAGGCGTAGTCGGTCTGGGTCAGGCCCAGCGGCGTCGCGGTCTCGGCGATGAACAGGTCGTCCCAGGACTTGCCGCTGGCGATCTCGGCCATGCGCCCGGCGACCTGCATCGAATTGCCGCCGTAGGCGAACACCTTGCCCGGCGTGCCGATCAGCGTGGAGTTCGCGAGGATGGTGTTGGCGCAGTCGCCGAGGGTGATGCGCGGGTTCGACATGCACAGGTTGTCGGTGTCGGGCAGTGCGCTGGTGTGCGAGAACAGCTGCGCGAGGGTGATGCCCTGCTTGTCGGCCGGGGCGTTGGGGAAATACTGGCCGACGGTGTCGCTCCAGCGCATCGTGCCCTTGTCGACGAGGCGCGCGACGGTGAGGCCCGACAGCCATTTGCTGCCGGAGGCGATCGGCACGCGGGTGGTCAGCGCATAGCCGCCGAACGCGCGGCGGTAGACCACGCTGCCGGCCTTGTTCACCCGCAGCGAGGCGCCGTCGAGCGCGTGGTCGGTGACGAACGCCTGCATCGCGCTGGTGACGGGCGTGAAGTTGTAGAGCGGCGCCGCCATCGCCGCACCGGCGGTGACGAGGGCGACGGCGAGGGCCGCGCGGGAACGGCGCAACGTGCGGGACGGGAACGCGGGACGCAGGGAAAGACGCATGGGGACTCCTCCATGGAAAAGGGGGGAAGGAACGCGGATGGAACAGCGGGACAGCGTCGGGACGGCCGGGTCGCCTCGCAGGCGTGCGGGCGACGACGGCAGACGCCCGCCCCGGCGGACCGGGGCGGGGGGGTGCGCCGCGAGGGCGCGGCACTCAGTGGCGGGCGGCGGTGTTCACGGGCGCGGTGACGCGCACGGCGGTGGCCTTCGCGGCGAACGTCGCGACCGGCTGCGCCGGCAGCGGATCGGCGATGTACAGCGCGGCGGCGGGCGAGGTGACCACGTTCACCATGTGGCGGATGTCGTCGATGTCGTCGGACAGCCGCGTGTTCTGGTCCTTCACCAGCAGCACGCCGGCGACCTGGGTGTCGTGGTCGACCCACGGCGTGAAGCCGAACGCGCCGGGCGAGGACACGACCAGCGGCGAAGCCGGATCGATCCACTGGCCCAGGCCGTAGCCGTAGCCGGTGGCGGTGGGCGGGCGCGAGACGTCGACGGTGCCCACGGTGCGGTCGCGCGCCATGGACTCGATGGTGAGGCGGGTCAGGAAGCGGCGGCCCGGCAGGCAGGTGCCGTCGGTGCGGTAGTCGAAGCAGCCCCAGCCCAGCACCATGTCGACGACCTTGCCGTAATCGTCGAGCGTGCTGCGCACGCCGCCGGCGATGCGCGGATTGGCATTGCGCACGTAGCCCGGCGCGGTCGACGACGTCGCGTAGTCGGTGCCGGTCAGGCCGAAGGGCGTGACCATCTCGGCGATGAAGAGGTCGTCCCAGCGCTTGCCGGTGGCGATCTCGGCCATGCGCCCTGCGACCTGCATCGAATTGCCGCCGTAGGAGAACACCTTGCCGGGCTGGCCGATCAGCGGCTGCTGCAGGATGCGGTCGGCGCAGGTGGCCAGCGTGTACAGCGGGTTCGACAGGCAGACGTCGTCGCCGCCGGGCAGGGCGCTGGTGTGCGAGAACAGCTGCTCCAGCGTGATGCCCTGCTTGGCCGCTTCGACCGTCGGGAAATACTGGCCGACGGTGTCGCTCCAGCGCATCTGCCCCTTCTCGACCAGGCGCGCGACGGTGAGTGCCGACAGCCACTTGCTGGCCGAGGCGATCGGGATGCGGGTGTCGAGCGCGTAGCCGCCGAACGCGCGGCGGTAGACCACGGTGCCGGCCTTGTCCACGCGCAGCGAGGCGCCGTCGAGGGTGTAGGTGTCGACCAGCGATTGCATCTCGGTGGTGACGGGGCGGAAGTCGTAGCGGACCGCGGCATCGGCGGTGCATGCGGCGATGGCGAACAGCGCGGCGGCGACGGCGAGGGCGGAACAAAGGGGCTGGCACATGGCGCGTCTTCCTTGCGGATGGGGGGACGCGCAGGGAAACGCCGTCCGTCCGCGCGGGTTGACCCCGCGTCGCGGCGAGGTTGTGAACGGATGTGTCGACGGAAACATCTCGTCACGTGCGCGGTCGGCGATGCCGCATTCCGTACAATGCGCGCCTGCCCTTCCCCCTGCCCGACCGCATGCACACGAGCGCCACGCCGCTGATCGACATCGGCGCCAACCTCACCCACGAGAGCTTCGACCACGATCGCGACGCGGTGCTCGCGCGCGCGCGCGACGCGGGCGTGGCGAAGCTGGTGGTCACCGGCGCCAGCCGCGAGCACTCGCCGAAGGCGCTGGCCCTGGCGCAGGCGTTTCCCGGCGTGCTGTACGCGACCGCCGGCGTGCACCCGCACCATGCGGTCGAATACACCGACGAATGCGACGCCGAGATGCGCGCGCTGCACGCGCATCCGCAGGTGGTGGCGGTGGGCGAATGCGGCCTCGACCATTTCCGCGATTTCTCGCCGCGCCCGGCGCAGCGGCGCGCGTTCGAACGGCAGCTGCAACTGGCGGCGGACCTCGCCGCCGCCGGGAATCCCAAGCCGCTGTTCCTGCACCAGCGCGACGCGCACGCCGACTTCCTGGCGATGATGAAGGACTTCGACGGCCGCCACGGCCCGGCCGTGGTGCACTGCTTCACCGGCACCCGCGAGGAACTGTTCGACTACCTCGACCGCGACTGGTACATCGGCATCACCGGCTGGCTCTGCGACGAGCGCCGCGGCACGCACCTGCGCGAACTGGTGAAGCACATCCCCGCGGACCGGCTGATGATCGAGACCGACGCGCCCTACCTGCTGCCGCGCACCGTGCGCCCGCAGCCGTCGCACCGGCGCAACGAGCCGATGTACCTCGCGCACATCGTCGAGGAACTCGCCCGCGACCGCGGCGAGTCCGTGGCCGCCGTCGCCGCCGCGACGACCGCGACGGCGACGGCGTTCTTCCGCCTGCCCGACTGACGCCCGTCGTCAGCGACACATCCCGGCGCAACGGTCGTCGTCGGATCCTTCGATCCGGTATCCGGGGCAGGCGACGCGGCGCTTCGCGAACAGGAGGCGCACCTTCGCGCCATGCGGCCAGGTCGACGCGGCGTCGAGCGCCATCGGCGTACCGGTCATCGCGATGCCGCATGCCGTCGCCGCCCGCCTGAATTCCCCCGCACGCGCCCGCGGGACGATCCCGGAGATTAGTGAACTTGCCGGTACACTGCCGGACCCCCCAGTCGCGATGCTCCCCATGCCGGTCCGCGCCCGTTCCCTCCTGCTGGTTGCAGGGCTCAGCCTCGTTCTCGCCGCCTGCCAGAAGGACGGCGCTTCCGCGCAGGACGCGGACGTCGCGGCGAAGGCCATGCCGGTGACCGTCGCGCCGGTACGCGCCCGCAGCCTGCCGTACGGCGTCTCGGTGTCCGGCGCGGTGGCGCCGGTCGAGGAGATGCAGCTCGGCGTCGAAGTCAGCGGCCTGCGCGTGACCGCGCTCCACGTCGACGTGGGCGCCCGGGTCGAACGCGGCCAGCGCCTGCTGGAACTGGACCATCGCACGCTCGACAGCGACCTGGCGCAGGCCGAGGCCGCGCTGCGCGAGGCCGAGGCCGGCGC
>JBQCJG010000055.1:0-31599 GCA_051952955.1 Lysobacteraceae bacterium | reverse complement strand
CCCGGCCAGCAGCCGCCACCGCCGCCCGACGGACGCCCCGCACCGCCGTCCGGCGCACCGTGGCCGCCGCCGGGCACGCCGCCCCCGCCCCCGCCCCCACCGCCGCCTCCGCCACCGCCCGAACCGGCGGCATCGAGCCCGGCGCCGGCATCGCCGGCCAGCGTGCCGGGGACCGATGCGGCCAACGATGCGACCGACCTTCCCGCCCTGGTTCCGCTCGAACCGGCACCGGCCCCGGAAACCGCCGCGTCCGCTCCCGCGCCCCCGCCGGCCGCTGCCGCAGTGCCGGCCATCGTGGCGGCGCCGCCCTCGGCCACGCCGTCGCCCGAACCGCCCAGCGCTTCGCTCGGCTGGCTGCCGCTGGTGTTCGGCGCGCTCGCGCTGTTGCTGCTCTCGGGCTGGTGGGCGGCGCGCCGGCGCGGCCACGCCTACGCGGCCGAGGCCGAGCGGCTGTCGCGGCAGCAGACGCGGCTGAAGCTGGATCACCACCGCCTGCAGACGGATTCCGAACGCCTGCGCGAACAGTCGATGCTCGATCCGCTCACCGGCGTGCTCAATCGGCTGGCGTTCTCCAACGAGCTGCGCGACCTCATCGCCGTCCTGTCGAAGGACGGCCGCATGCTCAACCTGATCGTCTTCGACCTCGATCACTTCAAGCAGATCAACGACCGCCAGGGCCATCTCGCCGGCGACGCCGCGCTGAAGCTGGTGGTCGGGATCGTGCGCGAACACCTGGTCAGCGCCGACGCGTTCGGCCGCTTCGGCGGCGACGAATTCCTGATCGCCTGCGCGGACCAGCCGCTGGTGTTCTGCCGCGACCTGGCCGAACGCATCCGCGCTTCGGTGGAACGTCGGGCGCCGGCGCACGTGCCGCCGCTCGACGGACTGACGGTGAGCATGGGCATCGCCCAAGCCGACAGCGTGAGCGGCTACGACGCCGATGCCCTGTTCTCGCGCGCCGACGCCGCGCTGTACCAGGCCAAGCGGCGCGGGCGGAACTGCGTGGTGGCGAACGACGGCGAAGGCGACGCCCTGCCGCCGGGACCCGCGCAGCGCCATCTGTAGCGGCTCGCCCCTGCCGATCGTTGGGTGACGCCCGGCGGAGGGCAATGCCGGCATCGCGTGGCAGGCTGCCCGCATGTCGCAGCGTCGCTCCCGCTTCCATGCCCGCGTGGCCGCCCTCGTCGCCGCCGTCGCCTACGCCGGTGCGCTGGCGGTGCTGCTGCGGGCGCCGGACGCGGACATCGTCGAACCGCTGTTCCTGCTCGCGTCGCTCGGGCTCGCCTTCCCGGCGCTGGCGTGGGCGCTGACGCGCCGGCCGCGGACGACGACGCCATCGCTGTCGCGGCCGCCCTCGCGACCGGGCGGGCCGCTGCTGTATCTCGCACTGTTCTCGGTGCTGGTGCTGGGCTGGGGCTTCGGCGCGATCGCCGCGCAATGGCCCGGCGAACCGGCGCAGTCGATCGCGAAGACGCTGGTGAAACTGGCGACGATGGTCGCGCTGCCGGCGCTGCTGTTCCTGCGCGACGACCGGAGGCGTCCGCGCTTCGGCAACGCGCGGCTGTGGATGATCTTCGCGGCGATGGCGCTGGCGCTGCTCGGGTTCCAGGCGATGTTCGGCCGCGGCCTGATCACGCTGCGCGAACTCGCGCCCGACGCGGCGACGCTGGCATGGGCGATCCCGCTGTGCTGGCTGTGGCAGGTGCTGGAAGCCGGCCTGTGCGAGGAAGTGCTGTTCCGGCGCATGCTGCAGCAGCACCTCGCCGATGCCACCAGTTCGAGCACCGCGGCGGTGCTGTGGGCGTCGCTGCTGTTCGGCCTGGCGCACGCGCCCGGCCTCTACCTGCGCGGTGCGCATCTCATGGAAGGCGTCGCCACGGCGACGCCGCTGTGGGCGGCGGCCTATTCGATCGCGATCATCGCCCCGGCCGGCGTGGTGTTCGGCGTGCTGTGGGCGCGCACGCGCTCGCTGTGGCTGGTCGTCCTACTGCACGGCACGATGGACCTGCTGCCGCAGCTCGCGCCCTTCATCCGCACCTGGCACGGCTGAGCGCGCACGCCGCTCAGTCGATGCGGAACACCCGGGCCTTCGGCAGGTCTTCGTCGACTTCCAGGAACCAGCGACCGGCGACGCCCGGCACCAGCCGCACTTCGGGCGCATGCCGCGGCGCCGGCAGGCGCAGGCTGCCCTTGAGCACCTGCCACTGCTGGCCGTTGTCGAGCACGAACACGTCGCCCGGCTGCCAGCCGGCGAGGTCGCCGGTCAGGTGCGCACGGATCGGACCTTCGTCGAGGCCGGCGGAGCGGCTCGCGCCGCGCGCGGGCTCGGCGGCGGCCTGGCGGCGCTGCGCGGCGGCTTCGACCTCGGCATCGGCGCGGCCCTGTGCGCGCGCATCCTCGACCACCTGCCCCTGCGCGTCGCGCAGCAGGCGGTTGAGCAGCGCCAGTTGCTCGGGCGACAGCGTGTCCAGACCGGTCGCGTGGCGTTGCTCGGGCGTGAGCCGGCGTTCGATGTCGACGTAGGGCGCGGGCTCCGCGGCATGCGCGCGGGTCGTGACCAGCGCCGACGACACGCTCAGGAACAGGAGGCAGCAGGCGAGGATCGGGCGCATGGCGGGCTCGGTCGGGGAACGGCACCGCAGGATGCTGCAATCCGATGACAGCAGGATGTCCGTGGCCGCGCCGCGGCCGGCCGAAGCGGGCGCCGAACGGCCCGGCGGACCGCAGCGCAGTGGAAGCGATTTTTGCCGCCCGACGGCTCCTTCAACGCCGAAGCGGACGCACACAGGACAAGGCTGAACGACGACGCCACGGCCGCGCGCAGCGCGGGATCGCGGTTGTCCTGATGCACCGGGCGTCGGCGTTGGTTCTGGCAGCCGGCGACGAGGCCGGCCTCAACGACCACACAGGATCTGCCATGCACAAGCGTCTCTGCGTTCTCATCGCCGCCGCCCTCCTCAGCCCCGCTGCCTTCGCCGCCGACGGCACCGGCTGGTACGCCGGCATCGACCTCGGCCGGACCGACGGCGACTCCGCCGCCAAGGTCGCGCTGGGCGACAGCTGGACGACCGAAGCGCCCACGCTGGTCACCCACGTCGCCGACCAGTGGTCGAACGACCTGAGCCCGAGCGGCACCGCCTACGGCCTCCACGTCGGCTACGACCACGTGTTCGACGGCGGCTTCCTGCTGGGCGGCGAGTTCGACTACAGCCAGCACAACGCCGACGACCGCAAGTTCATCGACGGCGCGGCCAACCCGTACAGCGCCTCGCTCAACTACGACACCACCAACCAGGCCGAAATCAACCACCAGTACAGCCTGCGCGCGAAGTTCGGTTACGCCAACGGCCCACACATGGCTTACGTCACCGCCGGCCCGACCCGCGTCAGCGCCGACTTCGCCGCGGAGATCACCAGCACCGGCGGCTACCACAAGCGCGGCACGGCCTCCGAGAACCTGAGCGGTATCCAGTGGGGCGCGGGCTACGAGTACGGCTTCAACGAGCACTGGAGCGGCCGCATCGAATACCTGCGCACCGACCTCGGCAAGGTGCATTACGACACCGCCTACGTCGCCGGCAGCACGTTCACCAGCCCCGTCTACAGCGAGCGTTTCTCGCAGGACCTCGACTTCGACACGCTGCGCATCGGCGTGAACTACCGCTTCTGATCTGGCCCTGCGCCGGCGACGCACGACGCGTCGCCGGTCCCCTCCCCGGCGCCGCACCCTTGCAGAACGCGGCCACGCCCGGCAACGGTACCGGTTCCGTGCTACGGTCGGCCGGTCCCCGCCCCCCGAGACAAGGACATGTCGGCTTCCGGCATCCACGCCCCCGTTTTCCCGTCCCCGCATGCACGCGCCTCCGCGCCGCTGCGTGCGCATGCGCGTGCCGCCTGCGCCGCGCTCATCCTTTCCCTCTCGCTTTCGGCCTGCGCAATGGAACAGACCCCCACTTTCGATTCCGGCGCCTGGAAGGCGCAACGCGGCGTCGCCGCCAAGGACAACACCCGCGGCGGCATGGTCGCCGCGGTCGAGGCCGCCGTGCATCCGGGCATGTCCCGCGAGGACGTGCTGCGCCTGCTCGGCGAACCCGACGCCACCGATGCCGCCACCTCGACCGACACCTACGAACTGGGCGTCGCCAGGTTCGGCGTCGACGAGGAGTACTTCGCCATCCACTACCGCGACGGCAAGGTCGAATCGCGCCAGTGGCAGCGGCGCTGAGCTGCACACACCCGTACACGCATGACCGGAACAGGAGCCCGATCCCATGGCCAGGCCTGACCTCGATACCGTCCGCACCCAGTACCAGGTCGCGGACGACCAGATGATCGACTACCACCCGCGCGCGTTCGGCGCGATCGACATCCCGTTCACCAGCGCGGTGCGGATGACCCGCACCGAAGGCCAGTTGCTGGACCAGCTCACCTTCGACCGCGGCCTCAACGGCCTGCGGCAGATGAGCGACATCAAGGACCGCGCGTTCTCCGAAGGCGAACGGCGCTTCCCGGACAACCCGGTGCCGGCCGGCATCCCCGCCGACCGCGCCCGCGAATGGCAGGGCAACGACGGCCATCGCGACGCGTTCCGCCACGCCTACTGGAATGCGCTGATGACGCAGCAGTTCGGCGAGAACTGGACGCGCGCGTTCGCGACCGCGCACGAGGGCGGCCCTGGCAATCCCGCCAACCGCGAGGCGATGGACCTCTACAACAACGAGGTCGGTCGTTCGATCGGCGCCGCCAACCGCAACGCCACGCCCGACCAGCTCGCCAACCTCGTCGAACAGGCGCTCACGCAGGGCAAGCTGACGGTCATCGACCGCAACGGCAACCTCGAGTGGAGCGATCGCGTGGTGCGCGGCCAGCATGGCCTCGCGCCCTCGGGCGCCATCGCGCCGGCGATCAACACGCCCGGCGTGGTCTCCACCGACACCCAAGTCAGCCAGGCCACGCCGCCGATCACGCCCGGGCAGCCGGAGACGCGCCTCGCCGCGGCCGATCCCGCAGTCGACCGCATGCGCCAGGATCCGTTGTACTGCCAGGTCGTGACCGCGATGGCGACGCGCGGCCTCGAAGGCGACGCGCTGGCCGCGAACGTCTACGCCGCCGCGAAGCGCGACGGCCTGACCGGCGTCACCGGCATCGAGCTCGGCAAACCGATCACCGACGCCAACGGCCATCCCGACCGCACGCTGTTCGTGTTCGACGGCACCGACGGCGCGCAGGGCCCCAACCATGCCCGCCTCAGCGAGAACGCCGCGCGCAGCACGCCGGTGGAAGTCGCCGCGAACCAGGCCATCGCCCCGCCGTCCCCGGCGCAGGATGCGCCGCAGCAGCGGCCGGCCTCGATGACGGCCTGAGCGAACGCCATCACGCGATGCGACGACGCCCGGCTTGTCCGGGCGTCGTCGTGTCCCGCTCGTGTGCTGTCAATATCAGCGAAACTCGCGTCCGCCGACCAGCGCGCTCACCGCCTGCAACCACGTCGCGAACGAGGTGTCGCCTCCGGGCGCGGGCGGCGACGACACGCTGCCGCCCGGCCAGGCGTTGTAGCCGCCGCTCTTCATCGACTTGCCGTCGACCGCGATCTCGAACGACCAGCTGGTGCCGTCGTGCACGCTGCCGTCGACGTAGCTCGGCTTCCATCGCCACACGCCGGCAGCGTCCAACGTGCGGCAGAACGCCGTCCACGCCTCGGGCGCGACCTGCACGGTCTCGCGCACGGTGTCCGCATCCTCGGACACGAACGTCTTCGGGTTGTGCGCATAGCGCAGCCCACCGTCCGGCGCGAGTTCGACCGCATACGACGGCCCGAAGAAGCCGCCGATGGTCGCCTTGAACTGCGTCGGCCGCTCGCAGGCCACGGCCTGCAGCGAGGCGAGGCACAGCCCGGCCAAGCCCGCGATGACCCAGCGTGTCATGTCGTCGTCCCCGTCGATGCGAGGGGCCAGCGTAACGCGGCCCGGCAAGGGCGTCACGGGGCTGGCGGCGAGGTCATTCGAGCGCGTACGCAGCGACGACCCGACGACAGGCCGCGACGTAGCCGGCGCAGACGCCGTCCCACTGCCCCGGCTCGCCCGGGAGCACCTGCAGCGCTGCGCCCCATGCGCGCAGGCGGGGCCTTGCGGCGTGGCGGCGCACCGCTGCGCACAAGGCCACGCGACGGGCAGGATCGAAGAACGGAAACGGCCCGGTCCCGTCATCGCCCTGTCCGGCAGGCGTGCGACCGGTGACGCAATGCGAGGCTTCCCACGCGCCCGGACCGATGTCCAACGCGACCGGCCACCGCGACGGCTCTTCCACCAGCGGAACCACGTGCGCCATCCACGCCACCATGCCCGCGCGCCACAGCGAATCATCGATGTCCAGTGCCGACGCGAGCCATGCGTCCAACTCCGCCTCGTCGAGATAACGCGCCAGCAGCGTGCATGCAGCATGCAGATTGCCACGGTCCATCAACACCCAGCCGTGCACGGTGTGGTCGATGACAGGGAAGGCGTTGCGCAATGTCCAGCGACGTTCGTCCCAGCAGACCTGCGCCATCGGCATGCGGCCGAGCGTGCGCAGCACGTCGTGGATGAAACCGTCGCCGTGCGGCGACGCGCCGGGATCGGGGCAATGCACCATCACCGCGCTGACCAGCGCGCCGTACAGGCTGTCGAAGAAGGTCCCCGCACGAACGGAAGCACCGCGTGGACGAGGTACGGGAACCACAGCGACCATTCGCGCATGTGCCCGAAACAGCCCGGCCCGCTGGCGAGCGCCCATAGGGCACCGCGCAGGTCCTCGCGCAACCATGCCGTCGGATCCGGCGACAGCAGCGAGGTGTACATCCGACGCTCGTCGCTCATGAACCACGCCTCGCCCATGGGGACACGCGGACGCGGAAACCGGCGCTGCAGTCGCGCCAGGGCTCCGGCATCGGGATCTTCGCCCGGCGTCCAGCGGAAGACGCGGGTGGCCTGCCGTGACCTGTTCACGCGCGAAACCAAGCCTCATCTGCCGACCGCGTCGATCCGGAAACCAGTTCCGACCAGCGCGTCATCAGCAGATCGGTATAGGCGTCCGCACCGATGGCATACGCGCCGAGACCATAGCCTTCGTTGGCCTCGACCAGGGCCGTGCGGCCATCCGCCAGCACGCCGAAATCGACCGCGTAGGCAGCAGGCGCTCCCGCGTCCCGATAGCGAGCCATGGCCGCTTGCACGATGTCCGGCGCAAGCGACACCGACGCATCGCCCGCATAGTGATCGATCGACACGGCCCGATCCCGAATCACGTAGACACGATATTCGGAATGCCACTGCACGACCTCGGAGCACCAGACTGCCTGCCGCCGCGAGACATTGCCGAGGAAGTAGAGATCATCCGACCCGCGGAAGACGCGCCCGGTGAACGACTTGAGTCGATCCGCGGACTTCGCGAAGACCGCGGGCGCGCCTTCCCAGACGCCCGCTTCGACATCGCGCAAGGTCGCCCGCCACACGCGCCGGTGAAGCCAGGGATGCAACGCCTCGGGATAATCGTTCGCCGGCGGAGCATCGATGCCGAGCTGTTTCAGCACCCCCAGCACGACCGGAATGGTGCCCGCGACGAACGTGTCCGGCGACAGCGGCAATACGCGCTTGAGGATCTTCTTCGGTGTAAAGCATTCGAACGGAAGTCCCTGCCGCGCGAGGGACTCCGCGACCAGCGCGGATTCATGGCACAGCCGGCCATTCCCCTGTTCTTCGATGAAGGCGTTCGTGAAACCGTGTCCGGTCATGAGGCGGCGTCGCGGTGATCGGCAGGGAGCGATGGACCATCGACAAACCGATGCGCAGGCAGGGCGGCGTCCGTGGTCGGGACGGCAATGCCGCATCGAGGCATGCCGCCCAAGCGCCGAGTGTAAGGCGCCACGGAACACCGCGCCATCCGACGGGGCGGATCATGCAGCCCGCGCATCCGGGCGCGTCCTGCGCACCGGATGCGGCCCGCGGAATGCGGCGATCACTTCACCGCGGCGGCGTTCTTCGCGATGGCCTTGTCGGCCGCATCGAGGATCTGCTTCTGCAGCGCGCCGTCGGCGACGCCCGCGGCGAGGTCGCGGATCGCCAGCGCGATGAGCACCTGGCTGGCGGGACGACGGCCCCACTCCGGGTCTTCCCAGTGGCCGTTGAAGTAGTGGGTGATCTGCAGGATGAAATCGAGTCGCGACTTCGGTTTGCGCAATGCCATGACACGCTCCTGTGTCGAACACCGGGCGGGATTGCCCGGCCATCCGGATCAACGCCGGCGCCCGCGGGGATCGGCCACGCTGCGCGGGCGACGGCGGGCAATCAGCGCTGCTTCACGAAAACCGCCACACCCCGGTATCGAACCAGTCGACCAAGACGAGGGCGAGGTAGATCGCGAGGTAGATGCCGTAGATCTTCGCGACGTGCGGCAGGTAGAGGCCTGACGGCTTGGCCTTGAAGGTCGTGGTGCCGTACATGCCCATCAGGCGGCGGTCGTGGGATTCGGGCCAGATGCGCCAGCTGCCCAGCGGGACGATCGGGAACACCAGGCAGAACCACTTCGTCGAGAGGTACGAGCCGTCGCGCCGGACTTCCGAACAGCCGTGGAAGCGCGTGCCGATGCCGTTGAAGGTGGACATGGAGCGGAACCCGGGGTGGTCAGCGCAGGAGTATGGCGCAGGCGAATCCGGCCGGCCACGCCTTAGTGTCCGGTTGAGCTCTCCGCCTCTGCGCGCATCGCGGTGGCCGGAAGCGATCAATGCCGGACGATCGCCATCGCCACGGTCGCGATCACGACGAGCAGGAGCAGCGCCTGCTGGATGCGGTACTGGACGCGGACCGCAAGCAGTTCCGGATCCGGCAACGCACCGGCGGCGGGCAAGGCCCGGAGCCGCCAGAGATTCGTCACCAAGCCAATGGGCGATCCGCCCATACCGAAATTCTCCAGCGCGGGACACGCGAATCGCCCTAGCTCAAGCGCCCTGCGCAGGCGTCGGGCGAGCAGCCAGTCGTTCGCGATGGCGGCGACGAACGACACGAGAACGATCGCATAAAGCAACGGCATCTCCCCTTTCTTGCGCCCCGCAACCGGGCAAAGCCGAAGATTACACCCGCAATCTTCGGCGAACATTGTCATCGATTCGTCCAGGATGCGCTTCTTCGCTCCGGACGACTTGCCGGAGCGTCATGCGGCAGGCAGGAAACCGCTGACCTTCTGCCTGAGCAGCCGGACGAGGACGGGATCCATGTAGCCGTAGTCGTCCGGGATGTCCAGGCAGATCACGCGCTTGCCGCCCAGATGCGCTCGGAACTTCTTCGAGAGCTTGTTCCGGTGCGTCCGCTCCATCACGAAGATCAAGTCCGACCAGGCGAGGTTCTCGGGCGTCACCGGATTGTCGGCATCGTTGCCGAGCCCGGCCGATTGCGTTTCGATGCCCGGCCAATCGGCGAAGACCTGCTCGGCCGTCGGACTGCGCAGGCGATTCTGGGTGCAGATGAAGAGGACGTTGGGCAAGCGAGTGAGTCCTAGGGACTGACGATGGGGGTGAGCCGCGCTGCGAAGCGGCGCGAGGTCGGACAAATGACTAGTTACCGGATCAGCCTGGGCCTTCGAGCACAGCGCTGCGAAAGCAGCCAACCAACTCGTCGAGCCGGGCCAGGATCGCATTCAACGCTGCTGTCGAATAGGCCACCGGATGGGGCAGCAGCTCGACGGAGATGTCGGGGTGGCATCCGTGTCCCCAGTCGACCGAAGCCTCGCAAAGGAGTGGTCCGGTTGTGAGGCGCTTGACGCCGATGACGATCGCAACGTTGTCGGCAACGTGGTCAGCGGCATCCGGGAAAATGCAGCCAAGCACGACTTTGTGCCCTTGATATGGTGTAGCGCCGCCTACGGCGAAAGACCAGACATTGAACCGAAGCGACGGGAACTCGCGCTCAAGCGCATCCTTGGCCTCGTGAAGTCGAGGTAGAACCCGCTTTTCTATCTCCTGAACGACCTGAAAATCCTTCACGGCGCCTGACCCCTGAAGTCGCAGCCCGCGCAAGACCGAAGGCCGCACCCGGGATCTTCGGCTAGGACTGTGGTTGGATTTTTCCCGGGTGTGCTTTGCGCTTACCCGGGCTACTTGCTGAGCCGATCCGCCTCGCGAAGCAACGCCGACCTGACGGAATTGTCAGACTGTACGCACCAATCTGCCCCATACATACGCAGCTGTTCCGATCAGGAAAACGAGCGAAGCGCCGCCAACGATACCGATCGCCGCAGCACCCAACCACGACGTTCTGGCGAGGCGCCCCCCGATGACCGCAACCGCGATGCACGAAATCAAAACCATCGACCACAGGAGTTTGTAGCCACCCGCTGTCGGCATCTGACCCGTAAGCAACCAACCAAGCCCAAGCATGAGCCCCAGCATGGTGGCGACAGCGGTTACGTAAGCAAGGCATGCGCTCCGCCAACCAAATCCTCTGGAAGGATTACGGAGCTGGGCTTTTGGAGATGAATATGGGTTGTTCATTGTCAAGGCCGTCTGTCACCTCAGTCAATCCGCGCCGCGAAGCGGCGTCGGCCTGCACGAAATGTCAGGCCTCATGCCGGGTCAGCGCCAGACTCGTCATCCGCTGGCGAGCGAGCATGAGCCGCGCGTGATCGACCAAGCGTGGAGAGGGTGGGCCACTCTCAAGCGAAACGATGGCCTCGCGAAGGTTGTAGAGCATGCCTGATGGTGCCCGAATCAGCCCGTGCAAGCTCCAGAGCCCGAGGCCCAGGCAATGCAGGGAAGCCCACGCAGCCTTCGAACGTGCGCAGGAGTGGCAAGAAAGACGCCATTCTCTTTTCCAATGCGTCATCACCACCGCGGAGGTGACGTACTCCGCCCCATACATTTCCGGCCTGCATCCGGCTGCCCGGCAAACCGGGCACGGGCCGGACTTGAGTTGAACGGCTTGGGCTCGCGCTTCCTCGTCGGAGACGTCGACAGCCGCGATGCGCAGCTGGTTCGTATCGAGACACGCTTGGCTGCAGAACTTCTGGCCTGCTGCCTGAACGGGAACGCCGAGGATCGCTTTGGCACAGAAGTCGCATTGGTTCGTGACCCCGGAGTGGCGCAACGCGTCTTTCCGCGCCTCATGCAGGCGACCGGGAAGCTGGTCGGGATCGATCCCCCGCTCGCACAGAACGACCGCAGCGGCCTGCTGCGCCTCCTCCGTCAACTGCCGAGTCGCCAGGCGCTCGAGAAGTGCGTCCGTGGCCAGGGAGCGAAACGCAACCTCAAACTGCTCTTGCGAGTACATGGCGGCCACCGATGGGGTCTGACACTTGCGTTCAGCCGTGCCGTGATGCGGCTTCGGCTCGGGAAAAATCATCAGGTCGCGACTGGCACGGCCCGTCATTTGACCATGCGTCGAACGCGCGGGCGGAGAGCATGCCTTGCGGTGCCAACGACGCACTTGAACTACCCTTGCTGCCACTTGGGGTGGGTGAGGCCGAAGGTCGCACCTGGGGTCTTTGGCGAAATTGTAATTGATTCACCCCGGTTCGCTCTTTGCGCTTACTCGAGCTACTTGCTGGCAGTGCGCCAGCCATACACCGCAAGGCCGAGATGAACAATCCTGCGGCGAACCAAATCGCGACAGCCACACCAAACGCCAAGGGCTGCGCCGCTGCGTCAATGGTGCCGGGGTTGAAGCGGCTGACGCTTTCAACTTGCCCGGACCAAAGGCCGACGCAACCGAGGTAGAGCGAATACCCACCGAGCAAAGCGATTAGCCAATACACCGCGGTCCACGCGATTCCGAGGTGCTTCTTGCGATGTTTAGTTCGATGCAGCATATAGCACCTGAGTTGAACCATGCCCCGAAGCGGCGTCGGCTTGGAAGAATTGTTGGCCGCGTAGCCCGGGTAAGACGAAGGCCGCACCCGGGATCTTCGTAGAGGATTGCGATTAATTCGCCCCGGGTGCGTGCTTTTCGCTCATCCGGGCCACTTGCTAGCCATCGACGGTGGAGACTATTGCACAAATGCTGGAAACATCAGCCTCCGATAAGGCGAACCATTCGTTGCGAACACGTTTTTTTGCAAACTTACTATGGAGCGAAAATTCATCTTGCAACGCGTTAGCCGAAGGAAAAGCATGAAGCAGAGTAAGGGGGCCAGGATTGGCACACTGCAACTGTCGAAGCCTAGCTGTAACGGAGACGGATGAGCCGATCTGGCAATGCCCGGTTTCCGATTGAATCAGATAAACGTAACTGAATGTGTTCTTAGCTTTTGTTCGCGCGGTTGAAATATGCCAATGTATTTTTCCCAGCCCAGCCAATCAGAGGTGCAGTAGACGCCCGAGCCGTCCACGCGCTGAAGCTCCCAAGCGTGCAGCTCTTCTCTTTCATGTTGGGGCAGCGCGGCGTAGCAGCCGATCATCGCTGCTGCGTACTCCGAAAATGTATTCATGATGGCCAACTACGATTAGAGAAGAACGGGAAATAGCAAGGATTCTGCCACGCCTTATACGTCGCCACCCCTCACCCCATCGGCAACCTCAACCCCTGCTCCTTTGCGCACTGCTTCGCGATCTCGTACCCCGCATCCGCATGCCGCATGACGCCGGTGCCGGGATCGTTCCACAACACCCGCGCGATGCGCTGGTCGGCTTCGGCGCTGCCGTCGCAGACGATGACGACGCCGCTGTGCTGGCTGAAGCCCATGCCGACGCCGCCGCCGTGGTGCAGGCTGACCCAGGTCGCGCCGCCGGCGACGTTGAGCATCGCGTTGAGCAGCGGCCAGTCGCTGACGGCGTCGCTGCCGTCCTGCATCGCTTCGGTCTCGCGGTTGGGCGAGGCCACGCTGCCGCTGTCGAGGTGGTCGCGGCCGATCACGATCGGCGCCTTCAGTTCGCCGTTGCGCACCATTTCGTTGAACGCGAGGCCGAGCTTGTGGCGCACGCCCAGGCCCACCCAGCAGATGCGCGCGGGCAGGCCCTGCACGCTGATGCGCTCCTTCGCCATGTCGAGCCAGCGGTGCAGGTGCGCGTCGTCGGGAATGAGCTCCTTGACCTTGGCGTCGGTCTTCGCGATGTCCTCGGGATCGCCGCTGAGCGCGACCCAGCGGAACGGGCCGATGCCGCGGCAGAACAGCGGGCGCACGTAGGCCGGCACGAAGCCCGGGAAATCGAACGCGTCCTCGCAGCCGACCTCGTACGCCATCTGGCGGATGTTGTTGCCGTAATCGAACACGGGGATGCCCATGTCCTCGAAGTGCAGCATCGCCTCGACGTGCAGGCGCATCGACCGCTTCGCGGCGTCGATCACCTCCTGCGGCGCGGTCTGCTGCTTGTCGAACCACTTCTCCAGCGTCCAGCCCGCGGGCAGGTAGCCGTGCAGCGGATCGTGCGCGGAGGTCTGGTCGGTGACGGCGTCCGGGCGCACGCCGCGGCGCACGAGTTCGGGCAGCAGTTCCGCCGCGTTGCCGAGCAGCGCGATCGATTTCGCTTCGCCTGCGGCGCAGTATTTCTCGATGCGGGCGAGCGCGTCGTCGAGGCCGTTCGCCTGCTCGTCGACGTAGCGCGTGCGCAGGCGCATGTCGATGCGCGACTGCTGGCATTCGATGTTGAGCGAGCACGCGCCGGCCAGCGACGCGGCCAGCGGCTGCGCGCCGCCCATGCCGCCGAGGCCGGCGGTGAGGATCCACTTGCCGGTGAGGTCGCCGCCGTAATGCTGGCGGCCCATCTCGACGAAGGTCTCGTACGTGCCCTGCACGATGCCTTGCGAGCCGATGTAGATCCACGAGCCGGCCGTCATCTGGCCGTACATCATCAGACCCTTCTTATCCAGTTCGTGGAAGTGGTCCCACGTCGCCCAGTGCGGCACGAGGTTGGAGTTCGCGATCAGCACGCGCGGCGCGTCGGGATGCGTGGGGAACACGCCGACCGGCTTGCCGGACTGGATCAGCAGCGTCTCGTTGTCCTCGAGGTTGCGCAGCGATTCGAGGATGGCGTCGAAGCAGGCCCAGTCGCGCGCGGCGCGGCCGATGCCGCCGTAGACCACGAGGTCCTCGGGCCGCTCGGCGACGTCGGGATCGAGGTTGTTCTGGAGCATCCGGTAAGCCGCTTCGGTTAGCCAGCTCTTGCAGGTCCGCTCGCTGCCGCGCGGGGCGCGGATGACGCGGGAGGGGTCGTGGCGGTTGCCGGCGGCGGGAACGGACGGGGCCATGCGCAGTGCTCCTGGAGACGATCCGGGGATTTTACGCCCGCCGGCGGTCTCTCCCGAGGTCGCCAGCCTCCGGCTCTGCAGGAGCGCCGGGAGGCGCGACGGACGCCCAAGACCCTCCTGTGGCAGCGACGGGAGTCGCGACAGACCCACGAGACCCTCTCTTGCGGGAGCGACGGGAGTCGCGCCACGCGGCGGCCACGCTCGCCAGCTTGCGGCGCGCCGCCCCGCGCGCCCCCAGGCAACCGGCCCCACCCCCGGCGATCCTGCCGGGAAGGTGTGCCGCAGCCTGACGTGCCTGGGCCCGCCTCCGGCTGTTGAAAGCCGGCGCTCCTGCAAGGCATGGACTCGCGGCATCGATGTCCGAAAACGGCGAGTCGGCGGCGCGGTCCCGTGCCACGATGCGCCCATGACCGATACCGACGCCCTGCCCGCCTGCGACACTCTCCCGCCGCGCGACGTCTGCTTCCGCGCGATGGCGGCGAAGGACGCGCGCTTCGACGGTCTGTTCTTCGTCGCGGTGAAGAGCACCGGCATCTACTGCCGGCCGGTGTGCCCGGCGCCGGCGCCGAAGCGCGGCAACGTCACGTTCTACGCGAATGCCGCGGCGGCCACCGCCGCGGGCTATCGCCCCTGCCTGCGCTGCCGGCCGGAGCGGGCGCCGGATGCGTTCGCGCAGGTGCGCGAGGACGCGGTGCGCCGCGCGCTGGCGCTGATCGCCGAGGGCGCGCTGCAGGACGACGGCGTCGACGCGCTCGCCGCGCGCGGCGGCCTGGGTGCGCGGCAGCTGCAACGCGTGTTCCTCGCGCACGTCGGCGCGACCCCGCATGCGGTGCACGCGACGCGGCGCCTGCTGCTGGCGAAGCAGTTGTTGACCGAAACGTCGCTGCCGGCGACCGAGGTCGCGCTCGCCGCCGGCTACAACAGCCTGCGCCGGTTCAATGCCGCGTTCCTCGCCGGCTGCGGCATGCCGCCGACCGCGATCCGCCGGCAGGCGTCCGCGGCGAAGGCGCCCGCGGGCACGCTCGCGCTGCGGCTGGGCTACCGGCCGCCGCTGGATTTCCCGCTGCTGCTGCGCTTCCTCGCGAAACGCTCGATCCCCGGCATCGAGCGCATCGACGGCGACGCCTACCTGCGCGCGATCGGCGACGGCCGCGCATGGCTGCGGGTGAGCGCGATCGCCGGCAAGGACGAGCTGCGGCTGGAACTCGTCGACCTCGCGCCGGGCGACACGAAACGCATCCCCGATCTCGTGCGCCGGGTGCGGCGGATGTTCGACCTCGACGCCGACCTGCGCCCGGTGCATGCGCTGTTCGCGCAGGACCCGCTGCTGGCGCGCGCGATCGCGCTGCATCCCGGCCTGCGCGTGCCCTGCGGCTGGGACGGGTTCGAGCTCGCGGTGCGCGCGGTGCTGGGCCAGCAGATCAGCGTCGCCGGCGCGACCACGCTGGCGCGGCGGCTGCTCGACGCCTGGGGCGGGCATCGCGATGGCGCGCCGGCGGGACTCGACCGGACGTTCCCGTCGCCGCAGGTGCTGCGCGATGCGCCGCTGGAGACGATCGGCATGCCGAAGACGCGCGCGGCGACGATCCGCGGCGTGGCGGCGGCGGTCGTCGACGGGCGGCTGTCGTTCGCGGGCGGCCAGCGGCTGGAGGACTTCGTCGCCCGCGCGACCGCGCTGCCGGGCATCGGCGACTGGACCGCGCAGTACATCGCGATGCGCGGGATGGCGCTGCCGGACGCGTTCCCCGCCGGCGACCTCGGGGTGCAGCAGCGGCTCGCGCCCGCGGGCATGGCGAAGCTGGGCGAGCGCGCGACCGCCGCGCGCGCGGAGGCGTGGCGGCCGTGGCGCGGCTACGCCGTGCTGCATCTGTGGCATCTTCCGAACGACGGCAGCGGGGCCGCAGTCGCATGACGACGCTGCATTTCGAACGCATGGACAGCCCGATCGGCACGCTGGTGCTGGCCGCCGATGCCGCGGGCCTGCGCCACATCGAATTCCCGACGAACCGGCATCCGGTCGACCGCGCCGGCTGGGTGCCCGGCGCGCGCGGCGCGGTCGCGGAGACGCTGGCGGAAACGCGCGCGCAGCTCGACGCCTACTTCGCCGGCACGCGCCGCGCATTCGACCTGCCGCTGGCGCCGGCAGGCACGCCGTTCCAGCGCACGGTCTGGGCGATGCTGGCGGAGATCCCGTGGGGCGCGACGTGGAGCTACGGCCAGCTGGCGAAGGCGATCGGCCAGCCCGCGGCGGTGCGTGCGGTCGGCGCCGCGAACGGTCGCAATCCGCTGCCGATCGTGCTGCCCTGCCATCGCGTGATCGGCAGCGACGGCCAGCTCACCGGCTTCGGCGGCGGCCTGCCGACCAAGGCAGCGCTGCTGCGCCTCGAAGGCGCGCTGCCCGTGCCGGCCGCGGCGGCGACGGGCGACCTGTTCGGCTGACAAGCGTACCCCGGAACGGAAACGCCCGGCGCGGGGCCGGGCGTTCTTCGGGATCGGGACGGTGGTGCGTCAGCGCACGCGGGTATCGAGCGCGCGCAGGGCGTCGTAGACGTCGATGCGGCCGGTGCGGTCGAGTTCGTCGCGGGTGTAGACGCGGCCCGGGGCGTTGGCGCACTGCAGCGGCTTGCCGGCGCGCTCGGCGCGGAGGTTGCGGTTGGCGACGATGCGCGAACCGGTGCCCTGCAGGCAGGTGGACGCGACGGCGTCGGGCTTGTCGGCGGGCTTGTCGGCCAGCGGCGCGACGTCGGTGCGGACGGTCTCGGTCTGGCCGGCGTCGTGGGTGACGGCGACGGTCTGCGCGGCGGCGGTGCCGCAGGACAGGACGAACAGCAGCGCGAGCAGCGGGCGGGTCATGGCGGCGGCTCCGGGCACGAAGGGAATACCGGCACCTTACGCCCGGACGCGAACGGATGCATGAACACCGCCCCGGATCCGGGACCCGCTCAGCCTGCGGGGCAGGTCTCGCGGCGGCCGGCGCGGAAGGCGCGGACCTGGTCGGCATCGGCCGGGCCGCGGTCGATCCCGTCGTCGAACAGCACCCGCCAGACGCCGTCCTCGCCGCGCCGCCAGACCGAATGGAAGCGGCCGAGGGTGAAAATCTCGGCGTCGGTGCCGGGGTGCTCGACGATCAGCGATGGCCCTTCCGACCACGCGATGCCGGCAGCGCCGCCGACGGGGGTGCGTTCGGGATACCACTCGATCGTGACCGCCTTGCCTTCGACGATCCCGGCCCAGCGCGCGACGACGGCGTCGCGGCCGCGGGCCTGGCGTTCGCGCCCCGCGCCGAACACCGCGCCGGGGTCGATGTGGTCGGCGAAGGCCGCGGCATCGTGGCGCGCGACCGAGGCGGCGAAGTCGAGCTCGCGCGCCCAGACCTCGCACTCCGCCGGCGACAGGGCCGCCGAGGCGTCGGCGGCGAGCGGGGACAGCAGCATCACGAGCACGGCGAAGGGAATGCGGGACATGCGGGGACCTCGGCGAAAAGACATCGGCAGGACGACATCGAGCAGACACGACGGCGGGTATCATCCTCGCATGCCTTCCGTCTTCGCCTGGCGCGGTGTGTCCGCGTCCTTGTCCCGGTGTGTCGTCCCGGGCCTCTGCCTGCTGCTCGCTGCCTGCGCCGGCGCCCCGGCGCCCCGCCCCGCGTCCCCGCCTGCCCCCGCCCATGCCGTCGTCGTGGTGTCGATCGACGCCCTGCCGGCGTCCATCCCCGGCACCGGCACGATGCCGACGCTGGATGCGATCGCCGCACGCGGCGTGCGCGCCGAATGGCTCACGCCGAGCGTCCCCACCCTCACCTTCCCGAACCACTACACGCTGGTGACCGGGCTGTATCCCGACCACCACGGCATCGTCCACAACAACATGCTCGATCCCGACCTCGGCATCTTCGTGTCGAAGGACGCCGCCAGCGCCGACGACGGCCGCTGGTGGGGCGGCGAACCGATCTGGGCCACGCTGCAGAAGCAGGGCGGCATCGCGGCGACGATGTTCTGGCCGGGTTCGAACGCCGAGATCGCCGGCCAGCGCCCGCGCTACCGCCGGCCGTTCGACAAGACGGTGACGCCCGCCGCGCGCATCGACCAGGTCCTCGCGTGGCTGGACCTGCCGCCCGGGCAGCGTCCGCAGCTGCTGACGGTGTACTTCGACCAGTACGACATCGCGGCGCACGATGCAGGCGCCGCATCGCCGCCGGCGATGGCGTCGCTGCAGGTGCTGGACGCCGCGCTGGCGCAGCTGCGCGACGGCTTGCGCGCCCGGGGCGCGGAGGCGACGACCGACGTGATCGTGCTGTCCGACCACGGCATGGCCGACGTGCCGCAGGCGAACGTGCGCTACGTCGACGACGTGCTGCCGGCGTCGGCGTACCGGCTGCTGTCCTGGGGCGCGTGGACCGGCATCGCGCCGGCGCCCGGGCGCGAAGCGGAGGTCGCGCAGGCCTTCGCCGGCCGCCACGACCATTACGCCTGCTGGCGCAAGGCCGAGCTGCCCGCGGCCTGGCACATCGGCACGCATCGCCGGATCGCGCCGATCGTGTGCCAGGCGGACGTCGGCTGGCGTCTGCAGGCGCGCAGCGAGTCGCCGCAGCGGCAGCCGGTGAAGGGCGAACACGGCTTCGCAGCGGACGCCCCGGAGATGCGCGCGACGTTCGTCGCCGCCGGGCCGTCGTTCCGCACCGGCGTGGTGGTGCCGGCCTTCGAGAACGTCGACGTCTATCCGCTGCTCGCGCACCTGCTGCGCGTACGCGCCGCGCCCAACGACGGCACGCTCGCGCCGCTGCTGCCGGCGCTGCGCGACGCGGTCACATCCCGCGGAACCGATGCAGGAACGCCGCACTGACCGGCAGCGTCTCCTCGCGGCCGCGCAGCCGCAGCGTCGATTTGCCGAGTTCGTCGCGACGCAGGCGATCGATCGTCGACACGCGCACGATCGTGCCGCGGTGCACCTGCCAGAACGCGTCCGGATCGAGGCCGGCCAGCAGCTCCTTAAGCGGCGTGCGGATGATCGCCTCGCCGTCGGCGGTCACCACCCGCACGTACTTGTCCTGCGCCTGGAAGTAGACCACTTCGTCGAGGCCGAGCAGGCGCACGCTGTCGCCGACCGCGGCGCTGATCCAGCGGATCAGCCGCGTGCCGGACGGGCGCATTTGCGCCTCGAGCGACGCCATGCGCGCATCGGCGTCGCCGTCGCGGGTATGCAGCCGCTCGCGTACCCGCGCCAGCGCGGTCGCCAGCCGTTCGGGCTGCAATGGCTTGAGCAGGTAGTCGACGGCACCGGCCTCGAAGGCGCGCACGGCGTATTCGTCGTAGGCGGTGGTGAACACGACGAGCGACTTCGCCGCGATCGCGGCGCGGGCCACGTCCAGGCCGCTGACGCCGGGCATGCGGATGTCGAGGAAACTCAGCGCCGGCCGGTGCGCGGCGATCGCTTCCATCGCCGCGATGCCGTCCTCGCATTCGGCGACGACCTCGAGTTCCGGCCAGGCGATGCCGAGCATCGCGCGCAGCGCATCGCGCAGCGGCTTCTCGTCCTCGGCGATGACGGCGGTGACGGGATGCGACGACAGGCTCATGCGGCGTGCGCCATGGGCAGTCGCAGCTCCGCACGGACGCCGCCGGTTCCCCGGCTGCGCAGGTCGACGTCCGCACGCTTGCCGTAGAGCGCATCGAGCTGCGCGCGCACGTTGGCGAGGCCGAGCCCGCCGCCGACGCCCGGCTGCAGGCCGACCCCGTCGTCGTCCACGACGACATGCAGGACGTCGCCGTCGCGCGTGGCCGAGATCGTCACCCGGCCGGGCCCGGGTTTCGGCTCGATGCCGTGCTTGATCGCGTTCTCCACCAGCGTGATCAGCAGCATCGGCGGGAACGCGGCGTCGCGCAGCGAAGCGTCGACCTGCACCGCATGCTGCAGGCGCCCCGCGGTGCGGATGCGCATGACCTCGAGGTAGCTGCCGCAGAGGTCGAGCTGCTGGCCGAGGGTCGACACGGTCGCGGCGGCGTCGCTGCGCAGGCGCGGGATGCTGGCGCGCAGATAGGCGACGAACGCATCGAGCGCGGCCTCGGCCTGCGCCGGATCGGTCCGCACCAGCGCGCGCACCGAGGCCAGCGTGTTGAACAGGAAATGCGGCTCGACCTGGGCCTGCAGCACGCTCATCCGCAGCTCGGTGTCCTGCTTCTGCGCCTGCAGCGCCGCGACCTTCCGGGCTTCGATCCCGTCCTTCAGGCGACGCTGCTGGCGGAAATACGCCCACAGCGCGTGTCCGCCGCCGAAGACGTAGAAAACGGCCAGATTCATCGCGTAGACCAGGCCTTGGTACACCAGCCTGAGGCCGCCGGTGAAGGACTCGTTCATGCTCACGATCGTCGCGAGCGATGTCGACTTGAGATACTCCGCCTTGTATCCGTACGCGATCCCGTGGACGGTCATCGCGATCACGAATCCCAGCAGCACCGCGACGACGACGGCCGCGTTGACGCGCGGCGTGCCCCGCCACCGCAGATACGCGAGCGCGGCGAGCATCGGGGCGACCGAATGCGCGAGCATCAACGTCGCATACGACATCAGGCTTGCATGCAGCGAAAGCCCAAGGTCCTTCGACAGGACGAAGAAGCCGAAGAAACCGAAACCGCTCCAGATCATCACTCCCGCGCCCCACAGGAGCGTGCGTCGCCATAGCCAGGGCCAGCTGAAGATGGGATGGCGGCGATACCGGAGCAGCCACATGTCCGCGCCCCACGGCAGCGTCTGCTGCGTCGTCTCCGAGGGATCGCCGGAGGCAGTGCCGCAGGGAGATCGGGAAACGGTCATGCGTGCGTTCCTGTCGAGGCGATCGCCGCCTCATTGTCCGCGAACCGCAGCTCGAATGACAGGCAACGATCGGTGGCGGCAGATGCGCGGCGTCGGCGCTTCCCCGCATCGCAGCCGTGCGACGGCATCGACGGCATGGCCGCAACGGAACCGGTTTCGACGACCGCCGCCGGACGCGCGGCGGCGCGATCGGCATCGCACGGCGCCTGCTGCGGATCGGCTGTGCAAGACATCAGCAGATGGAAGGAGATCGCGATGCCGGCGATCGCGGCGGGAAGCGTGACAGGACCCATGGGAGACGCGTTCCGTTCGTTTCGGTGCTGGCACGTTGCAGGTGCCGTCCATGCCCTGCCGACCTTTGCGACGAACCCGCGGTTTCGGGCGACGGACCCGGGTACCCGCGGACGAAACGCTCGCCGCGCGTCGCCGGTGCGCGGACATGACGGCAGACGTTCCACCGCCGGAAACGCAGCAGGCACCCGCCGAGACGGGTGCCTGCTGTTGTCTGCGCGAACTGCGGGATCAGGCCGAAGCGGCGTCATTCCGCGGCGTTCCGGCGCCATGCCCGTCCGCCCGCGTCGCGAGCTGCGGCAGCCAGGCGTTGTTGCGTTCGACCACGAGCAGGCGACAGCTCGCGGGCGTCTCGCTGCGCATGCGCGCCGATGCGTCGTTCGCCAGGCCGTCGACATCGCCTGCCATCCACCGATCATGCAGCTTCATCGTCTCGACCGCGACCTGTCCGGGGTCGGCGACGAACTTCGTGATGCCCGGCACCTGCTCGTCGAACGGCGTGCCTACCCTGCCCGCTCCCCGCATCGCCCGGCGGGCCATGCGACGCCCCCCTTCCCGGCGACGAACCCCGTCGCGGGCGGCGCGGATCAGTCCGCCAGCAGCCGCGCCAGCGCGTCGGCATAGCGCGCGGCGACGGCGTCGCGGTCCCCATGCCGGCCGCCGTCGACCACCCGGCGCCCGGCCACTGTCACCGTGTCCACCGCCGGCCGGTTGCCGCCGAAGATCCAGCGGTCGGCGATGTCGGTCGCACGCGCGGCGATCAGCTGCGACGCGGCAGGATCGAGCGTGACCACGTCGCCCGCGAGGACGTCCGCCGCGAACCCGGTCGCCTGCGCGGCGCTCGCCCGCACGCCCGCGAGCAGCGTTTCGCCCACGCTCGGCGACGCCGCGGTGGCGGCGATGTTGCGATGGCGCGTGACCAGCCGCTGGCCGTATTCCAGCCAGCGCAGTTCCTCCACCGGCGAGACGGAGATGTGCGAATCCGAGCCGATGCCCCAGCGGCCGCCGGCGTCGAGGAAATCGCGCAGCGGGAACAGGCCGTCGCCGAGGTTGGCCTCGGTGGTCGGACAGATCGCTACCGTCGCGCCGCGGTCGGCGATGCCGACGATCTCGTCCATCTCCAGGTGCGTGGCGTGGACCAGCGTCCAGCGCGCGTCGACCTCGGCGTGGTCCAGCAGCCAGCGCACCGGACGATCGCCGCGGATGGCCAGGCAGTCCTGCACCTCGCCGATCTGCTCGGCGACGTGGACGTGCACCCGCGCGTCCCGCGGCAGCGCCGCCAGCGTCGCGCGCATCGCGTCCGCCGGCACCGCGCGCAGGCTGTGCAGCGCACAGCCGACGCGCAGGGTGTCGTCCTGTCCGGCACGCAGCGTGGCGAACAGGCGCTGCCAGGCCTCGACCGTGTGCCCGAAGCGGCGCTGGCGTTCGTTGAGCGGCCGGCCGTCGAAGCCGCCGGTCATGTACAGCACCGGCAGCAGCGTCAGCCGGATGCCGGTCTCGCGCGCGGCGGCGACGAGCGCCCGCGACATCGCCGCGGGATCGGCGTACGGCCGGCCGTCGGGCGCATGGTGCAGGTAGTGGAATTCGCAGACGGTCGTGTAGCCGGCTTCCAGCATCTCGACGTACAGCTGCGACGCGACCGCGTGCAGCGTGTCCGGATCGAACCGCGCGGCCATGCGGTACATGGTCTCGCGCCAGGTCCAGAACGAATCCGACGGATGGGTCATGCGTTCGGCGAGACCGGCCATCGCGCGCTGGAACGCGTGGGAATGGAGGTTGGCGATGCCGGGCAAGCGCCAGCGGCCGTCGACGAGCGCGATCTGTTCGGTCATCCGCGGATTGTCGCATCGCGATCGCGCATGTCCCAAGCGCATGCGAGGCTCGGCACCCCCTCCCCGACCCTCCCCCGCACGCGGGGAGGGAGAAAAGCGGACGCAGGCGATGGTTCGCAATCCGGCGCGCGGGAAGCGGCAACGCGGCCGTACGGGATGCTTCTTCTCCCTGTCGCGAAGGCGGCGACCTGTGCCCCCCCGCCCCGCCCCTCCCCCGCGGGCGGGGGAGGGAGAAAAAAAAGCGCCGCGCGGGATGGCGCGTCGTCAGGTACGGCAGGCGCAGGATGGCGCGTCGTTGCGTGCGGGAGGCGCACCGCAGCGTCACCGCGCATGTCTCCCTCCCCCGCCTGCGGGGGAGGGTCGGGGTGGGGGCGCGCGACGTGTCCGTCGGCCGATCCGCGATGCGCCCCGGTACACTGCGCACTCTCCCCGCGACAGGCGCATCGATGTCGGCACTGGCAGGAATCCGGGTCCTCGATCTGTCCCGCGTGCTCGCCGGGCCATGGTGCGGCATGACGCTCGCCGACCTCGGCGCGGACGTGATCAAGGTCGAACCGCCGGACGGCGACGACACCCGCGGCTACGGTCCGCCGTTCCTGCATCGCCCCGACGGCGACGTCTCCGCCTACTTCGCCAGCTGCAATCGCGGCAAGCGCTCGATCGCGATCGACCTGCGCCATCCCGACGCGCGCCCGCTGCTGGACGCGCTGATCCGCGACGCGGACGTGCTGATCGAGAACTTCCGCGCCGATGCCGCGGTGTCCCTGCGGCTGGATCCGGCCTCGACCCGCGCGCTCAACCCGCGGCTGATCCACTGCGCGATCTCCGGCTACGGCCGCAGCGGCCCGGCCGCGCATCGCCCCGGCTACGACTTCGCGATCCAGGCCGAATCCGGGCTGATGGCGATCACCGGCCCCGCCGACGGCCCGCCGAGCAAGGTCGGGGTCGCGTCGGTCGACCTCACCACCGGCCTCAACGCGACCATCGCGATCCTCGCCGCGCTGCTGCAGCGTGCGCGCACCGGCGAGGGCCAGACGATCGAACTCAGCCTGTTCGACGTGCAGGTGCAGGCGCTGGCCAACGTCGCCAGCAGCACGCTGTTCACGGGCAACGAGGCGAAACGCTACGGCAACGCGCACGCCAGCATCGTGCCCTACCAGACCTTCGATGCGGCCGACGGCGCGTTCGCGCTGGCCTGCGGCAGCGACGCGCTGTGGCAGCGGCTGTGCGCCGCGATCGGCCGCGACGACTGGCGCGACGATCCGCGCTGCGCGACGAACGCCGCGCGCGTGGCGCATCGCGACTGGCTGATCCCGCTGCTCGCGCAACGGTTCGCCGGCGACACCGTCGCGGCATGGCTGGCGCGCTTCGATGCCGCCGGCATCCCCGCCGCGCCGGTCAACGGCGTGCGCGACGCCGTGTTCGGCGATCTCGCCACCGCCCGCGGCCTGCGCATCGAGGCCGACGGCATCCCGATGATCGCCAGCCCGCTGCGGATGTCGGCCTCGCCGATGACCGATCCCGTGCGCCCGCCGCATCTCGGCGAGCATGCGGATGCGATCTGCGCGGAAACGGGGTTCGATGCGAGCGCGCTCAAGGCCGCGGGAGCGATCCGATGACGACCGAACACCTCCGTTTCGACACCCTGCTGCTCGGCGCGCATCTCGCCACGCTCGACGGCGATGGCTACGGCGCCATCGAGGACGGCGCGATCGGCTGGCGCGACGGCGTGCTGGCGTTCGTCGGTCCGCGCGCATCGCTGCCGGCGGCGCCGGAGACGCTGGCCGACGAAGTCATCGAAGTCGACGGCGGCTGGGTCACGCCCGGGCTGGTCGACTGCCACACGCATCTGGTGTTCGCCGGCGATCGCGCGCATGAATTCGAACTGCGGCTGCAGGGTGCGAGCTACGAGGACATCGCCCGCGCCGGCGGCGGCATCGTCTCGACCGTGCGCGCGGTGCGCGAGGCGGACGAGGACGCGCTGCTCGCGCAGTCGCTGCCGCGCGCGCAGGCGCTGCTCGCCGACGGCGCGACGACGCTGGAGATCAAGTCCGGCTACGGCCTCGATTTCGACAGCGAACGCCGCATGCTGCGCGTCGCGCGCCGCATCGGCGAGACTCTAGGCACAACCGTGTGCACCACGTTCCTCGGCGCGCACGCGCTGCCGCCGGAGTTTGCCGGTCTGAAGCAGGCCGATCGCGCCGACGATTACATCGAGGCCGTGATCGACTGGCTGCCGCGGCTGCATGCCGAAGGCCTGGTCGATGCGGTCGACGCGTTCTGCGAAGGCATCGGCTTCACGCCCGCGCAGACGCGGCGGGTGTTCGAGGCCGCGCGCGCGCTCGGCCTGCCGGTGAAGCTGCACGCCGACCAGCTCAGCGACCTCGGCGGCGCGGCGCTGGCCGCGGAATTCGGCGGCCTGTCCGCCGACCACGTCGAATACACGAGCGACGACGCCGTGCGCGCGATGGCCGCGGCCGGCACCGTCGCGGTGCTGCTGCCCGGCGCGTTCCACTGCCTGCGCGAAACGAAGCGTCCGCCGATCGACGCCTTCCGCGCGCATGGCGTGCCGATGGCGGTCGCGACCGACGCCAACCCGGGCACGTCGCCGCTGCTGTCGCTGCGGCTCGCGATGTCGCTGGCCTGCACGCATTTCCGGCTGACGCCGGAGGAAGCGCTGCGCGGCGCGACCGTGCACGCGGCGTCTGCGCTCGGCCTGCACGATCGCGGCCTGTTGCGCGTCGGGATGCGCGCGGACCTCGTGCTGTGGGACGTGCGCCGTCCGGCCGAACTCTGCTACTGGCTCGGCGGCGACCTCGCCCGCCTCGTCGTCGCGGGCGGGCAGCGCCTGTCCGCGGCCTGCTGACCGATTCGATTTCCGGAGCACGCCCATGCGTTCCCTGCTGCCGTCCAGCCTTCTCCTCGCGCTCGCCACCGGTGTCGCCCATGCAGCCGATGCGACGCCCGCCGCGCAGCGCCTCGCGCAGGACGCGGTGATCGTCGACACCCACATCGACGCGCCGACCGAACTGACCAAGCAGTGGCTCGACCTGTCGCAGGCGCAGTCCCGCGAGTTCGACTATCCGAAGGCACGCGCCGGCGGTCTCGACGTGGCGTTCATGTCGATCTACACCTCGCCCGGGCAGGACGCCGACGGCAGCGCGTGGAACGTCGCGAATCGCATGATCGACGGCGTGCAGGCGCTGGCCGCGGAGCACCCGGAGAAGTTCGCGGTGCTGCGCTCGCCGCGCGACGTCGACCGTCTGCGCCGCGGCGGCCGCGTGCTGCTGCCGATGGGCATGGAGAACGGCGCGCCGATCGGCGACGACCTCGCGAAGCTGCGCGTGTTCTTCGATCGCGGCGTGCGCTACGTCACCCTCGCCCACAGCGACAACAACCGCATCGCCGATTCGTCGTACGCGACCGAAAAACGCTGGCGCGGCCTCAGCCCGTTCGGCCGCGAGGTGGTCGCCGAGATGAACCGGCTCGGCATGATGGTCGACGTCTCGCACCTGTCGGACGACGCCGTCGCGCAGTCGGTCGCGCTCAGCCGCGCGCCGGTCGTCGCCACGCACTCGGCGTTCCGCCACTTCACGCCCGGCTTCGAGCGCAACCTCAGCGACGCGCTCGCGAAGGCCATCGCCGACAAGGGCGGCGTGATCCAGGTGCCGTTCGGCAACGCCTTCGTCGACCCGGCCTCGGCCGCACGCACGCAGGCCTACTTCGTCGCCTACAACGCCTACCAGCGCGAGAAGGCCGCCGGTCGCACCGCGCAGACCGTCGCCGAGTTCGACGCCGCGTGGGAGCAGTCGCATCCGCCGCTGCCGGTGAAGCTCGACGCGGTGCTCGACCAGATCGACTACGGCGTGAAGCTGGTCGGCATCGACCACGTCGGCCTCGGCTCCGACTTCGACGGCGTCGACGGCGCGCTGCCCGACGGCCTGAAGTCGGTCGCCGACTACCCGAACCTGATCGCCGGCCTGCAGGCGCGCGGCTATCGCGACGCCGACCTGCGCAAACTGCTCGGCGGCAACCTGCTGCGGGTGTGGCGCGCGGTCGAGGACGTCGCCGCGGCGACGAAGTCGGGGCGCTGAGCATGTTCGGCTTCTTCCGCAGGAAATCGGGTCCGCCGGCACCGCCGCCGGAGCCGCCCGCGTCGGCGATCCCGCCGCTGCATCCGCTGAATCCCGCCGAGGCCGCCGTGCTGGTGCTGCGTGCCGACGACGGCAGCGCGGCGGAGCGCTTCGACATGGTCGATCTGTTGTTGCAGGCATTGCAGGAAGCCGACGTGCATGCGCACCGCCACGGGGACGCGCTCCTGCTCGACGACGATCTGATCGTGCAGCCGCGCTTCGTCGAAATGGAAGGCGCGGACGGCCGCATGCGCAGCGCGACGACGGTGCAGGCGAATCATCCGCGGCTGTATCCCGACGGCCTGTTCGAGTACCAGCATGGCTTCGGCATCTCGCCGGAGGACGCGCTGCTGGAAGGCTTCCGTGGCTGGGTGGCGATGGACCATGCCACGCTGGCCGGTGCGCTGGAGGACGCCCCCGACCACTGCCTGGTCATGCGCATGACGCTCGCGGACGGCCGCGAGCGCCGCGTGGTGATGGGACCGTTCTCGCACTACATGAGCGAACCACCCGAAGCCGGCACGGCGGCGGCCGAAGAAGCGGAGAAATTCTGTCCGTGCTGCCTCTTCTCGAGCGTGCACGAGGCGCTCGCACCCCTGATCGAGATCCCGGGCACCCTCGGGCTGCGTCTCTTCGCCAGCCGGAGCGGCGACGAGACCCGTGCCGACTGCCGGGCCAACGGCCTCGATCATCCCGACGGCACCGATGCACTGCGGCATTACGCCGCGGAGTGGCTGCCCAAGGGCGATTTCGAATTCCGCAAGCAGTACGTGGTCATCCACGACTTTCCCGTTCCCTGACCGGCGCCCGCGCCAAGGACCCGCATGACCGTCAACCAGACCCTCGAACGCTTCTTCGGCAAACCCGTCGTCGAGTTCCGCATGGGCGACACCATCGCCGATCGCCAGTCCGTGCGCACGCACGCCTATCGCCTGGCGCAGGACTACGATTCGGAGGAGAGCCAGCGCGAACTGCTCGACGCCTTCCTCGCGCAGGTCGACACGACCGCGATCGAGGCGCTGATCATCGGCGCGTGGAGCGAGGCGCACGACACCTCGCCGCAGGACTGCATCGAGGCCCTGATCGAACGCCGCGCCGACCTGCCCGCACTGCGCGCGCTGTTCGTCGGCGACATGACCTTCGAGGACTGCGAGATCTCGTGGATCATCCAGGGCGACTACGACGCGCTGCTCGCGGCGTTCCCGGACCTGCAGGTGCTGCGCATCCGCGGCAGCACCGACCTGACGCTTGCGCCGTTCGCGCACGCGGCGCTGGAGGAACTGGCGATCGAATGCGGCGGCCTGCCGGAAACCATCGTCGACGCGATCGCCGGTTCGACCCTGCCGGCCCTGAAGCGGCTGGAACTGTGGCTGGGCGACGACAACTACGGCTTCGACGGCGACGTGGAGACCTATGCGCGCCTGCTCGACGCGATCGACGCGTCGCGCCTCGACTACCTCGGCCTGCGCAATGCGCAGATCAGCGATGCGCTTGCGCAGCACCTCGCCGGCTGCGACTGGCTGGGCCGGCTCGACACGCTGGACCTGTCGATGGGCACCATCGGCGACCTCGGCGCACAGGCGCTGTACGAAAGCCCGTACATCGCGGGACTGAAGACGCTCGACCTCAGCCACCACTACATCGGCGAGGCCTGGCAGGCGAAGCTCAAGGCGCTGCCCTGCCGCGTCGTGCTCGACGATCCGCAGGACGAGGACGACGGCGACCGCTACGTCGCCGTCGCCGAGTGAAGCCACGCGACGTGCCGCTGGCCGTGTTCGGCGCGCCCGGGCATCGTCGCGTGCTGCGGCTCCAGCGCGCGCTGCGCGAACGGGGCCTGCGCGATGCCGCCGTGATCGACTACGCGGAACGCCTGCGCGCGCGAACGCCGCTGGCGCTGCCGTCGTCGGACGACGGCACGCCGACGATGATCAAGCTCGATGCGCCGGCAGCGGATGCAGCGCTGTACGAACGACTGGTGCCGCGCGGGCATCGCGTGCTCCGGCGCGACGGCGCGCCGCCGGCCGGCATCGACCGCCATGCATTCGCCTATCGCGACCTGTGGTTCGCGGGCTTCGCGGACCTGCTGCGCACGATCGCGCGCGACGCCGAAGCCGCGGTCGGGCCGATCCGCTGGCTGAACCCGGTCGAGGACATCCTGCGCATGGGCGACAAATGGGCCTGCCGTAACGCGCTGGCCGCGGCCGGCGTCGACGTGCCGCCCGCACTCGGCCGCGTGGCCTCGTACGCGCACCTGCGCGACCTGCTCGACGCGCAGGATTGCGACCGCGTGTTCGTGAAGGCGCGCTACGGCTCGGCTGCGGCGGGCGTGGTCGCGTACCGACGCCATCGCGACGGGCGCGAAGTCGCGTGGACGACGGCCGAAGTCGCGAACGACGGTGCGCAGACGCATCTGTTCAACCGGCTGTCACCACGGCGCTACACGGATCGCACGCGCATCGAAGCGCTGATCGATGCGCTCGCCGCGCAGGACTGCTATGCCGAGGCGTGGATCCCGAAGCCGCGCGCGCCGGGCTTCGCCGGCGGCTGCTTCGACCTGCGCGTGATCGCGTTCGTCGGCGCGGCGCGGCAGCGCATGGCGCGCATCGCCGCCGCGCCGATGACGAACCTGCATCTGGGCAACCGGCGCGCCGAACCGGAGACGCTGCTCGGCGAGGATGCACGGGCCAAGGTCGAAGCTGCCGTGCAGGCTGCAGCGCGGGTGTTTCCGGGCAGCGCGATGATCGGCTTCGACGTGATCCCCGGACGCGACCGCTGCGCCGTGCTCGAAGCGAATGCGTTCGGCGACGACGTGCAGCACGCGCGCTGCGACGGTGCGGAACCCGCCGACGACCAGGCCGACTGGGTACTCGCCGGCCTCGCGCAAGCCCCCGCAAATGCGATGCGCGCCCATGGCTGACGCGCGCGCACCCGTGCTCGACATGCACGCGATCGTCGGCAGCCACGACGTGCTGTTCGTCGTGCTCGACACGCTGCGTTTCGACGTCGCGCAGGCCTGCTTCGAGGCCGGCCGCCTGCCGACGCTGGCGCCGCACCTGCTGCCCGGCGGCTGGGAACGACGACATACGCCCGCCACGTTCACCTACGCCGCGCATCGCGCGTTCTTTGCAGGCTTCCTGCCCACGCCCGCGGCGCCCGGGCCGCACCCGCGGCTGTTCGCGCTGGCGTTCGCGGGCAGCGAGACGGTGGACGCCAACACGTTCGTCTTTTCGGACGACGGCGGGACGGATCGTGCGGACCTCGTCGGCGGCTTCGCGGCGCTCGGCTACCGCACGCTGTGCATCGGCGGCGTCGGCTTCTTCAATCCGGCGAACGCGCTGGGCCGCGACCTGCCGGGGCTGTTCAACGAAGCGCACTGGAATCCGGGGTTCGGCGTGACCGCGATCGACTCGACCGAGCGACAGGTCGCGCTGGCGTGCGCACGGCTCGACGCCGACGACCTGCGCGGTCGGCGCTGCTTCACGTACCTCAACGTGTCCGCACTGCACCAGCCCAACCGGCATTACGTGCATGGCGCCGTCGAAGACGATGTCGACACACAAGCCGCAGCGCTCGAATACGTCGACGCCGCACTCGCGCCGCTGTTCGCGGCCGCGCGCAAGCGCGCACCGACGTTCGTGATCGTCTGCTCCGATCACGGCACCGCCTACGGCGAGGACGGCTACCGCGGGCATCGCCTCGCGCACGAGGTCGTGCTGCACGTGCCGTACGCGCATTTCCTGCTCGCGCACGCCCCGGACGGAAACGATCCCGACGCATGAACGCCGCCGCCCCCCTGCCGACGCTGGACGAGTTGCTGCAACTGCCGCCGTACCAGGCGTATTCGTACTCTTATCCGCACAAGACCGCGTATCGCACGCTGCCGGCGCCGCGCGCGCTGCGCGAGCTCTGGGCGGACGAAGCGCGCGACGCGCTGTTCCTCTATTTTCACATCCCGTTCTGCCCGTACCGCTGCGGTTTCTGCAACCTGTTCGCGCTGGCGAAGCCGAACGACGATGTGGTCGAACGCTACCTCGACCAGCTCGAACTGCAGCTGGCGGTCACGGTGGACGCGCTCGGCGGCCCGCGTTTCGCCCGCTTCGCGCTGGGCGGCGGTACGCCGAGCTACCTGACGACGCCGCAGCTCGAACGCCTGTTCGCGATGCTGCGGCGCCACGGCATCGATCCGC
The DNA here is from genome assembly GCA_051952955.1 of Lysobacteraceae bacterium. Taxonomy (GTDB): domain Bacteria; phylum Pseudomonadota; class Gammaproteobacteria; order Xanthomonadales; family Xanthomonadaceae; genus Lysobacter_I. The sequence goes on along the minus strand of JBQCJG010000055.1, from coordinate 139 downwards.
GCGCGCTGCCGTCGGGCATGGAAGTCTCGCCCGACACCGTCGACGCGGAGAAGATGGCGCTGTGTCGCGAGGCCGGGATCGATCGCGTGAGCATGGGCATCCAGAGCTTCGGCGACGCCGAGGTGCGCGCGCTGGTGCG
>JBQCJG010000054.1:0-4445 GCA_051952955.1 Lysobacteraceae bacterium | reverse complement strand
TTGTCGGGGCCCTCGGGCGTGACATCCTGTTGCCCGGCCCCCGCGCCGCGGGCCGGCGGGGGCGCGCCCGGGCGGGCCGGGGGGGCTGGGGGGGGGGCGTGGCCAGGGGCCGCACCGCGGGATCGCGCCTGCGGACGGGCTTCGCGGCGCATGGAAAAGTGCATGACACGCTCTAGGGCCATTCGATCGACGTCGACCTCGCCCTGCCCGCGGCGGCACCGCCGCCGGTGCTGTACCACGGCACCGCGACCCGCTTCCTCGACGCGATCCTGCGCGAGGGACTGACGAAGCGGCAGCGGCACCACGTGCACCTGTCGGCGGACGCGACCACCGCCGCGCAGGTCGGCGCCCGCCACGGCCGGCCGGTGGTGCTGCGGGTGGACGCGGCGGCGATGGCGGCCGCGGGCCATGTCTTCCACCGCAGCGAGAACGGCGTGTGGCTGACCGCCGCGGTGCCTGCGGCGTTCCTGACGATCGCCGGCGACGACTGAACGGGGCGCCGTCGCGGGAATACGTTTGCAGGGAGGCCGCCGCGTCTTGTCCCCCGCGACACGATCGCCGACAGTGCATCGCCCGTCGCGCCGGCATCGCGAAACCGCTGTTTTTCCCGACGTTTTTGCTGCATCGCAGCATCCGCCTGCCGACGCGATCTTCCCGATCGGACTCTCCCGGAGGCCAGGATGCGTACGCTCTTCCCCCGCTTGGACCGCGCGCTGCCGACGCTCGCGATGGCCGCGCTCGTGCTGCTGCTGGCGGCCTGCGATCCGCCGTGGAAGGCGTCGCTGACCGGCGACGGCCTGAACGCCACGGTCGGCAGGATCGACGCCTCCGGTCTCGCGAAGCGCGTCAAGAATGACGTCGACGACCGCACGCAGCCGGGCGGCGTCAGCGACATCTGCGATGCCAGCAACACCAGCCTGGTGCTGACGCCGGTGCCGTCGCCGCCGCGCGACGGTGCGCCGGTGGACGTGCGCGTGCACTACCACCGCGACGACGGCAACTACGCCGACTGGGGCCTGCACCTGTGGCAGGTGAACGCCGCCGGCCAGTACGTCGCCGACTATCCGGGCGTGAGCTGGGGCGCGCCGTTCGCACGCACCGGCCTCGATGCCTACGGCGCCTACTTCGACCTGCCGGCGAGCGCGTTCACCGATCCCAACGCCTCCGGCTTCGGCTTCATCGTGCATCCGCCGGGCGGTGCCGGCGATCCCGGCGTCGACCGGATCTGGAAGTTCGGCGACGGCGGCGAGCTCTGGCTGCGTTCGGGCGATGCGACCGTGTACCGCAGCAACCCGACCGGCGTGGTGCCCGACATCGACACGGTGCGCGTGCACTACAAGCGCTTCGACGACAACTACGCGCCCTGGGGCCTGCACCTGTGGAACGGCAGCGGCCTCGACACCGCGCGCCTGGCCGGCCTGACGATCGAGCAGTGGGGCGCACCGGTGCCGTTCGCGTCGATGCCCGGCTACGCCGCCGGCAGCGGCGAGATCGTGTTCGACCTGCCGGTGCTCAACCCGCGCGGCGACGCCGCGCGCACCGGCGTCGAATTCATCATCCACGGCCTGCCGTCGAATCCGAACGGCGGCGTCGACAACAAGGACGGCTGGAGCGCCAACATCCGCGTGAACTACGCGACGCTGGACATCGTCCAGCGCGTGGGCCAGGTGTGGCTGGTGCAGGGCACGCCGACGGTGTTCACTTCGCCGCCGGACACGCGCCGTGTCTCCACCACCGACGCGCGCGCCGCGTGGCTCACGCGCTCGCTGCTGAAGTGGCCGCTGGTCGATGCGTTCGGCACGTTCAAGCTGTATCACGCCGCGACCGGCCAGATCGTCGCCCAGCGCGGCCAGCCGGTGCGCGGCGCCGACGGCGCGCTGACGCTGTCGATCGGCGGCAGCGTGCCGGCCGATGCGGCCGCGCGCTTCAAGTATCTCGACGCGGGCGTGGTGCTGGCGGTCGCGCCCGGCGACCAGGCCGCGCTCGACGGCCTGATGAAGGGCCAGCTGGTGCTGGTGCAGGAGGACGCGCAGGGCCACGTGCTGGGCGCGACCACGCCGCAGCTGGCCGGCTTCCTCGACGACCGCTACGCCGCGGCGGAGGCCGTGCAGGACCTCGGCGTCACCGTGGGCAGCGGCAGCACCGGCTACGCGGTGTGGGCGCCCACCGCGCGCAAGGTCACGCTGTGCACCTACGGCGCGCGCGGCATGTCGCACCAGACCATCGCGATGACCGCGGACCCCGCCACCGGCGTGTGGCGCGCGCAGCCGCAGGGCGACGGCCGCGGCCTGTACTACCGCTACGCCGTGGAAGTGTTCGTGCGCGGCGTCGGCGTGGTGCGCAACCTCGTGACCGATCCGTATTCGATCTCGCTCAACGCCGATTCGCAGCGCAGCTACGTCGAGGACCTGAACTCGCAGCGGCTGATGCCGCCGGGCTGGACGCGCCGCGCCGCGCCCGCGCCGGCCGAAGCGCCCGAGGACATGACGATCTACGAGCTGCACATCCGCGATTTCTCCGCCAACGACGCCACGGTCAACGCCCGTCGCCGCGGCAAGTACCTCGCGTTCGCCGAGGAAGACACCGACGGCATGCGCCACCTGCGCGCACTCGCGAGTGCGGGCGTGACCGACGTGCACCTGCTGCCGACCTTCGATTTAGCCAGCACGCCGGAAGAAGACTGCATCACGCCGGTCATCCCGGTCGCCGCGCCGGATTCCGACGCGCAGCAGGCGGCCGCCAATGCCGCGCGCGGCGCCGACTGCTTCAACTGGGGCTACGACCCGTGGCACTACACCGCGCCCGAAGGCGGCTACGCCACCGATCCGGACGACGGCGCGGCGCGCATCCGCGAGTTCCGCGCGATGGTGATGGGCCTCAACGCCGCCGGCCTGCGCGTGGGCATGGACGTGGTCTACAACCACACCAGCGCCTCGGGCGAGAACGCGAAGTCGGTGCTGGACCGCATCGTGCCCGGCTACTACCACCGCCTGAACGCGGCCGGCGAGATCGAGCGTTCGACGTGCTGCGAGAACACCGCCACCGAGAACCGGATGATGGGCAAGCTGATGATCGACTCGGTGAAGACCTGGGCGACGCAGTATGGCATCGATTCGTTCCGCTTCGACGTGATGGGCCACCAGCCGCGTTCGGTGATGGAGAAGCTGCGCGACGACGTGGCGGCGGCGGTCGGCCATCCGGTGCCGCTGATCGGCGAAGGCTGGAACTTCGGCGAGGTCGCCAACGGCGCGCGCTTCGTGCAGGCCTCGCAGCTGTCGCTCAACGGCAGCGGCATCGGCACCTTCAGCGATCGCACCCGCGACCACGTGCGCGGCGGCTCGGGCTTCGACAACGGCGTGTCGCTGCTGCGCAACCAGGGCTACATCAACGGGATGTGGTACGACGACAACGGCAGCGGCGGCGGCAAGAGCCGCAACGACCTGATGTGGTCGGCCGACGTGCTGAAGGTCGGGCTGGCCGGCTCGGTGCGCGACTACGTGATGAAGACGCACTGGGACGCCACGCTGCGTCTGGACCAGATCGACTACTACGGCCAGCCCGCCGGCTACGTCGTCGATCCGCAGGAGGTCGTGAACTACATCGAGAACCACGACAACGCGACGCTGTTCGACAACAACGTGTACAAGCTGCCGCCGTCGACCAGCGGCGAGGATCGCGCGCGCGTGCAGTTGCGGGGCGCGGCGATCGACGCCTTCAGCCAGGGCGTGGCCTACTTCCACGCCGGCGTCGACACCCTGCGCAGCAAGTCGCTGGACCGCAACAGCTACGACAGCGGCGACTGGTTCAACCGGCTGGACTGGACCTACCGCGACAACGGCTTCGGCGCGGGCCTGCCGCCGCAGGGCGACAACGGCGCCGACTGGGACGTGATGCGCCCGCTGCTGGCGAACGCGGCGATCAAGCCGACCGCCACCGACATCCGCTGGACGCGCGACGCCTTCCGCGACCTGATGCGCATCCGCGCCAGCACGCGCCTGTTCCACCTGCGCACCAGCGCCGAGATCCGCCAGCGACTGGCGTTCCACAACACCGGCAGCACGCAGGTGCCGACGGTGCTGGCCGCGCACCTCGACGGCCGCGGCTACGCCGGCGCCCACTTCGACGACGTGCTGTATTTCATCAACGTCGACAAGGTGGCGCAGACGCTGACGATCCCGCAGGAAGCGGGCAAGGCGTACCGCCTGCATCCGGTGCACCTCGCGGCGAATGCCGCCGACCGACGCGCCGCGCAGGCGACGTGGGACCCGGCCAGCGGCCGCGTCGTCCTGCCGCCGCGTACGGCGGTGGTGTTCGTGGGGCCGGCGACGATCACGCGCGCGGCGCGCACCGCGCGCATCGCGCGCGACGACCGGCGCTGAGCCGGCGGCGTGCGGCCTCCGCCCCGGGCGGGGGCCGCCTTCCGGCGACGCGCGGCGTGCGGGTCA
>JBQCJG010000053.1:0-4646 GCA_051952955.1 Lysobacteraceae bacterium | reverse complement strand
CAGGCCGTGGCCGAGACGGCCGGCGTCGAGCGCGGCGACGGCCTGCGCGTAGATGCGCTGCTGCCACGGCGCCAGCGGCGGCAGGTCGAAGCCGGTCACGCCGCCTGCCCCGTGGCGCTGCGCGCGATGAACAGGCGCAGGATCGCCACCGCGTCCTCGGCGACGGCAGTCGCGGGCTGCGAGGCATCGACCACGCGCACGCGTTCGGGCTCGGCGCGCGCGCGCGCGAGGAACGCCCGCCGCACCTGCTCGAAGAAATCGTCGCGTTCGCGCTCGATGCGATCGGGCGTCTGGCCGAACACGAGATCGCGCCCGCGCGTGCGCTCGCGGCCCTGCGCGACGCCGAGGTCCAGCAGCAGCGTCAGTCCGGGCCGCAGGCCGACGACGCGGCGTTCGAGTTCGGCGATGAACGCCGGATCGAGCCCGCGGCCGCCGCCCTGGTAGGCGTAGCTGGAATCGGTGAAGCGGTCGCTGATCACCCACGCGCCGCGCTTGAGCGCCGGCAGGATCGTCTCGCGCACGTGCTGCGCGCGCGCGGCGAACATCAGCAGCAGTTCGGTCTCGGGGCCGGGTTTCTCGTCGCCCGGATGCAGCAGCAGCTCGCGGATCTGCTCGGCCAGCGGCGTGCCGCCGGGCTCGCGGGTGCTGACGACTTCCGCGCCGGTCTGCTGCAGCGCCTCGCGCAGCGCGTTGAGCACCGTCGTCTTGCCCGCGCCCTCGCCGCCTTCCAGCGTGACGAAGCGCGGATGCCGCGGCAGCGCGTCGGGTGCAGGCACGTCGTCGCGATGCATCGCGTCGGTCACGGCGTCGCCGCCTGCCGCTCCGCGGCGCGCTGTTCGCGGTAGTGGCGCAGGTAATCGGCCACCGCCGACTGGTGCTCGGCGTAGGTCTTCGAGAACACGTGGCGGCCGCTGCCGTCGCCCACCGCGACGAAGAACAGCGCGTCGCCCGGCGCCGGGTGCGCGACCGCCTGCAGCGCGGCCTTGCCGGGCATCGCGATCGGCGTCGGCGGCAGGCCGTCGCGGGTGTAGGTGTTGTACGGCGTGTCGGTCAGCAGGTCGACCTTGCGGATGTTGCCGGTGTAACCGCTGCCGAGCCCGTAGATCACGGTCGGGTCGGTCTCCAGCCGCATCGGCGCCTTCAGCCGGCGCACGAACAGGCCGGCGATCCTCGGCCGCTCGTCGGCGATGCCGGTCTCCTTCTCGACGATCGACGCCAGCGTCAGCAGTTCGTACGCGGACCGCAGCGGTAGGTCCCGGTCGCGACCGGCCCAGGCCTCGGCCAGCGCCTTGTCCATCGCGTCGGCGGCGCGGCGCAGGACGTCGAGGTCGCTGTCGTTGCGGGTGTAGACGTAGGTTTCGGGCAGGAAGCGGCCCTCGGGATGCTGGCCGCCGCGGCCGATCGCCTTCATCAGCGCGCGGTCGTCGAGCTGCGCGCCGTCCTGCTTCAGCGGCCGCGCCTTCGCCAGCGCCGCGCGCACGTCGCGGATGTTCCAGCCCTCGACGATCGTCACGCGGTACTGCAGTACCTTGCCGTCGCGCATCGCGAGCAGCAGCTCGCGCGGGGTCATGTCGGGCTTCAGCGCGTATTCGCCGACCTGGATGCGGCCGGCCGCGCCGAGCTCCTTGGCAAGCGCGCGCCATTCCAGCGCGTGCACCGGAATGCCGCGGGCCTCCAGCTTGCGCAGCACCTTCGGCAGCGAATCGCCGGGATCGACCACCAGCGTGTCGCCGTCGTGCAGGCCGGGCAGCGGCGCATCGGCGAAGCCCTCGTAGTGGCGCCAGGCCAGCAGGCCGGCGGCCGCGGCGGCCAGCCCGGCCAGCAAGACGAAGAGCAGCAGCAGACGGCCGAGGGAGAACGGGGATCGCGGGCTCACGGAGACTCCTCTTGCGACGCCGGGGCGAAGGCGGGATGCGCGGCGGCCAGCCGGCGCCGCGCCTCGGCCACGGCCGGATGCGGCGCCCAGGCCCGCGCACCGAGCCGGGCCACGGGCAGGATACCGCGCAGGGCATTGCACAGCAGCAGCGCCTCGGCGCCCTCGACGTCATCGACCGACAGCGGCGCGACCTCGGCGTCGAGCGCGTCGAGCAGCCAGCCGCGGCAGACGCCGGCCACCCCGCAGCGGTCGACCGGCGGCGTCGACCAGCGGCCGTCGCGCCAGGCGAACACGTTGGCGGCGGTGGCGCAGACCACGCGGCCCTCGGTGTCGCGCATCAGGCCTTCGTCGACCGCGCCGGGATCGACGCCGGTCGCACGCCACTCGGCGCGGGCCAGCACCTGTTCGAGACGGTTGCAGTGCTTCAGGCCGGCCAGCGCCGGCTGCAGCGCCAGCCGCGTGTCGCACCAGCGCAGCACCAGGCCGCCCGCGCGCGGCGGCGACGGCCGCGGCGAGGCGATCAGCGTCCACACCGGCAGCGCATCGGGCGACGGCGCGTAGCCGCGACCGCCGCTGCCGCGGGTGAGCACGAGCTTGATCGTCGCGTCGGCATGCGTTGCCGCGAAATCACCGACCTCACGATCGAGCACCGCGTGCGACGGCAAGGCGATGCCGAGCCGCGCGGCGCTCGCCTGCAGTCGCGCGCGATGCGCCGGCCACCACGGGATCGCGCCGGCCACCGCGCGCATCGTCTCGAACACCCCGTCGCCGTAGGCGAAGCCGCGGCCTTCGGCGAGGCGCGACGCCTGCGACGCATGGGCCGCGACATCACCTGCGAACAGGCGCATCGTCACGCGTCGGCTCCCACCGCCTTCAGCAATCCGCGCGCCTTGGCCCGGGTCTCGTCGAGTTCGCGCAGCGGGTCGGAGTCGGCCACGATGCCGGCACCGGTGCGGAAGCGCAGCGTCGCGCCGCCGTCGTCGTCGGCCTGCAGTTCCGCGCTGCGGATGAGGATGTTGAGGTCGAGGTCGCCGTCGCGGTCGAGCCAGCCGAACGCGCCGGTGTAGGCGCCGCGGCCCTCGCCTTCCAGCTCGGCGATGATCTCCATGCAGCGCACCTTCGGGCAGCCGGTGATGGTGCCGCCGGGGAACACCGCGCGCAGCACCTCGCCGGGCGTGACGCCGTCGCGCAGCCGGCCGCGCACGTTGCTGACGATGTGGTGCACGTGCGAATAGCTTTCGACCGTCATCAGTTCGTCGACCTCGACCGTGCCCGGCGCGCAGACGCGGCCGAGATCGTTGCGTTCGAGGTCGATTAGCATCACGTGCTCGGCGCGCTCCTTCGGATGGCCGACCAGCTCGCGCACGCGCGCCGCGTCGTCGTCGCCGGCGAAGCGCGGACGCGTGCCGGCGATCGGCCGCGTCTCGACCACGTCGCCGCGCACCGAGACCAGGCGTTCCGGCGAGGAACTCACCACCGCCCACGCGCGGCCGTCGGTGGTGCCGGCGAAGCTGCCGGCGAACGGCGCCGGGCTCGCTTCGCGCAGCCGCGCGTACAGCGCGTCGGGCGCGTACGTCGCGCAGCGCCCGCGCCACGCGCGCGAGAGATTGACCTGGAAGACGTCGCCGGCGGCGAGGTAATCGAGGATGCGGCGCACGCCGTCGGTGAAGCGTTCGGGCGCGTCCTCGTGCAGCGTATCGGGTGCGCGCCATTCGGGCAGCGGCGCCGCGGCGAACGCATCGAGGTCTTCGACGATCGCATCGAGCATCGCCTCCGCACCGGCTTCCGCCAGCGCGACGCATTCGCCGGTGACGCGATCGCGCAGCACCGCGGCAGGACAGCGCAGCGCGAGCGCGACCGGCAGCGTGCCGTCGGCGTGCGGCAGCCGCAGCACGGGCTCGACCTGCGCGGCGAGTTCGTACGACAGCAGCAGCGCCCAGCCGCCGTGGAACGGCCAGCGCGGCGCTTCGCGCGCGATGCGCAGCGTGCGCCAGTCGGCGTCGAGCGCGGCGAGGAAATCGTCGCCCCGGTCGACGCCCGCGGCATCGCGCACGCGGCCGTCGCGATCGAGCCGCAGCGCTTCGCCGTTCGCGGCCAGCAGCAGGTCCCAGCGCGCGAAGGCATGCCCGGGCGCGAGCGCGGAGGAGGTCGATTGCAGCAGCAGCGGATAGCGCGCGGGCGCGCCGCGATGCAGGCGCAGCGGGTCGCAATCCGGGGGCAACGCGCGGGTGACGATCATGCGGGCACCCGGCGACGGCGGATCAGAGACGCCCGAAGATCAGCGAGCCGTTGGTGCCGCCGAAGCCGAACCCGTTGGACATCACGTAGTCCAGGCGATGCTCGCGCGCGACGTTCGGCACGTAGTCGAGGTCGCAGCCTTCGCCCGGTTCGTCGAGGTTGATCGTCGGCGGCACGATGCCGGTGTGCAGCGCCATCACCGAGAACACCGCCTCCACGCCGCCGGCGGCACCGAGCAGGTGGCCGGTCATCGACTTGGTCGAGCTGACCATCATCGACGTCGCGTGGTCGCCGAACGCGCGCTTGATCGCCTGCGTCTCGGCGAGGTCGCCGAGCGGCGTCGAGGTGCCGTGGGCGTTGAGATACCCGACCTGCGACGGCTGCAGGCCGGCGTCGCGCAGGGCGTTGACCATGCAGCGGCGCGCGCCATCGCCGTTTTCCGGGGGCGAGGTGATGTGGAAGGCGTCGCCGGACATGCCGAAGCCGATGAACTCGGCATAGATGCGGGCGCCGCGGGCGCGGGCCTGCTCCA
>JBQCJG010000052.1:0-5048 GCA_051952955.1 Lysobacteraceae bacterium | reverse complement strand
CGATCGCCGAGGCGAAGCCGAAGGACGCGACCGAGATCAAACTCGACTGCAATCGAAGCTACTTCTGCGAATCGGACGCAAGGCTGCTCGGCAACCGGCTCGTGCATCTGCTGAATCTCGTGACCTCGGACCCCGACAGGGTGCTTACCGTGTCCGACGTTCTTCCCGCGGAAGAACGCGCGCTGCTGCTGACTGGATTCAATCCGCCGAAGGCCGACTATCCGAAGGATTCGCTCATCCATGCGCTGTTCGAAGCGCAGGCGGCGAAACGCCCGGATGCGGTGGCGCTGGTGTACGAAGATCACGAGCTCAGCTACGCGCAACTGAACGCCCGAGCCAATCAGCTGGCGCACCATCTGCGCAAGACGGGGGTCGGGCCCGATCAACTCGTGGTGCTTTGCGTCGAGCGCAGCCTCGAGATGATCGTGGGGATACTGGGAATCCTGAAGGCGGGCGGGGCGTACGTACCGCTGGACCCTCATTATCCCCAGGGGCGCCTGGCGCACATGCTGCAGGATGCCGCGCCACGGGTGGTGGTGACCCAGTCATCGCTCCGCGAGCGGTTCTCCGAGTTCGGTGGTGCCGTCGTTGCCCTGGATGACGACAGGAAGGCCATCGACCAGCAGTCACCAGAGAACCTCGATCGCGCGACCACCGGGGTCGAGCCGAGCCATCTCGCCTACGTCATCTACACCTCCGGCTCCACCGGCGTGCCCAAGGGCGTGATGGTCGAGCACGCCAATGTCCATCGCCTGTTCAGCGCGACCGAAGCGTGGTTTCGCTTCGATGAAGAGGACGTCTGGAGCTTGTTCCATTCCTGCGCCTTCGATTTCTCCGTGTGGGAAATATGGGGCGCATTGTTCCATGGCGGTCGACTGGTCGTGGTGCCGCACCGGACGACGCGCGATCCCGAAGCGTTCTACCGGTTGCTGTGCGAAGAAGGCGTGACGATACTGAATCAGACGCCGAGTTCCTTTCGGCAACTGATCGCGGCGCAACGGAAAAGCCGGCAAGCACATTCGCTGAAGTACGTCGTCTTTGGCGGCGAAGCACTGGATGTGGGCATGTTGGACGCTTGGTATGAGCGGAACGCCGAGACCCATCCCCGGCTGGTCAACATGTCCGGAATCACGGACACGACCGTGCATGTCACCTGGCAGCCGATCGCGCCCGACGATGCCGCGAGTGTCTTCTCGAGCCGGGCGATCGGCGTTCCGATTCCCGACTTGCGTGTCTACATCCTGGACAGCGAATGCCGGCCGGTGCCGATCGGGGTCGCCGGCGAGATGTATGTCGGTGGCGCCGGCGTCGCTCGCGGCTATCTGAATGGACCCGAGCTCACGGCGGAGCGCTTCATCGCGGATCCATTCAGTGGCGAAGTCGATGCCCGGCTGTACAAGACCGGCGACCTGGGTCGATGGCGAGCCGACGGCACCCTCGATTACCTGGGGCGCAACGATCACCAGGTCAAGATCCGTGGCTATCGCATCGAGTTGGGCGAGATCGAAGCGCAGTTGGGACGTCATCCCGATGTCCAGGCCGCGGTGGTCGTGGCGAGGGAGGACACGGGCGAGAAGCGCCTGGTGGCGTATGTCACCGCTCGCGACGGCGCGAAGCCGGATCCCGATGCGCTGCGCCAGGTACTGATGCAGCAACTGCCGGAATACATGATGCCCGGCGCGTTCGTCGTCCTCGATGCCTTGCCGCAGACGTCGAGCGGCAAACTGGATCGCGGGGCGTTGCCGGCGCCTGACAATGCCTCCGTCGCGCTGCAGGAGTACGAAGCGCCTCGCACCGAAACCGAAATGATCCTGGCCGAGGTCTGGCAAGCCTTGCTGGGGATCGAACGCGTCGGCCGCCGCGATCATTTCTTCGTGCTCGGCGGGCACTCCATGCTGGCGGTTCGGCTGGTCGAGCTGCTCGGCTCGAGGGGGCTCAAGGCGGAAGCAAGAACGATCTTCACGACCCCGTTGCTGCACGACTATGCCGCCACGCTCGTACCTTTCCCGGCCGGGTCTCCGGACGTTCCGGCAAACGGCATCCCGCCGGGCACCGAACTCATCCTGCCCGACATGCTGCCGCTGGCGAACCTCACGCCACAGGAGATCGCGACGATCACCGCGGCCGTTCCCGGGGGCGCGGGCAATGTCCAGGACATCTATCCGTTGCTGCCTCTGCAGGAAGGCATGTTGTTCCATCATCTGATGCAGGCGGAGCAGGACGCTTACGTCACGCGAGCGGTGCTGGAATTCGATCGCGAGCATCGGTTGGACGATTTCCTGGCGGCGTTGAATCGCGTGATCGCAAGGCACGATGCCCTGCGGACCGTGGTGCTTTGGGAGGGTCTTTCGCATCCCGTGCAGGTCGTGCTTCGGCAGGCCACCCTCGTCGCGACGGCGGTGGATTCGGCCGAAGCGCAGAAAGCCCTGCTGCTGGTTCGAAATGGTCTGCAGCGACCGCGTCTCGATGTGCGGCATGCGCCGTTGATGGCCGCTCGCGTCGTCCAGGATGACGCCTCCGGCAAGTGGCTGCTGGAACTTTCCGCCCACCACATGATCATCGATCACGAGACGCTGGCGCTGATCATGGCCGAGGTGCAAATCTCGATGAGCGGGAAGGAAGCGCGCCTGCCCGCAAGCGTGCCGTTCCGGAACATCGTGGCGCAGGCACGCAATACGCCACTCGAATCGCACGCGTCCTATTTCCGCGAGGCATTGGCGGACATCGATGAGCCCACCGCACCGTTCGGCATCCTGCAGGTGTCCGGCTCGACGAACACGGCGGCACGGTGCCGGATCTCGCCGGCATCGTCCGGGCGGATACGGCATTGCGCTCGCACGCTCGGCGTTTCCCCGTCGACCTTGTTCCATGCGGCGTGGGCGTTGGTGCTGGCGCGCTGCACCGCGCGCACCGACGTGGTGTTCGGTACCGTGTTGTCCGGCCGCCTGCAGGGCGGAGCCGACACTGCCCGCGCCATCGGCCTGCTGATCAACTCGTTGCCGTTGCGCATCCCGTTGGCGCAACGCTCGGTCGAGGACGTCGTGCGCGATTGCCATGAACGGCTGGCGTCGTTGCTGGTCCATGTCCAGGCTCCGCTGAGCCTGGCCTTGCAGTGCAGCGACGTGCCGTCGCCCTTGCCGTTGTTCACGACGCTGCTGAACTATCGGCACAGCGCGCTGCAGGCGCAGGGCGAGTCGCTGCCGCTGACGGCCGCCGGCGTGCGGGTGTTGCACACGGAAGAGTCGACCAACTATCCCATATCGCTTCAGGTCGACGAATACGGCACCGAGTTCATGCTGAGCGCGTATTGCATCGAGGGACTGGATGCCGACCGCATCAATGGCTATCTGCTCGCAGCGATCGAGACCGTCACGAGCGCGTTGGAAGAGGGCAGCCACGAACCCGCGCTGAGCCTCGATATCCTGCCGTTCGCCGAGCGACGCCGGGTGCTCTTCGATTTCAATCAGGTCACCTCCGACTACATGCGGACAGTCCTCGTGCATGAGCTGTTCGAGGCGCAGGTTCGCGTACGCCCGGACTCGGTGGCGGTGGTGCATCGCGGCGAAACGCTCGATTACGCGACCCTGAATGCACGCGCGAACCAGCTGGCTCATTACCTCAGGGCGCACGGCATCAAGCCGGACGATCGCGTCGCCGTCTGCCTCGAGCGTGGCGTGGAGATGGTGGTCAGCCTGCTCGGGATACTGAAGGCCGGTGGCGCGTACGTGCCGCTGGACCCCGGCTATCCGCAGGATCGCATCCGGCACATGCTGTCCGACAGCGCGCCCGTGGCGTTGCTGACGCAGCGTTCGCTGACGGAGCGAGTGGGCACGCAGGCGCTGCCGACCCTGGTGCTGGACGCGCCGCTCGATCGCGAAGCGCTGGCATCGCAGCCCACGCACGATCCCGTCAAGCCTGCCGATCTGGATGACGCCCGGCTGGCGTATGTCATCTACACCTCGGGTTCGACCGGGGAACCCAAGGGCGCGATGGTCGAGCACCACAGCGTGGTCCGCCTGGTCACCACGCGCGACTACGTGCAGTTCGACGGCAACACAATCATGGCGCAGGCCTCGAACACGTCGTTCGACGCCGCGACTTTCGAGATCTGGGGCGCGTTGCTCAACGGCGGTCGCCTGGTCGTCGTCGAGAAAGACACACTGGTCGATGCGGAGCGGCTGGCGGCCCAGATTCACGAAGACGGCATCAACGTGCTCTTCGTGACCGCCGCACTGTTCAATCACCACGCACAAAGCAAACCGGATTGTTTCGCTGCGTTGGGAACACTGGTGTTCGGCGGCGATGTGGTGTCGCCGACCGCGGTCGCCAGCGTGGTCGGGCACGGCATGCCGGAACGGCTGCTCAATGGCTATGGCCCGACCGAAACCACGACGTTCTGTGCCTGGCGTCCGGTGACGGCCGAACGACTTGCCGACACCCACACGATTCCGATCGGTCGAGGTTTCGCGGATACGCGTCTTTACGTGTTGACGCCCGATCTGCAACCGGTTCCGGTCGGCGTGCCAGGCGAACTCTTCGTGGCCGGCAGCGGCGTGGCGCGGGGCTATCTCAACCGGGACGCGCTCAGCGCCGAGCGTTTCCTGCAGGATCCGTTCGCGCATGAGTTCGACGCGAGCGATGCCAGCGCGCGCATGTACAGGACCGGCGACCTGGTGCGCTGGTTGCCCGACGGCTCGCTGGAATTCCTGGGTCGGCGCGACTCCCAGATCAAGCTCCGCGGCTTCCGCATCGAGCTCGGGGAAATCGAAAGCAGGCTCGTGTCGCACCCGGACGTGCGGGAGGCGCTGGTGCTGCTGCGCGAGGACGTCCCCGGCGACCGGCGCCTGGTGGCGTATCTCGTGTGCCACGACGCGGCTTCCTTCTCCGCCGCGCAGGTGCGGGCGCACTTGGCCTCGCAGTTGCCGGACTACATGCTGCCGAGCGCGTTCGTCGTGCTCGATGCCTTTCCGTTGACGCCCAACGGCAAGCTGGATCGCAAGGCCTTGCCGATGCCGGAAGGCGAATCGCTGGCGGCCGAATATGAACCG
>JBQCJG010000051.1:0-8680 GCA_051952955.1 Lysobacteraceae bacterium | reverse complement strand
CCGGATCGCACCACGCTGGTCATCGCGCATCGCCTGTCCACCATCGAACACGCCGATCAGGTGCTGGTGCTGGATCAGGGACGCCTGGTCGAGCAGGGCACCCACGCCGAGCTGCTGGCCCGCGGCGGGCTCTACGCGCGGTTGCACCGCATGCAGTTCCGCGAACCGGGCGCCGCGGACGCCGCGCCGTGAGCGGCCGCCGGCCGCCCGGCTACTGGTTCGGCGAGGGCGCGCCGCCGCTGCCGATGCGCGCGCGGTCGAAGCTCTATGCCGGCGTGGTCGCCGCGCGCGGCTCGCTGTATCGCCGCGGCTGGCTGCGCAGCCGCCATCCGGGCAAACCGGTGCTCGTGGTCGGCAACGTCATCGCCGGCGGCAGCGGCAAGACGCCGCTGAAGATCGCGCTGGTCGAGCGCCTGCGCGCCGAAGGCTTCACCCCCGGCGTCGCCAGCCGCGGCTACGGCCGCGACGAGGCCGGCACGCCGCGCTGGGTCGATGCCGCGCTCGATCCCCGCCTCGGCGGCGACGAGCCCGTGCTGATCGCGCGCCGCACCGGCTCGCCGGTGCGGGTCGATGCCGATCGCGCGGCCGCGGCGCAGGCGCTGGTCGGGGCCGGTTGCGACGTGATCGTCTGCGACGACGGCCTGCAGCACTACCGGCTGGCGCGCGATGTCGAGATCGAAGTGATCGACGGCCGCCGCCGCTACGGCAACGGCTTGCCGATCCCCGCCGGCCCGATGCGCGAACCCGCGGCGCGCGGCGCGCGCTGCGACTTCCGCGTGCTGAACCTCGGCAGCGACGAGGGCGAGGCGGGGTTCGGCGAATGGCCGATGCGACTGGTGTCGGATGCCGTCGTCGCGATGCGCGGCGCGCGCACCGCGCCGCTGTCCGCGTTCGCCGGCCAGCGCGTGCACGCCGTCGCCGGCATCGGCGATCCCGAGCGCTTCTTCGCGATGCTGCGCGGGCAGGGCATCGCCGTCGTGCCGCACGCGTTCGCCGACCATCACGCCTACCGCGTCGAAGACCTCGCCTTCGGCAGCGACCTGCCGGTGCTGATGACCGAGAAGGACGCGGTGAAGTGCGCCGCCTTCGCCGACGCGCGCACGTGGTGCGTGCCGGTGCGCGCGGCGCTGCCGGAAGCCTTCTGGATCGCGCTGCTGGAGCGTCTGACGCAGCGGCGATCGCTGCGGATGCCCTGAGCCGGTTCAACGTCGGCGCGTGCGTCGCGGCTGCGGTGGTGCGTCGGCGTGCTCGCCGGCATGGTCTTCCTCGCGGCAGTCGTCGCGCACGCCGGCGAGCGCCTCCGCGAGCTGCGCGCGCAGCGTTCGCAGGGCGTCGATCCTGCGGTCGACATCGCCGATCTTTTCGGCCAGCACCCGGCGTTTCGCCGCGGGCGCGAGGGTCCGGTCGGCCCAGACGTCGATGAGCGACGCGATCTCCTTCAGCGAGAACCCGAGTGTCTGCGCTTGGCGGATGAGTCGCACGCGACGGACGTCGTCCTCGGAGTACGTCCGGTAGCCGTGCGCGCCCTGGCCGCCGCGCCGTGACCGTACCAGCCCCTGCGCTTCGTAGAGGCGGATGGTGTCGCGGCTGACGTCGCAGCGCGCGGCCACGGTGCCGATCCACATCTCGCCGGGCATCGCCGCGCCTTGACCTTGGAGGAGGGTCCAAGGTTTAGCCTGCCGCCTCCTTCCCTGCAAGAGGTGGTGCCCCATGTCGAACACGTGCGTCCTGATCACCGGCGCGACCGGCGGCCTCGGCCGCGCCTTCGCCGATGCCTTCGCGGCCCGCGGATGCGCGATGGTGCTGTCGGCGCGCGATCCCGCGCGGCTCGATGCGCTGGCCGCCGCCCTGCGGGAACGCCACGGCATCGAGGTCGCGACCGTGCCCGCTGACCTGGCCGACCCGGCGTCCCGCGAGGCCGCGATCGCGGCCATCGAGGCCGGTGGCCGCGCCGTCGATGTGCTGGTCAACAATGCCGGCTTTTCGACCCTCGGCCTGCTGTCCGCGCTGGATTGGCGCGACGATCGCGATCTGGTCGAAGTCAACGTCGCCGCGGTCGTCCGCCTGTGCCACGCGTTCCTGCCGGCGATGGCCGCGCGCGGGCATGGTGCCGTGATTAACGTGGGTTCGACCACCAGCTTCCATCCGCTGCCCCGGCAGGCGGCGTATGCGGCCTCGAAGGCCTTCGTGCTGTCGTTCTCCGAAGCGCTGCACGGCGAATACCGCCGCCACGGGGTGCACGTGATGGCGCTGTGTCCCGGGGCCATCGACACCGGATTCTTCCAGGCGATGGGCCGCGACGTGACCCTGTCGAAGGCCTCGCCGGAGGCGGTGGTCGCGGCGGCGCTGCGCGGGCTGGACGCGCGCCGCGCGGTCGTGGTGCCGGGACTCGCGAACGCGCTGCAGTCGGCGCTGCTGCCGCGGCTGCTGCCCCGCGCCGCGGTGCGACGCCTCGTCGACTGGGCGGCGCCGCGCGCCTACGCGCCTGACGCCATCGCCCGCGGTCCGTAAGATGCGCTCATGACCGCCACCGACTTCGTCGTCGCCATTCCCGCCCGCTACGCCGCCAGCCGCCTGCCGGGCAAGCCGCTGCGCCTGCTCGGCGGCGAACCTCTGGTGCTGCATGTCGCCCGTCGCGCGCTGGCCGCGGGCGCGCGCGAGGTCTGGGTCGCGACCGACGACGCCCGCATCGCAGACGCGCTGGCCGGCAGCGGCGTGCGCATCGCGATGACCTCGCCGGACCACGCCTCCGGCACCGATCGCCTCGCCGACTGCGCGACGCAGGCCGGCTGGGACGACGCCACCGTCGTGGTGAACCTGCAGGGCGACGAACCGTTCGCGCCCGCGGCCGGCATCCGTGCGGTCGCGGAGACGCTGGTCGCCACCGGCGCGCCGATGAGCACGCTGGCGACGGAAATCGCCGATGCGGAACAGCTGTTCGACCCGAATACGGTGAAGCTGGTCCGCGCGGCGAACGGCGATGCGCTGTATTTCAGCCGCGCGCCGATCCCGTGGGCGCGCGACGCCTTCGCCCGCGACCGCGATGCGCTGCCGGCGGGCGGCCCGTGGCTGCGGCACATCGGGATCTACGGCTACCGCGCCGGCTTCCTGAAGCAGTTCGCCGCGCTGCCGCCGTCGCCGCTGGAGCGGATCGAATCGCTGGAGCAGTTGCGCGCGCTGGAGGCGGGGCACCGGATCGCGGTGGCGATCACGCCGGCGCCGTTCCCGCCGGGCATCGACACGCCTGAGGACCTTGAACGTGCCGAGCGACATCTCGCCGGGCAGCATCTCGCCGCGCAGCGGGCCGGGGACTGAGATGCGCCTGCTCATGGTCTGCCTCGGCAACATCTGCCGGTCGCCGCTGGCCGAGGGCGCGTTCCGCGCCCACCTCGACCGCCGCGGGCTGGACTGGATCGAGGTGGATTCGGCCGGCACCGGCGGCTGGCACGCCGGCGAGCCGCCGGACCGACGCAGCATCGCGGTCGCCGCCGCGGCCGGGGTCGACATCCGCGGCCAGCGCGCGCGCAGGCTGGTCCGCGAGGACTTCGTGCATTTCGACTGGCTGCTCTGCGCCGATCGCAGCGTGCTGCGCGACGTGCGCGCGATGGCGCCGCACGGGGCCACGGCGCAGTCGGCGCTGCTGCTGGACTGGGCCGGCCAGGGCGAGCACGCAGAGATTCCCGATCCCTACACCGGCGGCGCGGAGGACTTCCGCCGGGTCTGGGCGATGGTCGACGCCGCGGCCGCCGCCGGCGCCGAACGCCTCGCCGCCACGCGGCATTCCGCCCGCGGCGGTTGACGCTCGCGCCCGGACTGCGGATGCTGATCGACGCATGGACACCTCGCTCGCCCCCGAATTTCCCGCCTCCCTCGAATGGCTGAACCTCGCGTCGCCGCTGCGCATGGCGCAGCTGCGCGGCCGGATCGTGGCCCTGGCCTTCGTCAATGCCGGCTCGGCCTGGTGCCAGCAGCGGCTGGCCGACCTCGCGACGCTGCGCAAGCGCCACGGCGACCTGCTGCACGTCGTCGCCATCCACGTGCCGCGCTTCGACCACGAACGCGATGCGAAGCGCGCCCTGCGGCGCCTTCAGCGGCAGCCGCTGGATGTCCCGCTGGCCCACGACGCCGACTGGGTGGCGTGGCAGCACTACGGCATCGACGCCTGGCCCACGGTAGTGCTGATCGACGGCCAGGGCGCGATCCGCGGCCGGATCGTCGGCGATACCCCGGTGCGCGACCTCGAGGCCGCGATCGCGAAGCTGCGCGCCGACGAGGCGCCGCAGTCGATCCAGGTCGAACCCTTCGAGCTGCGTCGCAGCCGCGAGCCCGACCTGCCGCTGCGCTACCCGATGGGCATCGCCGTCGGCGACCAGTACCTCTACGTGGTCGACTCCGGCCACCACCGCGTCCTCGAATGCACGCCGGGCGGCCGCATCCAGCGCCAGTTCGGCAGCGGTGGCCCCGGCTTCATCGACGGCCCGATGGAGCTGGCGGCGTTCCAGAGCCCGCAAGGGCTGAGCCTGCAGCGCGACGTGCTGTACGTGGCCGACACCGGCAATCACGCGGTGCGCCGGATCAAGCTGGGCACCGGCGACGTCGAGACGCTGATCGGCGCCGGCCGCCCGGGCACGCCCACCGAGTGCACGGTGAACGATCCGCGCGCGATCGCGCTGGACCATCCGCGCGGCGTCGCGGTGTCGCCGTCGAACATCGTCTGCATCTCCACCGCCGGCGACAACCGGATCTGGGCCTACGACCTCGGCGATCGCTCGCTGCGCCTGCTCGCCGGGTCCGGCGCGATGACGCTGCTCGACGGCGAGGGCCCGGCGGCCGGTTTCGTCGGCCCGGGCGCGCTGGCGCTGGTGCAGCAGATCCTCTACGTCTGCGACGAAGCCGGTTCGGCCATCCGCAGCGTGCACCTGCGCAGTCGCCAGGTGACCACGCTGGTCGGGCAGGGCGCGTGGCGCTTCGGCAACATCGAGGGCTCGCGCACCGACGCCCTGCTGCAGCAGCCGCAGGCCATCGCGCTCGACGGCAAGGCGCCGGTGCTGTGGGTCGCCGACAGCGGCAACGACCAGCTGCGCACGCTGCGCCTCGGCGGCGGCGAGCTGAGCACGATCAGCCTGCCGCAGCGCCTGCACGTTCCCGCCGGCCTCGCCGTGCACAACGGCGTGGTCTGGATCTCCGACACCGACGCCCACGCGGTCCTGCGCTTCGACCCGGGCGACGGCAGCCTGCGGCAGATCCCGATCGGCGAGTGACGCGGTCCGATGCAGGCGCGGACGCTGGAACGGTTGCGGTGGCTGAGCGTGGTGTGCCTGGTCAGTGCGGCGGTCGGCTTCATGCTGGTCGAACGCCGCGCGCACGCCTTCGACAACGACACGGCGCATTTCCCGTCGCCCGGGCCGGGCGTGCCGGTGCGGGCGATCGTCGATGTGCCGATCACGACGCGCTACGTCGTCCAATTGGACCTGCCGTCGCCGGTGCGTGACGATGCGCTCCCCTCGGACCTGCCGCCGCAGCCGGCCGGCCTGCGCGTGTCGATCCGGAGCGATCAGGGCGCCGCGAACACGGTCGACATCCGCGAATTCGCGTTCTGGTCGGCGTCCGCCCGCAGCGGCATCGCCAGTTATTCCTCGGCACCGTTCCGCGTGCCGGCAGGCCGGCAGGAGATCGAGGTGTCCTCGATGGACGGCCGGTTGCCGGCCGGGCGGGCGTTGAGCTTCGTCGAATCCGGCGACGTGTCGGGTTTCGTCGTCGTGCAGGACGTCATGCGCTTCCTGGGCTGGGCGTCCCTCGCCCTCGGCGCCGCGCTGTGGAGCGCGCTCGCGTTCGCCTGCCGCTATGCCGCTTCGGACGCGTCGCACTGATGGCCAAGCGCCCCGATACTCCGGAAACCCCGCCCTTCGACGGCCGCGCCTTCGCCCGCGACCTGACGCCGGCGCCGGGCGTGTATCGCATGTACGCGGCCGACGACAGCCTGCTGTACGTCGGCAAGGCGGCGTCGCTGAAGAAGCGCGTCGCCAGCTATTTCACCAAGGCGCTGCAGGCGCGGACCGCGGCGATGGTGGCGCAGATCGCGCGCATGGAAGTGACGGTCACGCGCACGCCGGGCGAAGCGCTGCTGCTCGAAAACCAGCTGATCAAGTCGCTCAAGCCGCGCTTCAACGTGCTGCTGCGCGACGACAAGAGCTATCCCTACGTGGTGCTCACCCGCGAGGCATGGCCGCGGATCGCGTTCCACCGCGGCGGGCGTTCGCTGCCGGGCCGCTATTTCGGTCCGTATCCGAGCGTGTTCGCGGTGCGCGAGACGCTCAATCTGATGCACAAGATCTTCCGCCTGCGCAGTTGCGAGGACAGCGTCTTCCGCAACCGCTCGCGGCCCTGCCTGCAGTACCAGATCGGCCGCTGCAGCGCGCCGTGCGTCGGGCTGGTCCCGGCGCGCGACTACGCCGACGCGGTGCGCCGCGCGACGCTGTTCCTCGACGGCCGCAGCGACGAACTCACCGCCGAACTGACCGCGGCGATGGAAGACGCCAGCGCGCGGCTCGACTTCGAGGAGGCGGCGCGGCTGCGCGACCTGATCGCGACGATCCGCAAGCTGCAGTCGCGGCAGTACGTCGACGGCCAGGCGGCGGATCTCGACGTGCTGGCGGTGGCGATGCGCGGCGCGCAGGCCTGCGTGATGCTGCTGACCTTCCGCGACGGCCGCAACCTCGGCACCCGCGCCTTCTTCCCGAAGACCAACGGCGAGGACAGCGCCGAGGAAGTGCTGGGCGCGTTCGTCTCGCAGTACTACGGCGAGCAGGTGCCGCCGCGCGAGATCGTGCTGGATCGCGACATCCCCGACCGCGACCTGCTCGAGGAGGCGTTCGGCGTGTCCGCGGGGCGCAAGGTGCAGATCAAGACCAGCGTGCGCGGCGAGCGTGCGGGCTACGTCGACCTGGTTCGCCGCAACGCCGAACTGGCGCTCGCGACCGAGATCGGCAGCAACGCCGCCCAGCGCGCCCGTGCGGAGGCGCTGCGCGACCTGCTCGGACTGGACGACGTGCCGCGGCGGATCGAATGCTTCGACATCAGCCACACCATGGGCGAGGCCACCGTGGCCTCGTGCGTGGTCTTCGATGCCGACGGCCCGGTACGCAGCCAGTACCGGCGCTACAACATCGAGGGCGTGGCGCCCGGCGACGACTACGCCGCGATGCACCAGGCGCTGGAGCGGCGGTTCCGCAAGGCCGCCGAGGCGGCGGCGCAGGCGGGGGAGGGCGAGGCGCCGGCCGCCGCCGTACTGCCCGACCTGCTGCTGATCGACGGCGGGGCCGGCCAGGTGGCCCAGGCCAACGCCGTGCTGGCCGACCTGGGCATCGCCGAGGTCCGGGTGGTCGGCGTCGCCAAGGGCGAGGCGCGGCGACCGGGCGACGAGACCCTGCTGCTGCCGGACGGCCGCGAACTGCACCCGGGCGCCGGCTCGCAGGGGCTGCAGCTGGTCCAGCAGGTGCGCGACGAGGCCCACCGGTTCGCCATCACCGGCCACCGCGGTCGGCGCCAGAAGGCGCGCACGGCGAGCAAGCTGGAAGAGATTCCCGGGATCGGACCGCGCCGACGCGCTAATCTGTTGCGGCATTTCGGCGGTCTGGGCGGCCTGAAGGCGGCCGGCGTCGAGGAAATCGCCCGTGTCGCCGGCATCGACGCCGCGCTCGCCCAGCGCATCTATGCCGCCCTCCACGGTCTGGAGTCCCAGGAAGGTCCATGAAACTGACGATCCCGACCATGCTCACTCTTGCCCGGATCGTGATGATCCCGGTGCTGGTGCTGGTGTTCTACCTGCCGTACCGCTGGAGCAATTTCGCCACCGCGGCGGTGTTCGCGCTGGCGGCGGTGACCGACTGGCTGGATGGCTGGGTCGCGCGCCGCTACGGCCTGCATTCGGCGTTCGGTGCCTTCCTCGATCCGGTCGCGGACAAGCTGATGGTGGCGGTCGCGTTGTTCCTGATCGTGCAGGGCCATCCCACGCCGTGGATGGCGTTCTGGGCGGCGGTGATCGTCGGCCGCGAGATCGCGGTGTCGGCGCTGCGCGAATGGATGGCGGAGATCGGCCAGCGCGCGACGGTGAAGGTCGCGATGATCGGCAAGATCAAGACGGTGGTGCAGATGCTCGCGCTGCTGTCGCTGCTGTATTCCGTGGTGCCCGGACAGCGTCCCGTGCCGTGGCCGGGCGACCCGGTGTTCCATGTCGGCGACTGGATGCTGGCGGTCGCGGCGCTGCTCACGCTGTGGTCCGGCGTGCAGTACCTGATCGCCGCGTGGCCCGCATTGATGGCCGACGAAAAAAAGACTGTTGACACCGGAGAATCTGGCGCTAAAATTTCAACTTCTTCGCGGGAATAGCTCAGTTGGTAGAGCACGACCTTGCCAAGGTCGGGGTCGCGAGTTCGAGTCTCGTTTCCCGCTCCAGTTTCAGACGTGCCCCGGCTTGCCGGGGTTCGTTTTGTGAAGACCCAGGGATGTCCGCGCGCCTCGGCGCCTGTGCAATCGGGTCGCCCCGGTCACCTGGCTTGGTGGCAGAGTGGTCATGCAGCGGACTGCAAATCCGCGTACGCCGGTTCGATTCCGACCCAAGCCTCCAGTTTCCGCGAAACCCGCTTCGGCGGGTTTCGTCGTTTCGGGCGATCGGAATCCA
>JBQCJG010000050.1:0-11082 GCA_051952955.1 Lysobacteraceae bacterium | reverse complement strand
GGCGACGGTCTCGGTGCCGGTGTGCCCGATCGGCACCGCCTGCACGGGATCGGCCGCGCGCGTCGCGGCGAGCGCGAGCCGGCGGCCGCGGAACGCGTGCCAGCGCTTGTAGACGTTGGTGTTCGACAGCAGCGGCGCCAGCGCGATGAACACCGCGTCCTTGACCGCGAGCCGCAGTTCCCAGGACATCGGCACCGCGCGATATACGCCCTGCACCGCGCGTCCGGCGATCGTCCGCAGCGAGGTCATGCGCGCCGTCCCCGCAGCAGGCCGGACAGCCATCGCGCCGGCGCGGTGAGCTTCCAGCTGGTGGAAGCCAGCAGGGCGTCGATCTGCGCGCGGGCGTCGGCCAGCGCCGCATCGCGCGCAGCCAGCGCGGCCTCGCGGTCGGCGATCGTGGCGCCCTGTCGGGCGAGCGCGGCATCGCGCGCCGCGAGATCGGCCTCGCGACCGGCGAGCGCGGCGCGCAGCGTGTCGATGCTCGCGCCGAGCAGCGCTTCGCGCGCGACGGCGGCCTGCTCGGACGCGGCGCGCGCCGCGATGGCATCGGCGAGCGTCACCCGCAGCGCGTCCTGTTCGACGGCGCCGCGCTGCAGCGCGGCGTCGAGCGTCGCCCCCGTTTCGCGTGCGGCGCGCAGGTCGGCCTCCAGCGTCGACACCTGCGCCTGCGCGACGTCGGCAGCGTCCTGCAGCGTCGCGATCCGCGCGTCCAGCGCGGCGCGCTCCGCGGCGAACGCCTGCGCCTGCGCATCGCGCTCGACGGCGCGCTGCGCCTGCCATGCGGTCTCCGCCTCGCGGCGCTCGTGCTGCGCGGCGGCGATCGCCGCGTTCAGCGCGTCGCGTTCGCCTTCCAGCGTGCGGATGCGGCCGGCGAGGTATTCGTGGGCCTCGCCCGCGGCCTTCATCGCGTTCTGCGCGTCCTGCAGCGCCTGCGCGAGATGGCCTTCGACGGCACCGGCGCGGTCTTCGGCGATGATGCGCGCGCCCAGCCCCTCGAACAGCCGCAGCACCGGCCCTTCGGCCCCGGTACCGGCCAGCGCGGCGAGCTGGCGGAACGCCTGCGGCGCTTCCCCGCCGACGAGCAGCACGCCCAGGCCGTGACTGTGCCGGAACTCGAACGCCGGATACGGCGCGCGCAGTTCTTCCCACAGTTTCCACACGCCGAAGCCGCGCTCGCGCACCATGGTGTCGTGGAACAGCACCACGCCGCGCGCCGACAGCTTCGGCCGCCAGCTCTCGAAATCGTGCTTCACCGCCTCGTAGGTGTGCAGGCCGTCAATGTGCAGCAGGTCGACCGAGCCGTCGGTGAAATACGCCAGCGCATCGTCGAAGGTCATGCGCATCAGCGTCGAGAAGGCGCCGTACAGCGGATCGTGGTGCGCGGCCAGCGCCTGCAGCACCTCGTCGCCGTAGAAGCCGGCATGTTCGTCGCCCTGCCAGGTATCGACCGCGAAGCACTTCGTCTCCAGCCCGCAGCCCGCGACCGCCTGGCAGAAACCGAGATACGACGTACCGTTGTGGCTGCCCAGTTCGACGAAGACGCGCGGCCGCGCTTCCTCCACCGACCAGAACGCGAACGGCAGGTGGCCGGTCCACGCGCTGGGCGGCACGTGCCGCGGCCGCATCGACATGCCGGCATCGAGCGCGAGCGCACCCAGGCGTGCGTCGCTCATGCGCGTACCTGCATCGCGAGCCCGCGGCGCACGAGGCCCAGCGCGATGCGCTCGCGCAGACCGCGGCGACCGACGCGGAACACGCCGACGGTATCGCCCCACGGACCACTGCCCGGGTCCGGATGCGGTTCCCAGTCGGTGGAGACCTCGACCAGTTCGCAGCGGCCGAACTTCGCCAGCGCGCGATAGCCGTCGGGATAGAAGCGCCAGCAGTCCTGCGGATAGCGGTGCTCGGGGCCGCGCGAGGGCGCAATCAGGAAGATGCGCCCGCCGGGCTTGAGTACGCGGACCATCTCCAGCCACGTCATCCAGAAGAACTCGACGTGCTCGAACGCCTGCCCGGAAATCACCAGGTCGACGGTGGCGTCGGCGAACGGCAGCCGGTACGGCGAGGTCAGCACCACGTCGACGCCGGGGCCGGCTTCGAGATCGATGCCGGTGTACTGCCAGCCCGGCGCATCGAACAGCGTGCGGTACGAACCGTTGACGTCGTACGCACCGATGTCGATCACCCGGAGCGCCTGCGCGCGGTCGAGGTGCGTCGACACCAGGCGCTGCATGTGTTGGTAGGAACTGGTGTGCAAGTCGATTCCTCGCGCGGGTCGGCCGGGGCGCTCAGGGCGCGCCGCTGCGGCTTTCCAGCGTAATCGAACGGAAGGGAAGCCCGATCAGACCGGAGACGATCGTGCTGGCGACCGACTCCAGCGCCACCGCGTCGTAGACCCAGGCGGTCTGGATATGCTCGAAGTGCGAACCATCGGCGACCGCGACGTCGACCGTGTAGCGCCCGCGCGGCAGGTACGGCATGCGGAACTCGAACACGGCGCGCAGCGCGCCGCCGGCGACCGTGTCGACGCTCTGCGCGTGCTCCCGCCAGGTGTGCTTGCCAAACAGTTGCTGGCCCAGCCGGTCCTTCAGGAAGAAGCCCACGATCGGGCTGGACAGTGCGGCCTCGGTGCGCGCCTCGACCACCAGCCGCACCACTTCGCCGCCGCCCACCTGCGTCAACGGCCGGCCCGCAGTGTCCTCGAAGCGGACGGTGTCGATGCGCGCGCGGCCGTCGCCGAAGCCGGCCTTCGCCGGATCGAAGGCGAAGACGCGGGCGGTGCTGGCGTCGAACGCCGGATCGCCGCCGTCGAGGTCGTCGTGCGCGGCGAGCACCGCGGAAGACGGCGCCGCGGCCGCCACCGGCACGGCCGGCGCATGGCCGTAGAAATTCGCGTGGTACGCCTCGCACACGGTCTTCGCCGGGCCGTCCATCGCCACGTGGCCGCGATCCAGCCAGATCGCGCGGTCGCAGAGGTTCACGATCGCCGCGGCGTCGTGGCTGACGAACAGCACCGTGCCGCGCTTCTGGAAATCGCGCAGGAAGCGCATGCACTTCTGCGCGAAGAACACGTCGCCCACCGACAGCGCCTCGTCGACCACCAGCAGGTCGGCGTCGGCGTGCGCGATCACCGCGAACGCCAGGCGCACGTACATGCCGCTGGAGTAGGTCTTCACCGGCTGGTCGATGAACTCGCCGATGTCGGCGAAGGCGACGATGGCGTCGTACTTCGCGGCGATTTCCTCCGGCGACATGCCGAGGATCGCCGCGTTCATGTGCACGTTCTCGCGCCCGGTGAATTCCGGGTTGAAGCCGCTGCCCAGTTCCAGCAGTGCGCCGACGCGTCCGCTCGTTTCCACGCGCCCGGCGGTGGGCGTCAGCGTGCCGCAGATCGTCTGCAGCAGCGTCGACTTGCCCGAGCCGTTGCGACCGATGATGCCGAGCGTCTCGCCGCGTGCCACAGAGAACGACACGTCGCGCAGCGCCCAGGATTCGCGGAAGAACGTCGACGGCGCCATGCCGACCGCGCGCTGCAGGCGCGGCACGATCGCCTGCTTCAGGCGATTCTCCGGCCGCTCGTACAGCGGATAGCACTTGGACACGCCGGCGACGACGATGGCCGGCTCGGCGGCCGGCTCGAGCACCGCTTCGTGCGGCGCGTCCGCGGCGGCCCGCGCGACGTCAGAGGACATCGGCGAACCCCCGGCGCGTGAGCTGGAACCAGGCATAGCCCAGCGCCATGAAGACGAGGCTGCCGAGGTAGAACCACAGCAGCAGCATCGCGTCCGGCGCGGTGCCGGCGAACAGCACCGCGCGGCTCTGCTCGATCGCGATGGTCAGCGGATTGAGTTCCACCCAGCCGCGGTACTGCTCGGGCAGCGCGGCGATCGGATAGAACACCGGCGAGAGGAACATCAGCACGGTCGCGAACACGCCGGTGAGCTGGGCGATGTCGCGGATGAACACGCCCAGCGCCGCGAACAGCCACGCCGCACCCAGCGCGAGGAAGCCCAGCGGCAGCAGCACGACCGGCAGCCACCACGCGGTGAGCGGCACCCAGCCTTCCAGCAGCCACTTCGCCGCGAGCAGGATCAGCAGGCTGACGCAGGCGTGGAACGCGGCGGCGCCGACTAGGCTCCAGCCCAGCGTCTCCAGCGGGAAGACCACCTTCTTCACGTAATTGGCGTTGCCCACCACCAGCGCCGGCGCCTTGGTGATCGCCTCGGCGATCAGGCCGTGCGCGATCACGCCGACAAACAGCAGCAGCGCGAAACGGGTCTTGCCGCCGGTCTCCATCATCCCCGGCCACCTGGCCTGGAACACCACCGAGAACACGAAGGTGTAGACGACGAGCATCAGGATCGGCGAGAGGAACGACCACGCCACGCCCATGAACGAACCGCGGTAGCGGCCCAGCACCTCGCGTTTGATCAGCTGGCCGATCAGGCGGCGCTCGCGCCAGAAGCCGGCGAGCAGGCTGCCCGGGGTCGCCGGCGGTGGCGCGTGGACGTGCATCGACGCCTCAGGCCAGCGCGTGGGCGAGATCGTGGCGCAGGTCGTCCAGCGTTTCCACGCCCACGCTCAGGCGGACCAGATCGTCGTGGATGCCCAGCACGGCGCGGCGTTCCACCGGCACCGACGCGTGGGTCATCACCGCCGGATGGTTGAGCAGGCTTTCCACGCCGCCGAGGGATTCGGCGAGCGTGAACAGTTCGGTGCGTTCGCAGAAGCGCTGCGCGCCGGCATAGCCGCCCTTGATGCGCACCGAGACGATGCCGCCGAAGCCGTCCATCTGCCGCGCGGCCAGCGCGTGGTGCGGATGCGCGGCGAGGCCCGGATAGATCACCTGCTCGACCGCGGCGTGCGTCGCCAGCCATTCGGCCAGCGCCTGCGCGTTCGCGCAGTGCGCCTGCATGCGCAGGTGCAGCGTCTTCAGGCCGCGCAGCGCGAGGAAGCTGTCGAACGGCCCCTGCACCGCGCCGATCGAGTTCTGCAGGAAGGCGAGCTGCTCGGCGAGTTCGGCGTCGTCACCGACCACCACCATGCCGCCGACCATGTCGGAATGGCCGTTGAGGTACTTCGTCGCCGAATGCATGACGATGTCGGCGCCGTGTTCCAAGGGGCGCTGCAGGATCGGCGAGGCGAACGTGTTGTCGACCACCATGCGCAGGCCGTGCTTCTTCGCGATCGCGCTGATCGCGCGCAGGTCGACGATCTTGAGCATCGGGTTGGTCGGCGTCTCGACCCACACCATGCGCGTGTCCGGACGGATCGCCGCTTCGAACGCGGCCGGATCGGTCAGGTCGACGAAGCTGAAGTCGAGGCCCGCGCTGCGCCGGCGCACGCGCTCGAACAGGCGGAACGTGCCGCCGTAGACGTCGTCCATGCAGACGACGTGGCTGCCGGTGTCCAGCGATTCGAGGATGGTCGACGTCGCCGCCAGCCCCGAGGCGAACGCGAAGCCGCGAGTCCCGCCTTCCAGGCCGGCCACGCAGCGTTCGTAGGCGAAGCGCGTGGGATTGTGGGTGCGCGAATACTCGAAGCCCTGGTGCACGCCCGGGCTGCTCTGGGCGTAGGTCGAGGTCGCGTAGATCGGCGGCATGACCGCGCCGGTCGAGGGATCGGGCGACTGGCCCGCATGGATCGCACGGGTGCCGTGGCCCCACTGCTGCTCTCGATCGTGATCAACGCTCATGCCTGTGGTTTCCTTGGTCGCGGCACGCGGGCCGCCGTCGTTGGATGGATGCATCGCCGACGCGATCGCGCGCGTCCGGCGTCGGCGGAGCACCGCCGGCGCAGATAACCCTTGGGATTCCAGGTGATCAGGAACGACTCGCGGCTGCGGTCGATCTCGAAAGCCGGGTTCTCATCGACGAACGCCTCGATCGCCTCGAACGGGCCGGGCGACGGCCCGACCTCCAGGCCGTGTTGGCAGATCGAATCCTCGACGATGAAATAGCCGCCCGGCCGGACCAGGTCCGAGTAGGCACGCAGCACGCCGAGCGTGTTCTCGTAGGTGTGCGAACTGTCCTCGATCACCAGCACTTCGGCGCCGGGCGGGATGAGTGCCTTGACCTGGTCGACGAGCGCGCAGGCATCGCCTTCGAGGAAGGTGATGCGCGGATGCGCCTTCGCGGCCGGCTGCAGGGGCGCGTGGTCGATGTCGATCGCGATGATGCGGCCATGGCCGATGCGATCGAGCAGGTGCGCGAGGGCCAGCGCGCTGCCGCCGTACTTGTTGCCGATCTCGACGATCACGTCCGGCGGACGGGCGACGATGAGTTCCTGGTAGACCCACAGGTCCAGCGGGTTCTTCTGCGTCTGCACCCCGAAGTAGGTGGTGCGGCCGTCGATGATGCGCTTCTGCATGATCTCCAGCACGTCGCCGAGGGGCGTGGCGAGGCTGGATTCGAGGTGGAGACTCATGGACTTCGCGATCCGGGTCAAAGGTGAGTCGGCCGCTGCCGGGCGCCGGGCGGAGGCTGCGCGAGCCCGACCGCCCCGCCGCCGGCCGGACGAGCCGCAAGGCATCCGGCCCGCGAAAACGGGGCGGATTGTAGCATCGGGCCCGGACAGGCCCCGGGTGCTCACTGAACGCGACGGCGCAGCCAGTTCAGCAAGTCGATCCGGGTGATCAGGCCCAGGAACAGGTCGCCGTCCATGACGATGGCGACGTGGCCGCGGTCGAACACCGGCAGCAGGGCCTCGACCGGCGAGCGCACGTCGAGGATGTCGAGCTTGCTGACCATGGCCGTCGACACCGGGTCGCGGAAGCGGGTCTCGTCGCCGTAGACGTGCAGCAGCACGTCGCTTTCGTCGAGGATGCCGACGATGCGGTCGCCGTCCATCACCGGCAGCTGCGAGATCTCGTAGAGCTTCATGCGCTGGTAGGCGGTGACCAGCAGGTCGCGCGGCCCGACCACCACGGTGTCGCGGCGGTTGTACGGACGCAGGATCAGGTCGCGCAGGTCGCCGTGGCTCTCGCGGGCGAGGAAGCCGTTGTCCAGCATCCAGTAGTCGTTGTACTGCTTCGACAGGTACTTGTTGCCGGTGTCGCAGACGAACATCAGCACGTTCTTCGGCGTGGTCTGCGCGCGGCAGTACTTCAGCGCCGCGGCCAGCAGCGTGCCGGTGGACGAGCCGCCGAGCACGCCTTCGCAGCGCAGCAGTTCGCGCGCGGCGAGGAAGCTTTCCTTGTCGCTGATCGCGAACGCCTGCTTCACCCGGCTGAAGTCGGAGATCGACGGCAGGAAGTCCTCGCCGATGCCTTCCACCATCCAGCTGCCGGACTTCTCGCTGAGCGTGCCTTCGTTGATGTATTCGGCGAGGATCGAGCCGACCGGGTCGGCCAGCACCAGTTCGGTGTGCGGCGAGTGCTGCGCGAAGCAGCGCGAGAGACCGCTCATCGTGCCCGAGCTGCCGCAGCCGAAGACGATCGCGTCCAGGCCGCCGACGCCGGCCATCTGCGCCAGGATCTCCGGCCCGGTGACCTGCTCGTGCGCGGCCGGATTGTCGGGATTGCCGAACTGGTTGATGAAGTAGGCGCCGGGCGTCTCATCGGCGATGCGCTTCGCCATGTCCTGGTAGTAGTCGGGATGGCCCTTGGCCACGTCCGACCGGGTGAGCACCACTTCGGCGCCCATCGCCTTCAGGTTGAAGATCTTCTCCCGGCTCATCTTGTCCGGGACCACGAGGATCAGCTTGTAGCCCTTCTGCTGGGCGACCAGCGCCAGGCCGATGCCGGTGTTGCCGGCGGTGCCTTCGACCAGGGTGTCGCCGGGCTTGATGTCGCCGCGCTGCTCGGCGGCCTCGATCATGCGCAGGCCGATGCGGTCCTTGATCGAACCGCCGGGATTCTGGCTTTCCAGCTTGAGGAACAGGTTGCACACGCCCGCGTCGAGGCGGCGGGCGCGGACGATCGGGGTGTCGGCGATCAATTCCAGGACGGAATCGCGGACCGCGGGGGGATTCGACGGGGATTTCGACATGCCGGCACCGGCTCGCTCGGGGAAAGGCCGGATTATCGCATCGCCGTCGCGGGAAGGCGGGTGGCCGGACAGCTCGGCCGGGATTCCCGGCCTGCGGACGGCGACGGCGGGCGCCCAGGCCCTGCCCCGTCGCCGCCCGCGTATCCGCCGTTGGCGGATCGGACGGACTCCGCCGCCTCAGTGGTGCAGGTCGTCGTACATCCGGGTGAGGCGATCCTTCGCCGCGAGCTTTTCGCGCTTCATCTGGGCCAGCCGGGTGTCGTCCACCGGCAGCACGCCGAGCTCGGCGTCCAGCACCTGCTTGTCCAGCTCCTTGTGGCGCTGGTACAGCTGGCGGAACTCGGTGTTGGCCTTCATCAGCGCTTCGACTTCGGTCTGCGGTTGCCCTTCGAACATGGAATCCTCCTCACGAGGGAATGACGGGCCCGGCCACGACGGCGGGGCCACGGGTGGCGACGCGATGGAAAAACGGTGGGGGGAGAGGGGAAGACGCCGGCCCGGCGGCGGCATGCCGGGGGCCGGACACGACAACGCCCCGGCCGGCGACGGCACGGGGCGCTGCATGCGAGATCGCGGGATGACGCGGCGGATACCCCGGAGCGGGGCATCCGCGACCGCCCGGCTTGCGGCGGCAGACTCCTGGCTGGCGTCATGCGGGAACATCTGGGGTCCGCGACTCCTCCGGAAGCGAACGGGCCTCCGGAGTTCCGACACTACGCCTCCCGCCTCTGCCCGGCAAGCGCCCGCATCATGTTTTCGACGTCTCTGCAGGACCGCCGCGGACGCCATGCGCCAAGCTTGGCCATCTGCAGCCAAGTCATTGATTCGATGGATCGATTTCCCGGAATCCGGGGCTTTCGACGTCAGCCGGAGGCGGGTTTCGACTTCGGTCGGGAGGCCGGCCCGGGCTTCGGCTTCGGCCTGGGTTTGCCGGCGCCGGCCGGCTTGGGGCCGGCGGGTCTGGGACCGGCGTTCAGCGCGGCTTCCTGGCGCGCCAGCTCGGCCTCGCGCTCCTTCGCCAGCCGCAGCTTCTCGGTCTCGTCCGCGGTCATCGTGTCGAGCAGACCCTCGGCCTCCTGGCGGCTGCGCGATTCGGCCTCGACCTCGGCGCGCAGGCGTTCGGTCTCCTCGGCGCGGATCTGCGCCTCCACCCGCAGGCGCTCGGCCTCGGCGCGGGCGCGTTCGGCGTCGCGGCGACTGGCTTCGACCAGCAGTTCGCTGCGCTCGGTCTCCAGTTGCGTCAGCACGGCGCGCCCGGCCTCGGTACGCGCCGCGATCTCGGCGGTCTCGACCCGCATCCGCGCGATCTGCAGCATCAGCGGACGCTGCTTGCGCTTCGCGTCCTGCAGCGCCTGCACCGCGGTCCGCGCCTGCAGCCGCTCGTAGGCGGCGAAGGCGTTGCGCTGGGCATCGGTGTCGATCGCCTGCAGCCGCTGCGTCAGCGCGACGACGTCCGGATCGGGCGGCGCGGCGAAGACCGCGGCGGGTGTCGCCAGCGCCAGCGCCAGCGCCAGCGCCAGCAGCGTCGCGGAAAAAGTGCGGCGCGCGATCACGGCGCAGCCTCCATGCCGAGGCGACGGCGCAGGTCGGCGATCTCGGCGCGACGCTGCGCGAGCTCCTCCTGCTGCGCGGTTTCGCGACTGCGGGCGTGGGCGTAGTCCGCTTCCGCCGCGGCGAGGCGCGCCTGCGCGACGGCGTCGTCGTTCTTGCGCGCGCTCAGCGCCCCCTGCGCAGCAGACAGCGCGGCCCGGGCTCGCTGCAGCGCGTCGCCGGCGTACTGGTCGGCGTCCGCGCGTTCGGCGCGCAGCATCGCGGCCTGCGCGGCGTCGATGTCGGCGGTCGGCGGCGGCGTCTTCGCGACGGCCAGCACCGGAAGCGTGAGCACGATCACAAGCGATGCCGCGATGCGGAAAAAAGGAAGCTTTCGCGGGTGCTGCGGGACGCGGGACATTTGTGCGAAGCTTGCGGGCATGGGGGTCGTGTCGGGGCAGAGTGGGAACACGGTCTCGGTTTCGGCCCGGAATGCGGTCATCGCGGCCGCCTCATTGTCATCACCCCTCCCGGCCGTTGCAACGCGGACGACTGGCGGTGGCGGCGACAAGTCATCCAACAGTCACGGCTGCACCCTCGCGGGGGAGGTTCATCGATGGACATCGGCTATTTCCTCAAGCTGATGACGGACAAGAACGCTTCGGACATGTTCCTGACCACCGGAGCACCCGTCCACATCAAGGTCGAAGGCAAGCTGTACCCGCTCGGCAACACCGGCCTGCCCCCGGGCATGGTCAAGAAGATCGCCTATTCGCTGATGGACGAGGGCCAGGTGCCCGATTTCGAGCGCGACCTCGAACTCAACATGGCGCTGTCGCTGGCCGATGCCGGCCGCTTCCGCGTCAACGTGTTCAAGCAGCGCGGCGAAGTCGGCATGGTGATCCGCGCCATCCGCAGCGTGATCCCCAGCATCGAGGAGCTGCAGCTGCCGCAGGTGCTCAAGAACGTGATCATGGCGCCGCGCGGGCTGGTGCTGATCGTCGGCTCCACCGGCTCGGGCAAGTCGACCACGCTGGCGTCGATGATCGACTACCGCAACTCGACCGCGGCCGGCCACATCCTCACCATCGAGGATCCGATCGAATACCTGCACCGGCACAAGAAGTCGATCGTCAACCAGCGCGAAGTGGGCCTGGACACCCACGCCTTCCACAACGCGCTGAAGAACGCGATGCGCGAAGCGCCGGACGTGATCCTGATCGGCGAGATCCTGGACGCGACGACGATGGAGGCGGCGATCGCCTTCGCCGAGACCGGCCACCTGTGCCTGGCGACGCTGCACTCGAACAACGCCGACCAGACCATCGAGCGCATCCTCAACTTCTTCCCGGAGAGCGCGCACAAGAACGTGCTGATGAACGTCGCGCTGAACCTCAAGGCGGTGGTCAGCCAGCGCCTGGTGGTCGGCACCGACGGCCGCCGCATCCCGGCGGTGGAAGTGCTGATCAACACGCCGATGATCCGCGACCTGCTGCGCCGCGGCCAGGTGCACGAGCTCAAGCAGGCGATGGAGGAATCGCTCGAGGCCGGCATGGAAAGCTTC
>JBQCJG010000049.1:0-7893 GCA_051952955.1 Lysobacteraceae bacterium | reverse complement strand
GGGTCGCCGTCGACGAACAGCGCCAGCGGCGGGCTGCCGGCCCGGCGCAGCAGCGGCGGGTAGTCGGGATCGTGCCAGCCGACCAGCCGGTGCCCGGGCTGGCGCAGCCAGGCGCGGCAGCGGGCCAGCACGTCGGCGTCGAGCGCGCCGGGCTCGCCTTCGAGCGCGCGGATCTGCGGCGTGTCCAGGCCGGCCGCGCGCCAGCGCGCCCGCGGCAGCGCGCGCACGGCCGCGGGGCCGCCATGGGCGTCGAGCAGGTCGCGCCGCGGCGCGGTGGCGCCGCCGGGCCGCAGCCGGGCGCTCAGGGCTTCGGTGTCGGCATCGAGGGTGTCCATGCCCACAGCGTGCCCCGGACACGACGAAGGCGCCCTCGGGCGCCTTCGTGTCGTGCCGTAAGGGAATTCCGAATCGCGTTACTTCGCGTCCGGACCCTTCAGGCGGTAGCCGACGCGGCTGGGCTTGGTGCTCTGCATCACCAGGCCATAGCTGACCTTGTCGAAGGTGCGGAAGATCATCACGTGGCCGGCGTATTCGTCGGGCAACTGCACGCGATCGCCCCTGGTGACGGTCTCGTCGCCGCGCCAGTAGCCGGTCTCGACGCGGTCGACCGCGTTCGTGCCCTGGCGCCAGATCGAGAGCACGGTGCCGGTGTCGATTCCGGCCTGCTTGCCGACCGACAGCGCGACCACGTCGCGCGGACCGCCGCTGGTCAGCGAGTTCGCCACCGCCAGCACGCGGGCCTTGTTCTCGTCGAGCGCCTGTTTCGGCGCGTGCGGGAAGAACTGCAGGTCGTAGGGCTGGGCATCGACCGGGATCAGGCGGTCGCCGACGCGCACTTCGACGTTCTTGTCGTCCAGCTTGAGCGTGGTGACCTCGACATTGCCCTCGCGCAGCTTCACGACCGTGCCGGCGTTGACGCGCAACAGTTCGTTGCCGAGGAACTCGTGGCCGATGTCGGCGCCGGCGGTGTCGCTCCAGCCGGTGCCAAAGCCCGGGATCAGGCCGCCGCGGAAGTCGTAGTGGTTGCGGGTCAGCAGGTCGCAGCACTCGCGCTTGCCGATGCGCACGTAGCGCTGGGTGGGACGCACGATCGCGTAGCGCTGGCCGAGCTGGGCGGCGTCCCGGTTGCGGACGTAGGCCAGGTGGCCCTGGACGCCGCGGGTGATGTCCTCTTCCAGGCCGACCACGTAGGGCAGCGTCTTGAATTCGTCGACCACGCGCAGGTCGCGCAGGTAGGCCTCGATCTCGGACAGCGGGATGGCGTTGATGGGGCCGCTGCCGTCGTTGCGCGGGCCTGGCAGGACCGAGACGCGGTCGAGATAGGCCAGGCTGATGACGTCGCCGGGATAGATCAGGTGCGGATTCTTGATCTGCGGGTTGGCCTGCCAGATCTCCGGCCACAGCCACGGCCGCTTCAGGAAGCGCCCCGCGATGTCCCACAGCGTGTCGCCGCGCTTCACCACATAGGTGTCGGGGTGGTCGCCGCGGAATTCCTCCTGGGCCACCGCATAGGTGCCCACGGTCAGGAGGGCGATCGCGCCTGCCACCTTCACACGGTGAGAAAAGCGCTTAAGGATGCTGGCCATCTACTTGCTCCCCTTGGGATTTTCCCCAACACAACGGCCGCACTATAGCCCACAAGTCCCGGCCGTTGGCAAGTCGGAAGCGGGTACAATGCTCCGGAATGGGCCTTTCGCCCGCCCCCATCGACGCAAACATGACGTCCCTCTCAATTCTCGAATTCCCCGACCCCCGGCTCCGGACCAGGGCCCGGGCCGTGGAGGCCGCGGAAATCGCCTCCACCGACTTCCAGACCCGGCTCGACGACATGTTCGAGACCATGTACGCGGCCCCCGGCATCGGTCTGGCCGCCAGCCAGGTGGACGACCACCGGCGCTTCATGGTCATCGACGTCAGCGAGGAGAAGAAGCAGCCGCTGGTCTTCATCAACCCGGAGATCGCGGTCGCCGACGGCCACCAGGTCTACCAGGAAGGCTGCCTGTCGGTGCCCGGCATCTTCGCCGACGTCACCCGCGCCAACGTCATCACCGTGAAGGCCCTCGGCCGCGACGGCCAGCCGTTCGAGCTGCAGACCGACGGTCTGCTGGCGATCTGCATCCAGCACGAGATGGACCACCTCGACGGCAAGCTGTTCGTCGACTACCTCTCGCCGCTGAAGCGCGAGATGGTCCGCAAGAAGCTGGAGAAGGCGAAGCGGGCCAAGTCGGCGGCGTGAGGGTGTCTCCGGCTTCGCACGCTGCGCTCAGGCTGTGCGGCGCCTTTGCCGTCCTGCCCACTACGATAGTCGTCGGGCACCTGATCGATGCCGGCGACTGGGGGGCCATCGCGTGCGGTGTGGTCTTCGCTTTCGCGCTCGCCTGCGCGGTCCTTTCGCTGTTCGAATTGCGCGAGGCGCTTTCGCACGAGGAGGACGCCGATTGGCCGACGAGGGCGCTGCGCATATTCATCTCGTTGCCACAAGCGCTCTTCGGTCTGTTCACGCTCTGCTGTGGACTCGCGATCATCGTTTGGGTCCTTTTCAATACCTTCGTGGAGCGACAGCCGGAATATTCCGGCGGCTTCCTCACCTTCGGCATGTCGACGGGGATGACGGTCTACGGCTACCGCTGGCTGCGCGGCGCGTTCGGCCGATGGGCACGATCCGGCGACGGTCCGTCGATACCATGATTTCGGCGCAGTGCGCCGTTCTTTCGTACAGGATTCCATGTCCCTGAGAATCGTCTTCGCCGGCACGCCGGCCTTCGCCGTCCCCTGTCTGCGCGCCGCGGCGCGGCAGCACGAGGTGGTGGCGGTCTACACCCAGCCGGACCGGCCCGCCGGCCGCGGGCGGGCGCTCGCGGCGTCGCCGGTGAAGCTGGAAGCGCTGCAGCGCGGGATCGAGGTGCTGCAGCCGGAGACGCTGAAGACGCAGGTCGCGCGCGACGCGCTGCGAGCGCTGAAGCCGGACCTGATGATCGTGGTCGCCTACGGCCTGATCCTGCCGCAGAAGATCCTCGACATCCCGACCTACGGCTGCTGGAACGTCCACGCCTCGGTGCTGCCGCGCTGGCGCGGCGCGGCGCCGATCCAGCGCGCGATCGAGGCCGGCGACACCGAGAGCGGCGTCTGCCTGATGCGGATGGAGAAAGGGCTGGACACCGGCCCGGTGCTGCTGTCGCAGACGGTGGCGATCGGGCCCGACGATACCGGCGGCCAGCTGCACGACCGCCTGTCCGACCTCGGCGCGCAGGTATTGGCCGACGGCCTCGGCCTGCTGCGCGCGGGCATCGTCCCGGTCGCCCGGCCGCAGCCGGAGGTCGGTGTGACCTACGCGCACAAGCTCGACAAGCACGAGGCGAAGCTCGACTGGACGCAGCCCGCGGCCGCGCTGGCGAACAAGGTGCGCGCGTTCAACCCGTGGCCGATCGCCGAGGCGACGCTCGCCGGCGAACGCGTGCGCATTCACGGCGCACTCGCGCTCGATGTCGCCCACGACCGTGCGTCGGGCACCGTGCTGGCGGCCGCGCGCGACGGCATCGACATCGCCTGCAGCCAAGGTGCGCTGCGCATCCGCGTGCTCCAGCGCGAAGGCGGCAAGGCGATCACCGCGGCCGACTATCTGAATGCGCGGCGGGATCTCGTGGCGGCGTCGGTATGAGCGATTTTCGCGAATTGGATGGCGTGCGCGTGCTGTCGGTCGAGGGCGTTGTGCCGTGGCGTGACTTTGGCGATGACGCCCGCCTGCCCCGCATCGGCGATGTCGCCACCGTCGTGAAGGTGCTGCATGCGCCAGGGCATCCCGACGGGTTCGAGTGCGAGTGCGTGGACGGACATGGTCGTACGCTGTGGTGGCGACATTCCACGCCGACGCGCTCGAATTGATTGCGAAGGACACACGATGACTTCCGGCACCGCCACCCGCCTCGCCGCCGCGCGCGTCCTCGACGCGGTGCTGCATCGCGGCCGTTCGCTGAAGGGCGAGTTCGCGAAAGCGCTGCCGACGCTGGACGATCCGCGCGACCGCGCGCTGGTCGAGGCGATCTGCTTCACGGCGCTGCGCGAACGCGCGCGCTACGCCGCCGCGCTCGACGCCTGGGTCGCGAAGCCGCTCGCCCGCCGCGACGATCCGCTGAAGGCGCTGCTGTACGTCGGCTTCGCCCAGCTCGACGCGCTGCAGCTGCCGGCGCACGCTGCCCTGGACGCGACGGTCGAAGCGGCGCGCGCGCTCGGCCGCACGCACCAGGCCGGCATGGTCAACGCCCTGCTCCGCCGCGCCCAGCGCGAAGGCCTGCCCGCCGCCGATCCGGCGCAGGCGTGGCCGGCGTGGCTGCTGGCGGAACTGCGCAGCGACTGGCCCGACGATGCCGACGCGATCCTCGCCGCCAGCGCCGCGCCGGCGCCGCTGTGGCTGCGGGCGAATCGCCGCCTCGGCACCCGCGATGCCTATCTCGAACGGCTGCATGCGGCCGGCATCGACGCGACGACCCACGACAGCCTGCCCGACGCCCTGCGTCTGGACGGCTCGCGCGCAGTGGCCGAATTGCCGGGCTTCGCGGACGGCGCGGTCTCGGTGCAGGACGCCTCGGCGCAGGCCGTGGCCGACGTCCTCGCGCCCGCGCCGGGCGCCCGCGTGCTCGACGCCTGCGCCGCGCCCGGCGGCAAGGCCGCGCACCTGCTCGAACGCGACCCGTCGCTGCGGATCACCGCGCTCGACATCGACGCCCGCCGGCTGCGGCGCACCACGGAGACGCTGGCGCGGGTCGCGCCCGGCGTCACGGTCGACATGAAAGCCGCCGACGCCACGTATCCGCCCGACTGGTGGGACGGGATCCCCTTCGACGCCGTGCTGATCGACGCGCCGTGCTCGGCCACCGGCATCGTGCGCCGGCAGCCGGACATCCTGCTGCATCGCCGCGAGTCCGACCTCGATGCGCTGGTCGCGACCCAGATGGCGCTGCTCGACGCGCTGTGGCTGGTGCTGGCGCCGGGCGGGACGCTGGTCTACGCGACCTGTTCGCTGCTGGCCCGCGAGAACGCGGTGCAGGTCGACGCCTTCCTGGCGCGCACGCCCGATGCCGTCGCCGAACCGCTGGACGCCCGCTTCGGCCGCGTCGCCGGACCCGGCCGCCAGCGCCTGCCGGGCGAGGACGGGATGGACGGCTTCTTCTACGCGAAGCTGCGGAAGCGGGGCTGATCGGCCAAGCCTGACCGACCTGTCCTGTGGGAGCGACGGGAGTCGCGACCGCGATCCGACACTCTCGGTCATTTGTCGCGACTTCCGTCGCTCCCACAAGGAAGGTCGCGGGCTTGGGGTTGCGCTCCCACGGGGAAGACCTTCCGGACGGCAGCGCCGTCGTGCGCGGGCCGTTGCGGACCGACCCGGTATCATGCGCGGATGCTGAAGACCCGCGCCTCCCGTGAATTCTGGCTGCTCGCCGTCGTCGCCCTGCTGCTGCTCGGCACGGGACTCGGCCTGCGCGACCCGTGGCCCTCCGACGAACCGCGCTTCACGCTCGTCGCCAAGCACATGGTCGAGAGCGGCGACTGGCTGTTCCCGCGCCGCGGCACCGAGCTGTATTCGGACAAGCCGCCGATGCTGATGTGGTTCGAGGCGGCGTTCTACACGCTGGTGCGCGACTGGCGCGTCGCGTTCCTGCTGCCGTCGCTGCTGGCCGCGCTGGGCACGCTGTGGTGCGTGTACGACCTCGGCCGCCGGCTGTGGACGCGGCGCGTCGGCCTGTACGCGGCATGGGCGCTGCTGTTCACGCTGCAGTTCGCGTACCAGAGCAAGAAGGCGCAGATCGATCCGCTGGTGTGCTTCTGGATCACGCTCGCAAACTACGGCCTGCTGCGCCACCTGCTGCGCGGACCGGACTGGCGGATGTGGACGCTGGGCTGGTTCGCCGCGGGGCTTGGCACGATCACCAAGGGCGTCGGCGGCCTGGCCTTGCTGATGATCCTGCCCGCGGCGATCGCGTCGACGCGCGGCTGGCCCGGCGTGCGCGTGCATGCGCGGAACTGGCCGAACCGGGATGCCGTCGACAAGACGGCATCCCGGAAAAAGTGGATGTTCTGGATCGGCCCGCTGGCGTTCGCGTTCGCGGCATCGCTGTGGCTGGTGCCGATGGTGACCGCGGCGCTGCATCATTCCGAGCCCGAATACCGCGCCTACCTCAACGACATCCTGTTCCGGCAGACCGCCGGGCGCTACGCGAAGTCGTGGGACCATCCGCAGCCGCCGTGGTATCACTTCGAGGTGATGGCGACCGCGTGGCTGCCGACGGTGCTCGCGCTGTTCTGGGCCGTGCCAGCGTGGCGCCGCCGCCTGCGTCGCCGCGATGCGCGCTACCTGCTGCCGATCGCATGGTGGGCGCTGATCATCCTGTTCTT
Organism: Lysobacteraceae bacterium; assembly: GCA_051952955.1. GTDB lineage: Bacteria > Pseudomonadota > Gammaproteobacteria > Xanthomonadales > Xanthomonadaceae > Lysobacter_I. Next base: position 1,503 of record JBQCJG010000049.1, on the reverse strand, counting down.
CTCGATCCCGCACGGCAAGCGCGACGTCTACATCATGCCGGCACTGCCGATGATGTGCCTCGCGCTGGCGCCGCTGCTGCCGGGCATCCTGCGCCGCGCAGCGGCGAAGCGCTTCGCCTTCGGTTTCGCCGCCGTGCTCGGCACGCTGCTGCTCGCGGCCGGCCTGTGGATGTGGTTCGGCGAACCGAAGTTCGAGGCGAAGCTGATGTCCGACCGCGGCTTCGTCGACGGCGGCCGCGCGCTCTATCTCATGCTGATGGCGATGGGCGCATGGGCGCTGGCGAGCGTCGGCTGGCATCGCGTGCGCGCTGGCGAGAAGGCACTGGCGTGGGCGCTCGGCGGCATCTGGGTGCTTTACGGCCTGGTCGCGTATCCGCTGCTCAATCCGTCGAGTTCCGCCGTGGGCCTGATGGCGCACGTCGGAAAGCGGATCGGCCCCGACGCCGAACTCGGCCTCGTCGCGTGGAAGGAGCAGAACCTGCTGATGGCCGATCGCCCCGCGGCGACGTTCGGCTTCCAGACGGTGTGGCCCGAGCAGCTCGCGCGCGGCATGCGCTGGCAGGCCGAAGCGCCGGACAAGCGCTGGCTGCTGGTGCAGGAGCCGGCGCTGTCGCAGTGCGTGGACAAGGCGAAGGCCGAGTTCGCCGGCGTGTCGAACCGCCGCCGCTGGTGGCTGGTGCCCGCCGCCGCCGCCGACGTGGCGTGCACCCCGCACGGCATCGAGACGCAGAACCAGGCGGACGGGCAGGACGAGTGAGGCGCCTGTCTCACCGGTAGAGCGGCCTTCAGGCCGCTGCTTTTCGCTTTTGACGATAGGATCGCAAAAAAAGCAGCGGCCTGGTCTTCAACAGCCGAATGGCTGGTCAGGCCGCTCTACCAAATCACGTGGTGGCGAACGTCAGCCGTCCAGCGCCTCCCACCGCGCATACGCCTGCTCCAGCGCGGCCTGCGTCGCCGCCAGCTCCGCGTTGTGGGCGGTGACGGCCGCATGGTCGCGCTGGAAGAACGCGGGGTCGTTCATCGCCTCGGTCATGTCGGCGATCTTCGTTTCGAGCGCTTCGATCCGTGCCGGCAGTTCGTCGAGTTCGCGCTGGTCCTTGTAACTGAGCTTGCGCTTCGGCGCCGCGGCGACGGGCGCCGGCGCGGGTGGCGCCGTGCGTACGGGTTCGGCCGTCTTCGCGGCGGCCTTCGCTCCGTCGACCGGCGCCGCCCGCTGCCGCAGCCAGTCGCTGTAGCCGCCGACGTATTCGCCGACGCGGCCGTCGCCTTCCATCACGAGGGTCGAGGTGACGACGCTGTCGAGGAAGTCGCGGTCGTGGCTGACCAGCAGCAAGGTCCCGGGATACTCCGCCAGCAGTTCCTCGAGCAGTTCGAGCGTCTCCACGTCGAGGTCGTTGGTCGGCTCGTCCATCACCAGCAGGTTGGAGGGCTGCGCGAACAGCTTCGCCAGCAGCAGGCGGTTGCGCTCGCCGCCGGACAGGCGCGTGATCGGCGCGCGCGCGC
>JBQCJG010000048.1:0-5875 GCA_051952955.1 Lysobacteraceae bacterium | reverse complement strand
AGAAAACCTCGCCGCGCGCGATGCCGAAGTGCAGGAACTGAAGGCGCGCGTGGCCGAACTCGAACAGCTCCAGCAGAAGCAGACCCAGCTGCTGGCGATGAAGGACAACGCGCTGGCGTCCGCGCAGCAGAAGCTCGCCGCCGGCCAGCAGGCCGCGGCGGCAGCGACGCCGAAGGCCGAAAGCGGCAGCCTGCTGCCGTGGATCGGCACCGCCGTCGGGCTGGTGCTGCTGGCGGTGGTGGCCGTGCTCTGGCTGCGCCGTCGCGCCGCCGAGCCGGCGGTCGTGACCGCGCTGCGCAACGATGTCGCCCGCGACCGCACGCCGCCCGTGGCCGACGACTTCGCCGATGTGTTCAATGCCGAAGCGGCCGACACCGCCGAGGACGAAGTCCCTGTCTTCGCCGATGCGCCGGCGGCCAAGCCGTCGACGTCGACGTCGACGTCCGAGGCAGAGGCGCCCGGGACCGCCGCGTCCCCGGCGTGGAGCCGGCTGGCGCCGTCCGCAGAGTCCGAACCGCCGAAGCCGGCCGCGCCGGCGCGTCCGGTGCCGACCTGGCATTCCGGCGGCGTCGACGTCAGCCCGCTGAATCCCGCGCCGCCCGGCCAGGGCCGGCTGGATCTCGCCAGGGCCTACCTCGAGATGGGCGACCGCGAGACCGCGCGCAGCCTGCTGCAGGAAGGCGCCGCGCGCGGCGACACGCTCGGCGTCCGCATGGAAGCCGAGAAGCTGCTGCGGGACCTCGGCTGAGCCGGGCAAGCGACCCGGCGTCCGCCGCACGACGACTTCGACGCCCGCTTTCGACCCTGCATCCCCGACGCCCATGACGCGCTACGCCCTCGGCGTCGAATACGACGGCAGCGACTTCCACGGCTGGCAGCGGCTGACCGCCCACGGCGAGGACGGCGGCCCGCCGACGCTGCAGTCGACGCTGGAAGCCGCGCTCGCCAGCGTCGCCGACCATCCGGTCGAGACGATCTGCGCCGGCCGCACCGACGCCGGCGTGCACGCCGAATGCCAGGTGGTGCATTTCGATTCCGACGCCCGTCGCGATCCGCGCGCATGGATGCTGGGCACCACCGCGCGGCTGCCGCCGGCGATGCGCATCCGCTGGTGCGCGCCGGTGGCGGACGACTTCAGCGCGCGCTTCTCGGCCCGGGCCCGCCGCTACCGCTACCGCCTGCTCAACCACCAGGTCCGCCCCGCGCTGGGTCGGCAGTGGCTGGCGTGGGACCGCCGCCCGCTGGACGCAGACGCCATGCATCGCGCCGCGCAGCAGCTGCTGGGCGAGCGCGATTTCTCGTCGTTCCGCACCGTCCACTGCCAGGCGCCGCACGCGCGCCGCGAACTGCAGCGGCTGGACGTGAGCCGCGACGGCGAGATCGTCACCTTCACCGTGCAGGCCAACGCCTTCCTGCACCACCAGGTCCGCAACATGGTCGGTTCGCTGCTGGAAGTCGGTGCCGGTGCGCAACCCGAGCGCTGGATCGCCGAGGTGCTGGAGGCCCGCGACCGCACCGTCGCCGGACCGACCGCGCCGGCCGCCGGACTGGTCTTCATCGGTCCGCGCTATCCGCGCACATGGCCGCTGCCCGCCGAGGTGCTGTTCGATGCCTGACGCCTTCCGCTTCCCGCTGCGCACGCGGATGAAGTTCTGCGGCATGACCCGCGCCGACGACGCACTGGCCGCCGCCGCGCTGGGCGTCGACGCCATCGGCCTGATCTTCGCCGCGCGCAGCAGGCGCCGGGTCGATCCGGATGCCGCCGCGGCGATCCGCGCCGTGCTGCCGCCGCTGGTCGATACGGTCGCGCTGTTCATGGACGACGACGCCGACGCGGTGCGCGCGACGATCGAGGTCGTGCGACCGAGTCTGCTGCAGTTCCACGGCGGCGAGGACGACGCCTTCTGCGCATCGTTCGGCCTGCCGTACCTCAAGGCGGTCGCCATGGGCGGCGAGGGCGAGCGCGCCGATACGCTGTGCGCGCGCTGGCCGCGGGCGGCGGCGTTCCTGTTCGACAGCCACGCCAAGGGCGAGGCCGGCGGCAGCGGCCGCACCTTCGACTGGGCGCGGGTGCCGGACGACTTCTCGCGGCCGTTCCTCGTCGCCGGCGGGCTGACGCCGGACAACGTCGCCGAGGCCGTGCGCACCACGGGCTGCTGGGGCGTGGACGTGTCCAGCGGCATCGAGGGCGACGTGCCGGGCGTGAAGGACGCTGCGCGCATGCGCCGCTTCGTCGACGAAGTGCGGCGCGCCGACGACGCCCGCCGGGTCGACGCCGCGCGCGGCTGATCGACGCGGTCAGCCCGGCGCCAGCGCCGGCCGCAGCCAGTCCGCCAGACGTCCGATCCGCGGGTCGGCGTTGCGCTTCGCCGCGCACAGCACCCACTGCGCGTCGGTGTCGACGAAGCCCCACGGCGCGATCAGCCGGCCGCTGGCGAGGTCCTCGGCCACCAATGGCTCGGGCGCGATCGCGATCCCCAGCCCGGCTGCGGCGGCTTCCAGCAGGTAGTACAGCCGGTCGAAGCCGGTGCCCATGCGCAGCGTCGCCGGGTCGAGGGCGATGCGTGTCGCCCATTCCTGCCACGCCTGCGGCCGCGAGGCCGTGTGCAGCAGCGCGTGCGCCGCGATCGCCGACGGCGCCGCACCACGCAGGGCGTCGGCGCCCGGCCAGAGCGGGCTGACCACCGGACCGATCCGCTCGGTCGCCAGTGCATGCACCTGCCAGTCGGCCGGCCACGGCGGCGTGGCGATCATCAGCGCCGCGTCCAGCCCGGCGAGTCCGGCGTCGGGCCGGCCTTCGTTCGCCGACAGGTGCAGCGCCAGGTCCGGGCGCTCGCGCGCGAGGCGCTCCAGCCGCGGGATCATCCAGCGCGCGAGGATGCTGCCCGGGCAGCCGAGCACCAGCGGCGCCCGCTGCGCCGGCCCGCGACGCAGATCGGCCCAGGCGCGGCGCAGGGGATCGAGCGCATCCGCCGCCGCGGCATGCAGCCGGCGCCCGGCCGGGGTCAGCGCCAGCCCGCGGCCCGCGCGGACGAACAGCGGTGCGCCCAGCGCCTCTTCGAGCTGGCGCAACTGGCGGCTGACCGCGCCGTGGGTGACGTGCAGTTCCTCCGCGGCGCGGCTGACGCTGTCCAGTCGGGCGACGGCCTCGAAGGCGCGGAGGGCATTCAGCGGGGGCAGGTCGCGGGCCATGACCTGTGAACTTTACTCACAGATCGCGTTGATTTCATGCCTTATGTCGCCCGGGGGCCTGCGCTAAAGTGCAGGATCGCCGGCCGCCGTGGCCGGTGCGCGACCTCCGCGCGACTTCCCAGGCACTGCCGCCATGCTCGACACCAAGCTTCCGACCCCGTCCGCCCACCCGACCGACTTCAACGCCTTCCCGGACGCCGAAGGCCATTTCGACCGCTTCGGCGGCCGCTTCGTCGCCGAGACCCTGATCGGTCCGCTGCAGGAACTCGCCGCCGCCTACGACGCGGCGCGGGTCGATCCCGCGTTCATCGCCGCGTTCGACAAGGACCTCAAGCACTACGTCGGCCGGCCCAGCCCGATCTACCACGCGGAGCGCCTGAGCGCGAAGGTCGGCGGCGCGCAGATCCTGCTCAAGCGCGAGGACCTGAACCACACCGGCGCGCACAAGATCAACAACACCATCGGCCAGGCGCTGCTCGCCAGCCGCATGGGCAAGCCGCGGATCATCGCCGAGACCGGCGCCGGCCAGCACGGCGTCGCCAGCGCCACGGTCGCCGCGCGCCTCGGCCTGGAATGCGTGGTCTACATGGGCGCGACCGACATCGAGCGCCAGAAGATCAATGTCTACCGCATGAAGCTGCTCGGTGCGACCGTGGTGCCGGTGACCAGCGGCTCGGCGACGCTCAAGGACGCACTCAACGAAGCGATGCGCGACTGGGTGACGAACGTGCACGACACGTTCTACATCATCGGCACCGTCGCCGGCCCCGACCCGTATCCGCGCATGGTCCGCGACTTCAACGCCGTGGTCGGCCGCGAGGCGCGCGCGCAGATGCTGGCCGAGTACGGCCGCCTGCCGGACGCGATCACCGCCTGCGTCGGCGGCGGCAGCAACGCGATCGGCATCTTCCACGCCTTCCTCAACGACCCCGGCGTGCGCCTTGTCGGTGCGGAAGCGGCGGGCGAGGGCATCGCCACCGGCCACCACGCCGCGTCGCTGGCCGCCGGCCGTCCCGGCGTGCTGCACGGCAACCGCACCTACGTGATCTGCGACGACGACGGCCAGATCATCGAGACGCACTCGATCTCCGCCGGCCTCGATTACCCGGGCGTCGGGCCCGAGCACGCGTTCCTCAAGGAGCGCGGCCGCGCCGACTATGTGGGTGTGACCGACGCCGAGGCGATGGAAGCGTTCCACCTGCTCGCGAAGACCGAAGGCATCCTGCCGGCGCTGGAATCCAGCCACGCCGTCGCCCAGGCGATGAAACTCGCCCGCGACCTGCCGAAGGACGCGCTCGTCCTGTGCAACCTCTCCGGCCGCGGCGACAAGGACGTGCACACCGTCGCCGCGCGGGAGGGAATCGTGGTCTGAATCCGCACGATCAAACTCTCTTGATCTGACCGGCGCGCCCGCTTGCTGCAGTCAGCGAACCAAAGGCCTGCAAGGATGAAGTACCCGTAATTCGTTGGGCCTCTCTGGAAAAACAATGGCTGTCATCGAAACAAAAGGGGGATTGGGGGCAATAGCGCGTCGCGACTGGCGTCGCCGTGGGTTTGTCATTGGAATTGATGGATTTATGGATGCAGGAAAGACAACTCTCGCCTTTGGGCTGGCCAAACAGCTTTCCGGCATTCGTGTCGGCCTCGATTGTTACGTGGAGAAAGGAAGAGAGGCGCCCAATTACATTGGATTGCTACGCCTTGACGAGCTCCGTCGCGACTTGAAAGGACTGCGTGCGGCATTCGACTTCGTAGTAATTGATGGCATCTGTCTTCTAGATGCACTGGATGCCATAGATGTTTCGCTGGATATGTTCGTTTATGTAAAGCGCATCGCTTCCAGAGGCATGTGGCACGATGGGCTTCACTTGGAAGACTTCGCAGCCTGCGGCGAGTCAGGTGGCTTAGCCGACAAGAGTCAGCTTGACTATCATCTCTCTCGCCGTCCGCATGAAATGGCTTCGCTCATTTATCAACGGAGTGAGGTTTAGCAATTTAAGTCGAAGCCCCTTTGTGGCTCGCTTTGATCCGTGCGCGTTCAACGAGATCGACAAGCAGGTCCCTCGCCTCCGGCTCGGGATGACATCCCGCAACACGCCTTCACCCATTCCGACATCGCCATGACCCGCATCGCCCCCCGCTTCGCCCAGCTGCAGTCCGCCGGCCGCAAGGCCCTCGTGCCCTTCATCACCGCCGGCGATCCGTCGAAGGAAGCCACCGTGCCGGTGATGCACACGCTGGTCGCCGCCGGCGCCGACGTGATCGAACTCGGCGTGCCGTTCTCCGATCCGATGGCCGACGGTCCGACCATCCAGCGCAGCTCGGAGCGCGCGCTGGCCCGGCATGCGGGCCTGACGTTCGTGCTCGACGCCGTCCGCGACTTCCGCACGACCGATGCCGATACGCCGGTGGTGCTGATGGGCTACCTCAACCCGGTCGAGATCCGCGGCTACGCCCGCTTCGCCGCCGATGCGGCCGCGGCCGGCGTCGACGGCCTGCTGCTGGTCGACCTGCCGCCGGAAGAGGCCGACGACCTGCGCGCGGCGATGCGCGGACACGGGTTGTCGCTGATCCTGCTGGCGTCGCCGACCACGCCCGATGCCCGGCTCGACCGCCTCTGCGCCGACGCGGAGGGCTACCTCTACTACGTCAGCTATGCCGGCGTGACCGGTGCCGACCGTCT
>JBQCJG010000047.1:0-9052 GCA_051952955.1 Lysobacteraceae bacterium | reverse complement strand
CAAGATGTTCTAGATGCTCTAGCCTCGCGGTCAGTCGCCTCAGGCCCGTCTCCATGTCCCGCACGCCCCGCCCCACCCCGGCCGAACTCGAACTGCTGCACACGCTCTGGCAACTCGGCCCGTCCACCGTCAAGCAGGTGCACGAAGCCCGGCAGCGGGAACGGCCGGACCTCGCCTATGCCGCCGTGCTGCGGCTGATGCAGATCATGCACGGCAAGGGCCTGCTGACCCGCGACGAGAGCCAGCGCTCGCACGTCTATGCCGCCGCGCAGCCGCAGGACTCGCTGCAGACGCGGCTGCTGGACGACCTGATCCACAAGGCGTTCGCCGGCTCCGGCAGGGACCTGGTGATGGCCGCGCTGCGCAGCGGCAGCGTCAGCGATGCCGAGCGCGAGGAAATCCAGCGCTTCCTGGAGGACACCCGCGATGTCTGACGCCTTCGTCCCGCTGCTCGCCCGCGCGCTCCTCGATTTCATCTGGCAGGGCGCGATCGTCGGCCTGCTCGCCTGGCTGGCGCTGGCGCTGCTGCGCAATGCCCGACCGCAGTGGCGCTACGCCGTGGCCTGTCTCGCGCTGCTGGCCTGCGCCGTGCTGCCGATCGCGGGCTTGCTGTTCGCGATCGGCGCCACCGGCGACGCATCGATGCCGGCCGGCACACCGGCGACGGCGATCACCGATGCCGCCATCGCCGCGCCGGCGCTGCATGCCGGCGCCGCCTTCGCCCTGCCGACACCACCGCCGGCGTCGATGGCCTGGCTGGTCGCGCTGTGGGCCTCGGGCGCCGGCCTGCTGTCGCTGCGGATGCTGGGCGGCGCGCTGTGGTTGCGACGCCTGTGCCGCGAAGCGCACGGCGAAGCGGGCGCGTGGCAGGCCCGCGTCGACGCCCTCGCCGTCCGCCTCGGCGTGCGCCGCCCGGTCGCGCTGCGGCTGACCGCCGACGGCGACGGCCCCGCGACCGCGGGCTGGTGGCGTCCGGTGATCCTGCTGCCCGCGGCCGTCGCGATGCACCTGCCCGCGGACCTGCTGGAAGCGCTGCTGGCCCACGAACTCGCGCACATCCGCCGCCACGACTACCTGGTCAACCTGCTGCAGCGACTGGTCGAGACGCTGCTGTTCTACCACCCCGCGGTCTGGTGGCTGTCGCACCGCATCCGCATCGAACGCGAGCTCGTCGCCGACGATCTCGCCGCCACCGCGCTGGGCGACCGCCGCCGCCTCGCCGTCGCCCTCGCCACCCTCGATCGCCTCGCCGCCGCGCCGCGATCGCCCTTCCCGCTCCCCGCATTCGCGCAAGCCGCGCACGGAGGTCACCTCATGTCCCGCATCCAGCAACTCGTCCGCCCCTCGCGCCGCGCCCTTGGCGGCGCCGTGCTCCCGCCCCTGCTCGGCCTCGCCGTGGCCGCGGGCGCTTTCTACGCCCACGCGCAGCTGGCACCGAAGCCGGCCGCCACGCCTGCACCGCACGACGCTGCGCCGGCGAAGGCATCGTCCGCCGCGTCGCCGGACGTCGCGTCCCGCGCCGCACGCGTCGCGGCGACGCACGTGGTCGCCCGCGCCGGCGATCGCCGCGATGACGACGGCTTCGCGATCGTCCGGAAGCACGAGGACGGCGTGACGATGTCGGGCAGGCGCGACGATCGCGACGATGCCGACATCGACGCCGCGAAGCGCGGCATCGACGGCGATTTCCTCTGGTTCCGCCGCGGTGGCCAGGCCTACGTGGTGCGCGATGCCGCCACCCTCGCGCAGACCGACGCCGCCTGGGCGAAGACGCGCGAACTCAGCGCGCAGATGGAAGCGCTGAGCGCGCGCATGCAGCCGCACAGCGAGAAGATGCAGGCCCTGGGCGCGCGCATGCAGGCCCTGCAGGTCGAGGTCGTGCAGCCGCCGGAGATGGAAGCGGCCCGCGTCGAGATGGAGCGACTGGGCGAACGCATGCAGGCGCTGGGCACGCGGCAGGGCACACTGGGCGCGCGCATGGCCGGCGCCGACGAAGCCGAACGCGATCGCCTGCAGGCGCAGCTCGACGCGCTGTCGGCCGAACAGGAAGGCCTCGGCCGCGAGATGGAGCGGCAGGGCGAGATCATGGAAGCCGCCGGCCGCAGGATCGAGGCCCGCACCGCGCCGATGGAAGCGCTCGGCCGCGAGATGGAGGCCGCCGGCCAGCCGATGGAGGCCATCGGCAAGGACATGGAAGCCCTCGGCGCCCGCATCGAACGCAGCGCCGCCGAAGCCGAGACTCGGACCCGCAGCCTGATCGACGAGGCCTTCGCGAAAGGCCTCGCGACCCCGGCCCCGACGCGGCAGTGAGGTGCCACCGGTGCCGGGCGCCCGGCGGCTGCCCGGCACCGCCGCAACGGCCGGCGATTCCACGCGTTGTATCCTTGTGCGCCGCCCCGCAGCGGCGCACGGCGCCGGCAGGGGCTGCGCCCCGCCGACCGCCGAACCGATGCCCAGCACGGACACTTCCAGCATTCCGCTCGCGCCTAAGGGCCGGTCCATCGCCCCGGACGCCCTCCGCCTGTCCGTGGCGCCGATGATGGACTGGACCGACACGCACTGCCGGAACTTCCATCGGCTGATCGCGCCGCATGCGCGGCTGTACACCGAGATGGTGCACGCGAACGCGGTGCTGCACGGCGACCGGGCGAAGCTGCTGGCGAAGGACGACACGCAGCATCCGGTGGCGCTGCAGCTCGGCGGCAGCGAGCCGGCGCTGCTCGCCGCGGCCGCGCGGATCGGGGCGGACCACGGGTTCGACGAGATCAACCTCAACAGCGGCTGCCCGTCCGACCGCGTGCAGGCCGGCCGCTTCGGCGCCTGCCTCATGCGCGAACCGGCGCTGGTCGCGGACGGCGTCGCGGCGATGATCGCCGCCGCGCCGGACACCCCCATCACCGTGAAATGCCGGCTGGGCGTGGACGACGACGCCGACTGGGACCGTTTCCTCGGCTTCGTCGACGCCATCGCCGCCGCCGGCTGCACGCACGTGATCGTGCACGCGCGCAATGCCTGGCTGCAGGGCCTGTCGCCCAAGGAAAACCGCGAAGTGCCGCCGCTGCGGTACGACTGGGCGCACCGGCTCAAGCGCGAGCGCCCGGCGCTGCAGATCGCACTCAACGGCGGCATCGCCGACCTCGACACCGCGACCGCGCAGGCGACTCTGGTCGACGGCGTGATGCTGGGCCGTGCGGCGTACCACGACCCGTACCTGCTGCACCGCCTCGACGCGGCGTGGTGGCGCGGCGAGGTCCGCGGTCGCGGCGACCTGCTGCGCGCGTGGCGGCCGTACGTGGAAGCGCAGCTCGCACGGGGCGTCGCGCTCAAGCACCTGACGCGGCACGTGCTCGGCCTGTTCCAGGGCCAGCGCGGCGGCCGCGCGTTCCGGCAGATCCTCAGCGAGGGCGCGCATCGACCGGGCGCCGACTGGGCGCTGGTCGAACGGGCGCTGGCGCCCACCGAAGCTCCGCACGAGCGCGCCGCGTGATGCTCACCCGCGACGTCGACGCCTTCCTCGCTGTCGCCCGTGGCTGCGCGCCGGACTTCGGCCCGGCCACCGCGCGCGCGGCGTTCCTGGTCGCACCGGACGGCTTCGGACGGGCCGCGGAATCCGCCCGCGACAACCGCTACATGGCCGATGCCGAGGCCTTCGACGCCGGCCGCGCCTCGGCCCAGCACCGCGCGCTGCAGCGCGCGCTGTCGACCGAGCTGCCGGTGGTCTGCTTCGCCGGCGATCCGGCCACGCCGGACGCGGTGTTCCCGAACAACGTCTTCGCGACCGCGCCGGGACGGTCGATCGTCGGCCGCATGCGCCACCCCGTGCGCCAGCGCGAGGCGGCGCGCGCGGACATCCGCCGCTTCTTCACCGACACGCTGGGCCGGACCGAGATCGACCTGTCGATGCAGCCACATCCCTGCGAACTGACCGGCGCGCTGGCGATCGACCGCGCCCGCGGGCTCGGCTTCTGCGGGCTGTCCGAACGCTGCGACGAGGCCGGCGCGCGGCTGATGCACGAGGCCTTCGGCCTGCGCGCGACGCTGCTGTTCGACCTCGCCCCCGGCGAGTACCACGTCAACGTGGTCCTGGCGGTGCTGGCTGGACGGGCCGTGCTGGTCTGCCCCGACGGCTTCGCCGATGGCGGGTCGATGACCGCGCTGCGGGCGCTGTACGGGCCGCACGTCATTGCGCTGGAGGCGCAGGAACGCGCCGCGTTCGCCGGGAATGCCATCGCGTTGCGCGACGACAGCGTGTGGATGAGCGTCACGGCCGAAGCCGCGCTGGCGCCCGGCACCCGGGCCGCGCTCGGCGAGGCGGGCTTCCGCATCCGCACCGTTGAACTGGACGCCATCGAGGCCGCGGGCGGGTCGCTGCGCTGCTGCGTCGGCGAAGTGTTCTGAGCGGCCAAGCGCCCGCCCGCTGAACCACGGCAAGGCGTCTCCGGGCCGTAAGAAAAAGTTAAGGACGGATTCACCGCACGGTTTCGAGAATGCGCTTCCAACGCGCGATGATGTGTTCCGTCGATCGCCCGACCCGCTTCCGAGTGTCGCCCATGTCGCTGCCGTCCCGCCGCCTGTCGCTGTCCGTGCTGGCCGTCGCCCTGGCCGCTGCCACCCTCCCGGCCGCCGCCCAGGGCGGACATGGCCGTCAGGACGAATCGCAGGGAGACAATGCGCGCAACGGCAATGCCGGCAACGACGCCGTCTCCGATGCGGTCCGCCGCTTCGAGCGCGCGAACCGCGGCCAGGTCCTGAGCGCCGAGCGCATGCAGTTCGACGGCCGCGACGTGACCCGCATCAAGGCCGTGGGCGACGATGGTCGCGTCCGCGTCTTCATGGACGACCCGCAGCCGGCAACCGATGCGCCGCGCGGCCAGAATCGCGACCAGCCGCCGCGCCCGCCGCGCGGCGAACGCCGGGACTAGTCGATCCTCTCCGGATCATGCGTTTCGCACGTCGTTCCCGGCATTTTTCCCGCGAATAAGCGAAATCTGAACAGGTCCGACCGGTCGCTCCCGGCGGCCATCGGCCGCGGCTATGCTCCGTTCCTGAACGAACCGCCGGCCCCCCGCCGGATCAGGAGCTCTAGATGCGCATTCTCCTCGTCGAAGACGAAGCCCCCCTCCGCGAAACCCTTGCCGCCCGCCTCAAGCGCGAGGGTTTTGCCGTCGACACCGCACAGGATGGCGAAGAAGGCCTGTACATGGGGCGCGAAGTGCCGTTCGACGTCGCCATCATCGATCTCGGGCTGCCGAAGATGTCCGGCATGGAGCTGATCCAGGCCCTGCGCGCCGAGGGGAAGCAGTTCCCGGTGTTGATCCTCACCGCCCGCACCAGTTGGCAGGACAAGGTCGAGGGCCTGAAGCAGGGTGCCGACGATTACCTGATCAAGCCCTTCCACGTCGAGGAACTGCTGGCGCGCATCAACGCCCTCGTTCGTCGCGCCGCCGGCTGGAGCAAGCCCTCGCTGGAATGCGGCCCGGTCACGCTGGACCTCGCCGCGCAGACGGTGAGCGTCAAAGGCGGCAACGTCGACCTGACCAGCTACGAATACAAGGTGCTGGAATACCTGATGATGCATGCCGGCGAGCTGGTGTCGAAGGCCGACCTCACCGAGCACATCTACCAGCAGGATTTCGATCGCGACTCCAACGTGCTGGAGGTCTTCATCGGCCGCCTGCGCAAGAAGCTCGACCCGGATGGCGCGCTCAAGCCGATCGAGACCGTGCGTGGCCGCGGCTACCGCTTCGCGATCGCGCGCACCGGCGACAATTGAATCCCCACGCCTGCCCCGCCAACGACGCCGCGCCGATGACGCGCGGCGTCGTCGCGTCCGTCGTCCGCACGGCGGCGCACGTGTCCGCACGGAGGCAGATCCATGCCGACGCGTGACCGCTTCTGGCGCCCGCGCTCGCTGCAGACGCGGCAACTGCTCGCGACCAGCGTCGGCCTGATGGCCTTCCTCGCGCTGGCCGGCTATGCACTGGACCATGCGTTCGTCAGCACCGCCGAGAACATCCTCGAGGACCGCCTGCGCGACTACGCGCTGGACTTCGCCGGCAAGACCGAGTTCGGCCGCGGCGGCGACCTCGTGCCGCCGATGGACAGCCAGTTGCCCGACCCGCGCCTCAAGCGCCCGGGCAGCGGCCTGTACGCGCAGATCGTGCTGCCGTTCGTGGTGTGGGAATCCGAATCGGCGCAGGGCCCGGAACTGCCGCCGGTGAAGATGCTGGCGCCCGGCCAGCAGGTGTTCGACGGGCCGATCGACATCGTCCGCGCCAACGGCCAGCGCGCCCGCGTCTACCGCTTCGGCTACGGCCTGGTGTGGCCGGGCGACGACCTCGCCGACGAGATGTCGTACACGATCTACATCGTCGAGGACACCGCACGCCTGCAGAGCCAGCTCAACGTGTTCCGGCGCGCGCTGTGGAGCTACCTCGGCGCGGTCGGCGCGCTGCTGCTGGCGCTGCAGCTGGTGATCGTGCGCTGGAGCCTGCTGCCGCTGCGCCGCGTGGTGGACGAGCTCAAGCGCGTGCAGCGCGGCATCGGCACGCGCATGAGCGAGCGCCATCCGCGCGAACTGGAACCGCTGACCGAGAGCATCAACGCCTTCATCGAGAGCGAGCGCGAGAATCTCGACCGCCAGCGCAACATCCTTGCCGACCTCGCGCACAGCCTGAAGACGCCGCTCGCGGTTCTGCGCGCGCGGCTGGACAGCGACGCGTCCGACGCCGACCTGCGCAGCGACCTCGACCAGCAGCTGCGGCGCATGAACGACCTCGTCGGCTACCAGCTCAGCCGCGCCGCGTCCGGCGGCCACAAGCTGTTCGCCGCGCCGATGTCGATCGAACCCGACGCCGAGGAAATCGTGCGCGGGCTGGAGAAGGTCTACGCCGCGAAGGGCGTGTTCTGCGAATTCGAGATCGATCCCGACGCGCGCTTCTACGGCGAGAAGGGCGACCTGCAGGAGCTGCTCGGCAACCTGCTGGAGAACGCCTTCAAGTGGGCGAAGTCGCGGGTGCTGCTCACCGTGAAGACCGGCGCCACCGCGGCGCACCGCCGGCCCGGGCTGCTGATGATGGTCGAGGACGACGGCCCCGGCATCCCCGAGGAGAAGATCGCGCGCGTGCTCCAGCGCGGCGTGCGCGGCGACGAGCGCGTGCAGGGCCACGGCATCGGCCTGGCGATCGTGCAGGACATCGTGCGCAGCTATCGCGGCGCGCTGGTGGTCGGCGATTCCGACGAACTCGGCGGCGCCCGCTTCGAGGTCACGCTGCCGCCGGGGCTGTGACCGGGCGGACCGGTCAGGTGCCGGCGGCGACGCCTTCCGCGACGCCCGCGCCGGCGGATTTCGCGAACGGCGACGGGCCGTAGAACCGTTCGAGGTGCGCGGCCACCGTCGGCAGCGCCTGCCGCAGCCGCCCCGGCGCACTGAAGTGGTACTCGCTGCAGACCGCGAAGAATTCCTCCGGCGCCTCGGCAGCGCTGGCGTCGATCGCGGTGCGGCGACCTGCATCGACGCGCTCGGCGAAGGCGTCGTAGGCGGCCTCGAAATCCTGCACCCAGGCGCGTCGCCATTCGCGCGGCAGCGGCGGCGTGCCGCTGAAGCCGCCTTCCAGCACGTCGAGCTTGTGCGCCATCTCGTGCACCGGCAGGCAGCGGCCGTCGCGGGGATGCTGCAGTTCGTGTTCGATGTCGGCCCACGACAGGACCAGCGGCCCGCGCTCCCAGGCTTCGCCGTCCACTTCGTCGACGCCCTCTTCCACCAGTTCGAAGCCGTCGGTCTCGTAGACGTCGGTGTAGCGGCGCTCGATCTTGAACGCTTCGGGATAGACGATCAGCTGCGACCAGCCGCGCAGGCCGTCGGCGCCGAACTCCAGCAGCGGCAGGCAGCAGAGCGCGGCGAGCACCGCGCGCCGGTCGTCGTCGAGCGGCAGGTCCTCGACCGGCGTGATCGTCTTGGCGGCGAGGAAGCGCGCGGCCAGCGCGGCGAGGCGCGCGTCGCGGGCGGCATCGAGCGCCGCCACCCACGGCACCGCGGCGCGCACGCGCGCCCCGCGGTCGGGATCGATGACGGGGGCGGGGCGGGAGAAGCGGTCGCGGAACCAGCGCAAGCCGGTGTCCGGATCAGCGGAACATGCCGGGCAGGAAGCGGTGCCAGCGGGGGCCGCGGACCTGGAGCGAGTCGCCGCTGCGGGCGCTGGGACGCGGCTTGCCGGCCGCGGGTGCGCCGCCGGCGCGCTTGGCGGCAGCCTTGTTCGCCGGCGCCGGATCGCTGTCGGCATCGG
Source organism: Lysobacteraceae bacterium (assembly GCA_051952955.1). Lineage (GTDB taxonomy): Bacteria > Pseudomonadota > Gammaproteobacteria > Xanthomonadales > Xanthomonadaceae > Lysobacter_I. The sequence goes on along the minus strand of JBQCJG010000047.1, from coordinate 767 downwards.
CGGCGGGGACGTCGGGGCATTCGCTGGTCTCGCCGTTGGCCGAGGCCAGCGGTGCGGTCCGCGCGGCCACGGGCAGGCTGACGAGCGCGAGCACCAGGAGGGCGGGCAGGACGAAGCGGGAGCGGCGCATGGTGGCGTCCAGAAAGAGGGAGGGTCCCGACAAGACGCCGACTATACCGTGCATGTGACCGCCCGGGGCCTGCCAAAACATGAACGGCGGCTTGCTGCGGCGCAACAGCCGGGCTGCCATGGTTGCGGCAGACTCCCGCCGTGAACGCCAACGCCCCCGACCCGCCGGGCCCGTCACCGGCCTCGACCCTCACCGCCCCGGCGCTGCGCCGTGCGCTCATCGCCGGCGCCCGACGGGTGATCGCCGCCCGCGACGGCCTCAACAGGATCAATGTCTTCCCGGTACCCGACGGCGACACCGGCAACAACCTCGCCTTCACCCTCGGCAGCCTGCTCAACGGCGCGCTGAGCCGGCGCAGCCGCCACATCGGCGAACTGCTGCGGCGGATCGGCGACGACGCCATCGACGGCGCACGCGGCAATTCCGGCGCGATCCTCGCCCAGTTCCTGCACGGCGTGGCCGAGCATGCGCGCAGCAGCCCGGTCCTGGACGCCGCGGCGCTGGCCGCCGCCGTCCGCCATGGCGCCGCCAGCGCCCGCGGCGCATTGGCGCATCCGGTCGAAGGCACGATCCTCAGCGTGATCGACAGCTTCGCCGACGCGCTGGAGGAGGCTGCGGCCGAGCGGCAGGGCGACCC
>JBQCJG010000046.1:0-6148 GCA_051952955.1 Lysobacteraceae bacterium | reverse complement strand
CTGCGCGTGTCGAACCTCGACGGCGTCGACTTCGGCACGGCCGCACGCATCTTTTCGAACGGGGCCAACGACGTGCTCGTCGTGCGCGGCGATCGCGAGCGCATGATCCCGTGGGTCCGCCCGGATTTCGTCCGCGAGCTGGATTTCGACGCCGGCCGCATCGTGGTCGACTGGGACGCGGATTTCTGAGCCGCGACGCCGGCCGCCGCCATGCGCATCGACATCGTCAGCCTGTTTCCCGATTTCGTCGTCCAGATCGCCGGCCACGGCGTGGTCGGACGCGCGCAGGAGCGCGGGCTGCTCTCGATCCACGGCTGGAACCCGCGGGACCACGCCGAAGGCAATTACCGCCGGGTCGACGACCGGCCGTTCGGCGGCGGCCCGGGCATGGTCATGCTGATCGATCCGCTGCGTTCGGCGCTGCAGGCCGCCCGCGCCGCCGATCCGCGGCCGGCCCGGGTGGTCTACCTCAGCCCGCAGGGCGCGCCGCTGACCCAGCCGAAGGTCCGCGAACTGGCCGACCGCGAGCGGCTGATCCTGCTCTGCGGCCGCTACGAGGGCGTCGATGAGCGCCTGCTGCAGGCCGAGGTCGACGAGGAACTGTCGATCGGCGACTACGTGCTGTCCGGCGGCGAACTGGCCGCCGCGGTGGTCGTCGACGCCACCGCCCGGCTGCTGCCCGGCGCGCTGAACGATGCCGAATCCGCGGCCCAGGACAGCTTCGAGGGCCCCGACGGCCTGCTCGACTGCCCGCATTACACCCGACCGGTGGAACACGCCCTCGGCAGCGTTCCATCGGTGCTACTGTCCGGCCATCACGCCGAGATCGCGAAATGGCGTCGCCAGCAGTCCCTCGGTCGCACCTGGCTGCGCCGGCCGGACCTGATCGACCGGGCCGCGCTGTCGAAGGCCGATCGGGCGCTGCTGGATGCCTTCCTCGCCGAGCCTGATCGCGACGGAGCGCCCACGGATTCCTGATCCGGCCCCTCTGGTCCTGCGGGGAATTTTTCCTTTACAATGCGCGGCTTGCCGTCGAAGAGGATGGCAAGCAGGCTCTGCCATGACGCGGGTCCACGTGCACTCGCGCAATTACAGCTTCGGCCCACGACGGCCGGGCACCAACAACAAGGCTCCCGCAACCATGAACAAGCCCTCGATCCACACGCTGCTGCAGCAGTTCGAAGCCGAACAGATCCAGCGCCAGCTGCCGGACTTCGGTCCCGGCGACACCGTCATCGTCAACGTGAAGGTCAAGGAAGGCAATCGCGAACGCGTCCAGGCCTACGAAGGCGTGGTGATCGGCAAGAAGAACGCCGGCCTCAACTCCTCCTTCACGGTGCGCAAGATCTCGCACGGCTACGGCGTCGAGCGCGTGTTCCAGACCCACAGCGCCGCGATCGATTCGGTGCAGGTGAAGCGCCGCGGCGCGGTCCGCGCCGGCAAGCTGTACTACCTGCGCAACCTCGAAGGCAAGAAGGCGCGCATCAAGGAAGACCTGTCGATGTACGCCAAGGGCAAGGGCCAGGCCGACGCCTGATCCATCGCGCCACGAGATTCCCGCAACGGCCGCCGCAAGGCGGCCGTTCGCGTTTCCGGCTTCAGCCCGTTGGCAGGTTGACGCGCACCAGGTACGCGATGGCGAACGACGCCATCACCGCCATCTCGACCGCGTAGAAGGCCAGCACTGCGAACAGTGCGCGTACGGCATCGCCGACCGCCCGTTCCGGCACCGAAAACGCATCGTGGGTCGCCCACACCTGATAACCGAAGATCGGGATCGTCGAGAGCATCCACGCCAACAGGAACCAGTGGCTGCCGTTGCCGGCGATGCACAGCGGCAGCATGGCGAGGCTGATCAGGTTGACGATCGAGAACAGGTAGGCGTTCGCCACCAGGTGTTCGCCGTAGCCGCGCCCCCGGCCGCGGAACACGACCCGGGTGATCGCCGCGGCCAGCGGCAGCAGCAGCGTCATCAGCGGCGTGTAGTACTCGAAGGTCAGCGTGCACATGGCGATGTACGCCGCGCGGTACTGCGCGGGGACGCCGGCGGCGATCGGACCGTAGTCGAACGGATACAGCGCATAGCCGAGTGCGCTCAGCCCGCACAGCGTGGTCAACAGCGTCAGCGGATTCACGTAGCGGACGCGTCGGCCGTCGAGGTATTCGAGGATTACCCGACCCGGGTGCAGGGTGAGTTTGCGCACGGTGTCGAACAGGCTGCGATCGACGTTGAACAGGACCTGCGGGACCTGGCCCAGCAGCCTGCGCAGCGTGAACCGCGGGGCCGGATGGTGCTGGCCGCAGGCGTGGCAGAACGCGCCGACGAGCGGAGTGCCGCAGTTCGCGCAGGCATCGATCGTGGCGGCTGCGGCAACGGCGTCGGACATGCGGCGATTCCCCGGGAGACTGCGTCGCACTATAGCCGGCCGCGATCGGCGCCCGTCGCTGTTCGCCGGCCTTACACTGTGGCAGTCCCCCGATACCACATGCGCATGACCCAGGACACCGCCACCGTCCGCCTCGATCTCTGGCTCTGGGCCGCGCGCTTCTTCCGCACGCGCAGCCTGGCCAAGCAGGCGATCGAGACCGGCAAGATCGAGATCGGCGGCCAGCGCGCCAAGGCCTCGCGCGGCGTGCGGATCGGCGATGCGATGCGCATCGCCCGCGGCGACGAGGTGTTCGAGATCGAAGTGCTGGGGCTGAGCGACCAGCGCGGCGCCGCGTCGGTCGCGCAGGCGCTGTATGCCGAATCCGAAGCGTCGAAGGCGCAGCGCGCGGCGACGCTCGCGAGCCTGCCCGCTGCGCGCGCGGGCTACCAGCCGCCGGAGACGAAACCCGACAAGCGCGCGCGGCGCCTGATCCGCGCGCTGGGCGACATCGACGCGCTCTGACGCCGGCTTTCGCGTCATCGCGCCGGGCTCATTCCTCCAGCAGCACGTACGGCACGATCTCGCGTTTCCAGTCGTTGCCGAAGTAGCGTCTGGCCTGGTCCACGGCGAGCGCGATGAAGCTGTCCCACTGGCTCGGATGCACCGTCTGGCAGCCTTCGCTCGAGGTGGTGTTGTAGCCGCCGCGGTGGATGTTGATGCCGAAATCGCCGGTGTCGGCGTAGGGCGGCGCGCCGTCGCGGATGACGGTGACCTGGCCGGCGCGCTGGCACAGCGCGAGGTACTTGCCCTTGTGCAGGTCGAAACGGTGGACGAACCACGCGCCGGGTTTCAGCGACGCCATGCCCTTCGCCGCGCCGGTGCCGTGGCCGTCGCGACGGCGCGAGGGGTCCGTATTGCCGTTGAAGGCCGCCGTGGCCTGGCGGGTGTGCAGGAAGATCGCATCGTCGTACAGGCCGCGATCGTTGACCTGCGGCGCGCCCATCGAGTCGCGGTAGTAGCCGCGGATGCCGACCACCACCATCGGATGGCGGTCGAAGTCGATGGCGAACGGGGCGAGGCGGGCGGCGAGGGCGTCGGCACCGAGGCGCGGGCGTTCCGGGGGCAGGATCGGCATGGCAGGGTCCTTTGCTGCGATGACGTGAACGACACGGGCGAGGGCCCGTGTCGTTCCGGAACAACGCCGCGGCGTTCGCGCAGCGGCCAGCGCTTGCGCGCCTGCAACCGATCCGATGCCACCTGCGCCGGCTCAGCGCAGGTCGAATCGATCCAGCTGCATCACCTTCGTCCAGGCGGCGACGAAATCCTGCACGAACGTCGCCTGCGCATCGTCGGCGGCGTAGACCTCGGCGATCGCGCGCAGCTGTGCGTTCGAGCCGAACGCGAGATCGACGACGGTCGCCGTCCACCTGCGCACGCCACTGCTGCGGTCGATGCCTTCCAGCACGTGCGCATCGCCCGCGGAACGCTGCCAGCGCGTGCGCATGTCGAGCAGATTCACGAACACGTCGTGCGTGAGCACGCCCGGGCGGTCGGTGAGCACGCCGTGGCGCGAGCCGCCGGCATTGGCGTCCAGCGCGCGCAGACCGCCGATCAGCACCGTCATCTCCGGCGCGGTGAGCGTGAGCAGTTGCGCGCGATCGATCAACCGCTCCGCGGCGCCCGCTTCGAGGCCCGGCCTGGCGAAGTTGCGGAAGCCGTCGGCCTGCGGTTCCAGCACCGCGAACGAGGCCGCATCGGTCTGCGCATCGGTCGCATCGGTGCGACCCGGCGCGAACGGCACCACCACCTCGTGCCCGCCCGCCCTGGCAGCGGCTTCCACCGCCGCGTTGCCGCCGAGCACGATCAGGTCCGCCAGCGACACGCGCTTGCCGCCGGTGCGCGAGGCGTCGAATGCGGCCTTCACGCGCTCCAGCGTCGACAGCACGTTCGCGAGGCGCGCCGGATCGTTCGCGGCCCAGTCCTTCTGCGGTGCGAGGCGGATGCGCGCGCCGTTGGCGCCGCCGCGCTTGTCGCTGCCGCGGAAGGTCGAGGCCGAGGCCCAGGCGACGAACACGAGATCCTGCACCGACAGCCCGCTGGCCAGCACCTGCGCCTTCAGGGCCGCGATGTCGGTCGCGTCGATCAAAGGATGGTCGACCGGCGGCACCGGGTCCTGCCAGATCAGCGTTTCCTGCGGCACGAGCTTGCCGACGTAGCGGGCGCGCGGCCCCATGTCGCGGTGCGTGAGCTTGAACCACGCGCGGGCGAAGGCATCGGCGAATGCCTGCGGGTCGGCGTGGAAGCGGCGCGCGATCTTCTCGTACGCGGGATCGAAGCGCAGCGACAGGTCGGCGGTGGTCATCATCGGCGGATGCCGCAGCGACGGATCGTGCGCGTCGGGGATCATGTGTTCGGGCTTCGGCGATGCCGGCGTCCACTGGTGCGCACCGGCCGGGCTCTTCGTCAGCTGCCAGTCGTTGCCGAACAGCACGTCGAAGTAGCCGTTGTCCCAGGTGGTCGGATTCGGCTTCCACGCGCCTTCGATGCCGCTGGTCGTGGTGTGCACGCCGAAACCGCTGCCGTGGCGGTTCGCCCAGCCCAGGCCCTGCGCCTCGATGTCGGCGCCTTCGGGCTCGGTCCCGACCAGCGACGGATCGCCGGCGCCGTGCGCCTTGCCGAAGGTGTGGCCGCCGGCGATCAGCGCGACGGTTTCCTCGTCGTCCATCGCCATGCGCGCGAAGGTCTCGCGCACGTCGCGGCCGGAGGCGACCGGATCGGGCTTGCCGTCGGGGCCTTCCGGATTCACGTAGATCAGGCCCATCTGCACCGCGGCCAGCGGATTCGCCAGCTGGCGATCGCCGGAGTAGCGGCTGTTCGGCTTGTCGCTGGTCGCCAGCCACGCGGTCTCGGCGCCCCAGTCGATGTCCTGCTCCGGCGACCAGACGTCGGCGCGGCCGCCGGCGAAGCCGAACGTGCGGAACCCCATCGATTCCAGCGCGACGTTGCCGGCGAGAATCATCAGGTCGGCCCAGCTCAGCTTGCGCCCGTACTTGCGCTTGATCGGCCACAGCAGCCGGCGCGCCTTGTCGAGGTTGCCGTTGTCCGGCCAGCTGTTGAGCGGCGCGAACCGCTGCGTGCCGTTGCCGGCGCCGCCGCGGCCGTCGTGGATGCGATACGTGCCCGCCGAATGCCAGGCCATGCGGATGAACAGCGGCCCGTAATGGCCCCAGTCGGCCGGCCACCAGTCCTGCGAATCGGTCATCAGCGCGGTGAGGTCGGCGACGACGGCGTCGAGATCGAGCGTGGCGAACTCGGCGGCGTAGTCGAAACCGGCGGCCATCGGATCGGCCTTCGCGCCGTGCTGGTGCAGCAGATCGACGTTCAACTGGTTCGGCCACCAGTCTCGGTTGCCGCGAAGGCCGCCGGTCGTGGTGGCGGCGTGGGCGGCGCCCGAAAACGGGCACTTCGATTCGGTCGTCATGGTGTCGCTCCGGAAGAGGTGCGATCAAGGTAGAGCTTGGCCGGCGATCGTGAAAATCGTTTGTTTCGACAGTTTCGATAGTCGATGGCTATTCTTTCGTTTCCGGTCCGCGAACCGATGAAGGCGGGCCGGCGACTGCCGCGTCGACGTGCCGCGGGGCCAGGGACTCAGCGGTTGCCGCCGCCCAGCAGGCCGCCGCCGAGCTTCAGCAGGTCGCCTAGGCCGAGCTGACCGTCGCCATCCTGGTCGAGCACCGCGCCCAGCAGGCCACCGCCGATGCCGCCCTGCTGGCGGACCG
>JBQCJG010000045.1:0-6472 GCA_051952955.1 Lysobacteraceae bacterium | reverse complement strand
GGCAGGTCGGCGTAGACGAGGCCGGTCATGCGCCGCGCGTCGAGGCCCGGCGCGACCTTGCGCACGCGGCCTTCGATCGGCGTGCCGTCGGCGGCGGCGAGGCGCACCGGCATGCCCGGCGCGATCCGGGCGAGGTCGGCGCCGGTGACTTCGGCGCGCCATTCGAGGCGGCCGTCGCGGATGAGCCTGAGCAGGTCGTCCGAGCCGCCGGTCACCTGCCCCGGCTGCACGCCGCGCGCGGAGATCGTGCCGTCCTGCGGCGCGCGGATCTCGGTGAAGCCGAGTTCGACCCGCGCGGCGTCGAGCGCGGCGCGCAGGGTGCGCAGCTGCGCTTCGGCGCCGATCGCCTCGGACTCGGCCTGGTCGGCATCCTGCCGCGAGACGAAATCGTGCGACGCCAGCTCGCGCGTGCGCTTCGCGCGCCTGGCCGCGACCGCGGCGCTGGCCTGCGCCTGCGCCAGCGCGGCCTCGGCCTGCGCGACCTTCGCGCGCTGCGTGCGCGCGTCGAGACGGATCAGCACGTCGCCGCGACGCACGCGGTCGCCGACTTCCACCGCGACCTCGGTCACGCGCAGGCCGGCGACTTCGGCGCCGATCGCGATCTCCTCCCAGGCCGCGACCGTGCCGGACGCGCGCACTTCGCGCGGCACGGCCTGCACGCGCGGCGACACCACTTCCACCGCGAGCCCGGGCGCGGGCGGCGTGGCCTCGGTCGCGCCGGAGTCGCACGCGGCCAGCAGGATCGCGCACGCGAGGCACGACACCGCGGAAAGCAGCGACGACACGGAGGCGCGCGCGTCAGGTGCGGCCATGGGTCCGGCCCATGCCGACCAGGATCTTGCGCGGGCCCGAGAACGGCTGCCGGCCATGGGTGTACAGCATGTTGTCGAGCAGGACGACATCGTCCTTCTGCCAGTCGAAATGGAACTTCACGTCGTCGTACACGGCGCGGATGGTGTCCAGGTCCGCGACGTCGATCGGCGAGCCGTCGCCGAAGTAGACGTTGCGCGGCAGGTCCTCCTCGCGATAGACCGACAGCATGTCGCGCACGACGTCCTCGGCCAGCCCCGACACGTGGAACAGGTGCGCCTGGTTGAACCAGATCTTCTCGCCGGTGACCGGGTGCACCTCGGTGGCGGGCGTCACCTGCCGCGTGCGCAGGCCGTCGTCGGCGGTCCACTCGAACGCGATGTCGTTCGCCTTGCAGAACGCCTCGACCTCGTCGCGGTCCTCGGTCTGGAACACCTCGCTCCACGGCAGGTCGACCTTGCCGTAGTTGCGCACGTACTGCAGCTGCTTCGTCTCGAACTTCTCGACGAGGTCGGCGGGCAGCCGCGCCAGCACTTCGCGGCTGTCGGCCAGCGGCGTGGCGCCGCCGAGGCCGGGACCCGGCGGCACCATGCAGAAGAAGCCGATCTGCATCGGCCACACGTTCGCGTAGGCGGACTCGTTGTGCTGCGGGATCGTCTCGCTCGGATGGTATTCCGTCGCGGTGTAGACGTTGCAGCCCAGCCTGGTGCGCGGCGTGGAGCGGTAGGTGTACTCGGCCAGGTCGTTGCCGAAGATCGCTTCGAGGAACTGGCCGAACTGCTTGGTGCCGTGGAAGCGCAGGCCGCGGATCACCAGCGCGCCCTGTTCGCGCAGCAGGTCCTGCACCTCGTCGCGGTGTTCGCCCGCCCAGGCCAGCGAGGGGGTCTGCGGCTTCGCCTGGGCGAGGATCCTGCGTCCTGCCACGTCCTGCAGCGCTTCGCGCATGCTCATGTGGATGTCCTTTCCTGGAAGGTCGAAAAAAAGTCGGAAGTGGGGGTCCGCATCGCGGCGATGCCGGGACGCGGTCGCCGCGGTGGAATCAGACCGCGTCGGCTTCGAGCACGCGCGCGTCCGCGGCTTCGCGCACCGGGTTGCGGAACTGGCGCGCGACGAGGCGCGCGTAGTGCGCGTTCGACAGCAGCAGTTCCTCGTGGTTGCCGTCGCCGGAGATCCGGCCGCCGTCGAGGAAGTAGATGCGGTCGGCGTGGATGATCGTGGACAGCCGGTGCGCGACCACGATGTTCGTGCGTCCCTGCATCAGCGCGTCCAGCGCCAGCTTCACCTGGTGCTCGGTCTCGCTGTCGAGGCTCGACGTGGCCTCGTCGAGGATCAGGATGTCCGGGTTGCGCAGGAACATCCGCGCGATGGCGATGCGCTGGCGCTGCCCGCCGGACAGGTTCGCGCCCTGTTCGCTGAGGATCGTGTCCAGGCCCTGCGGCATCTGCCGGATGAAGGCCAGCGCGCCGGCCTTCTCCGCGGCCATGCAGACCTCCTCGTCGGTGTGGGCGCCGCTCAGGCCGTACAGGATGTTGTCGCGCACGGTGCCCGGCATTATCGGCGCGCTCAGAGAGACGTAGCCGATGCGCTCGCGCCAGGCCGACAGCGCATACTCGGCGATCGGCCGGCCGCCGTAGACGATCGCGCCGTCGCTCGGCGCATAGAAGCGCAGGATCAGCGACAGCACCGTGGTCTTGCCGTTGCCGCTGGCGCCGACCAGCGCGGTCGTGGTGCCGGGCCGGAACGTCAGGTCGATGCCGTGCAGCACGGTGGTGTCGCGGCCCGGGTAGCGGAAGGCCACGTTGCGGAACTCCAGCGCCTCGTGCGTGTCCGGCAGCGGATCGCCGCCGGCGGGTTCCTCCTCGTGCACCAGCAGCGCGGCGATGCGCGCCGAGGCGCCGCGCGCCTTCTGCAGTTCCTCGAGGAACGTGGTCAGCTGGATCATCGGCACGGCGACGTTCACGATGTAGAGGATGAACGCGGTGAGCGTGCCGATGGTGATGCTGCCGTCGCTGACCCGAGAACTCCCGTAGACCAGGATCACCAGGACCGCGGCGGTCAGCGACAGGCTGGTCAGCGGCGCCAGCACCGAGCTGATCTTCGCCACCTGGATGCCGAGACGGCGGATGTCCTGGATCTCGCGCCGGCTGCGCTCGCGTTCGCGCGCCTCGGCCGAGAACGCCTTCACCAGGCGGATCTCGGACAGCACGTGGGTGAGGATGCCGCCCAGCCGCGCGGTGCGGTCCTGGATGCTCCGCGCCAGCTTCTCCAGCAGGGTGATCAGCGGGATGACCACGGCGAACGCCGCGGCCACGCAGCCGAGCATCGTCAGCGTGAGCCGCGCGTCGAGGAACAGCAGCACCACGATCGCGCCGACCAGCATCAGCGCGCCGCTGAGCAGGTTCGCCGCCTGCCGCGTCGCCAGTTCGGAGATCAGCTGGCAGTCGTTGAGCACGCGGCTGACGCGCTCGCCGGTGCTTTCCTCGTCGAACGAGGCAACCGGCAGCTTCAGCAGCTTGTCGACCAGCATGCCGCGCAGCACCGCGATCATGTCGTAGCCGACGCGGTTCAGCAGGAAGGCCGAGAGCGCGGACGCGATCGCCACGCCCACCATCACGCCCGCCAGCGACATCACGGTGGACGTCTCCAGCGCGCCGCTGGAGAGCTTGTCGACCATGCCCTTGGTGAGCATCGGGAACACCAGCGTGCCCGCGGCGGCCACGAGCGTCACGACGGCGGCGGCGGCCAGCAGCGGCCCGGACGGCCGCGCCATCCGCATCAGCCGCCACAGGGACGCGAGAGACGACGTGCGATCGTTCACAGCAGCAGTTCCCGTTTTCCGTACAGCACTTCCGCCGAGCGGCCCTGCGCGCGCACGGTCGATTCCAGGATCCGCGCTTCCTTGAACTGCGGCAGCTCCTCGGAGTACAGGATGCTGGTGATGTGCGTCAGCCAAGGCTCCGCGCCCATGGCGTAGACGAAGATGTGTTCAGGATCGAAGAAGCGGTGCATCTCCAGCGCCCGCGCCGAGTCGCAGCCGTCGAGCCGGCGCGACTGGTCCTCGCCGCGGGTCAGCATCTTCTGCAGCAGCGGGCCGTAGAGCCACGTCGCCGGCGCGCCGACGCACTCCATGCCGAGGAACAGGCAGTCGATCTTCGGCATCATCCGTTTCAGCGGCTCGTAGAACTCGGCCACCGGCGGGTTGGAGTCGGCGAAGAACAGGCAGGTCCTGCCGTGCATCTCCACGCCGAAGGCCAGCTTCGAGCGGATGTCGAGGTCGGCGTGCTCGCCGTAGAACGGCGCGCCGACGATGCGGCCGGCCTCGAACGCGATGCTCTCGTACTCGCCGAGTTCGATCACGTTGCCTAAGCCGCAGTGGTTCAGCATCAGCTTCAGCGACACGTCCGGCAGGTGGCCGCCGCCCGAGCGCCCGACGACCACGTGGTCGACCCTGTCGCGCAGGCGCAGCAGCGTCTCCAGCACCACGTGGTCCTGGTGCGGATGGGTGATCAGCACGTAGTCGATGCGCGCCGGCAGGTCGTCGAAGGTGAAGTGGTCGAGCGTGGACTCGCCCGGGTAGCTGATCAGCGGATCGACCAGCACGCTGGTGCCGGCGCATTCGACCAGCACGCAGGCGTGGCCGAAGTAGCGCACGCGCACGCGGCCGGCCGGCACCTCGTCGGCCTGGGTGCGGGCCGGATGGTCGATGAACATGTCCTCGAGGAACGCCATCTCGGCGGCGTCGCCGACGTGCGGGCGCAGCATCTCCATCAGTTCGCCGAGCCCGTGCCGGCCGCTGCTCATGTGGTTCCACAGCGGGTCGCCGAACGGCAGGCGCAGCTCCACCGACGACGGCTGGCGCCGGATCTGCGGCGTGCTGAGCACGAAGGTGCGCGGCTCGTAGGTCGCCTTCTCGAGGATGCAGGTCTGCAGCGAGGGATCGTAGAGCGGGCCGTCGTACAGCACCTTCTCGATGATGCGCGCGACCGGCTGCTTGCAGACGTCGTAGGACAGTTCGACGCCGTGGCGGATCGACGGATCGATCTGCGCGTAGAGGCCCGGCACGCCGGCGCCCTTGGCCTGCGCCAGGAGCATCTGGTACATCGCGTTGATCGACACGGCGGCGTGCAGCTGGCGGCCGCAGCGCTCGCGGGTCTGGTCGCGGAAGCGTGCCATGTCGGCCGGATCGCCGGTGTAGTTGATGAACGGGCCGCCGATCAGCTCCGGGATCTTGATCGACTCCAGGTGCTGCGAGGGATCGTCGACGAACGATTCCAGCAGGTCGAGGTGGTACTGCGTGTAGTGGCCGAACGTCGATGGCGCGACCAGGTACATGTGGGCGAACCACGAATTGATCAGCGGGATGCTGCGGATCCCCGGCGCCAGGGATTTGAAGGCTGTCTGGGTCATGTCCTGTCCTCAGGAAAGCGAAAGATCGACGCTGCGCGGGGCGTCGGCGGCGGTCGGGGGCGACGCGGCGCCGGCGTCGAGCAGCGCGCGGTTCATGGGGCCGGCGATCCGTGCGAGCAGGCGCTCGTCCTGCATCATCGCCATGTGCGTGCCGCCCACCTCGACGACGTCGAGCCGCGCGCCGAGCAGCGACGACCAGCCGTTGCTGCGGTCGTCGCGGGCGGGTTCGTGCGCACTGAAGAGGGTGACGTCGAGGTCGATCGGCATCGGCACGTACTGCACGCTGGCGCGTGCGATGTCGTTGGCGACGCGGAAGCGGCGGTCCATCTCGTGGCCGGTCACGTCCGGGCCGAGCCAGCCGTTGCGCCGGCATTCGGCGACCATCGCGTCGAGGTCGTCGAACGCCAGCAGGCCGCGCAGCACGTCCGGCGCGAGTTCGGGCCGCAGGTACTGGAGGATGCGGACGAGGAAGTGCTTGGTCTCGGCGATGTCGCCTTCCATGTCCTCCGGCGACAGCCGGTAGGTGTCGATCATGCCGAGGTAGCCGACGGCTTCGCCGTTCTCCAGCAGCTGGCGCGCGACTTCGTAGGCGACCAGGCCGCCGCCCGACCAGCCCGCGAGCCGGTACGGCCCCACGGGCTGCACGGTCCGCATCTGGCGGAGGTAATCGCGCGCCATCTCGACCAGCGAGCGGAAGACCGGCGGGTCTTCGTGCATTGCTCTCGCTTCCATGCTGTACACCGGAACGTCGGCATCGATGAAGCGCGCGAGACGTTCGTAGGCCAAGACGCTGCCGAATCCTTCGTGGAAGCAGAACAGCGGTCGTCGCGCGCCGGCGATGCGCACCGGGATCAGGCTCGTCTGCGTGTCCTCGCCGTGCCCGCCCAGCGTGACCACGGCCGCAAGGCCGGCCAGTGTAGGTGCATCGAACACCTGCCGCAAATCGACGAGCAGCCCGCGCCGGCGCGCGCCATCGATCAGGCGCGTGACCAGCATCGAATGCCCGCCGAGCTCGAAGAAGTTGTCGTGGCGGCCGACGCGCTCCACGCGCAGCAGCTCGCGCCAGATCGCGGCGAGCGTCGTCTCGATCTGCCCTTCCGGCGCTTCGTACGCGCGCTGCGCGAACGCCGCGCCCTCGGGGGCCGGCAGCGCGCGACGATCGAGTTTGCCGTTCGGCGTCAGCGGCAGCTTGTCCAGCGTCACGTAGGCCGCCGGCAGCATGTACTCCGGCAGCGTTCTCGCCAGTCCTTCGCGC
>JBQCJG010000044.1:0-23768 GCA_051952955.1 Lysobacteraceae bacterium | reverse complement strand
GCGTTGATCGCGCCGATGACCTGCAGCGGGGATTCTTCGGCGAGGGCGGCGCGGAACCTTGCGCCTGCGGACGGATGGCTCATGGAAACTCCTCGTGTCGACGGGTCCGGGGCGGCGCCCCGGGCGCAGGCCTCGTCGCGCGGATCGGCGACGACGTCTGTCGGGGCGCAAATCTGGCAGCATCCCGAGGGTTGATCAATCTTGATCGGACGAATCAATCTGTCGCCATGGCCGACCTGCTCACCGCCCGCGAAACCTGCCGCCTGCTCGGCATCAGCCAGGCCACGCTGTACGCCTACGTCAGCCGCGGCCTGCTCGAATCACGGCCCGGTCCCGACCACCGCACGCGACTGTATCCGCGGCTGGACGTCGAGCGCCTGGCGCAACGCAAGCAGGTCGGCCGCAGCGCCGCCGCTGCCGCCGCGCACAGCCTCGATCGCGGCCTGCCGGTGCTGGAGACACGGATCTCGCTGATCCGCCCCGACGGCCCGTACTACCGCGGCCGCTCCGCGATCGCCATGGTCCGCGACGGCGCGACGCTGGAAGACACCGCCCGCCAGCTCTGGGACTGCGGCGAGCACGACCCCTTCACCGCGCTGGAAGGCGGCGACTGGCCGGCCCACGTCGCCGCCATCGCCGAAGCCGACACGCTGCCGCCGCTGGAACGCGCGATGGCCGCGATCCCGCTGCTCGCGATCGGCGCCCGCGGCGCGCTGAATTCGACACCGCGCGCCCGCCACGAGATCGCCGCCGCCCTGCTCCGCCAGAACGCCGCGCTGCTGGTCGGTCGCCCACCGCCGGCTGGCCCGGTGCATGCGCTGCTCGCCGACGTGTGGAAACCCGGAGACGCCGGTTTCGCCAACCTCGTCCGCGCCGCGCTGGTGCTGTGCGCCGACCACGAACTCAACGTCTCCGCCTTCGCCGCACGCGTCGTCGCCTCCACCGGCGCGCACCTGCACGCGACCGTCTGCGCCGGCCTGGCCGCGCTCTCGGGCCCGCGCCACGGCGGCGCGACCGCCCGCGCCTATGCGCTGATCGCCGACGCCCGCGACGCCGCCTCGCCGCGCGACTTCATCGAAACCCGCCTCCAGCGCGGCGACGACCTCCCCGGCTTCGGCCACGCCCTGTATCCCCACGGCGACCCCCGCGCCGCCGAACTCCTCGCCCGCCTCCGCACCCAGCACGCCGACGCCCCCGCGATGCGCGAACTCGATGCCCTCGTCGCCGCCACCGAAGACGTCAGCGGCCAGCACCCCAACATCGACTTCCTCCTCGCCGCGATCTGCCACGCGAACGCCCTGCCCGCGACACCGGCGCTGGTGATGTTCGCCGCGGGCCGACTCGCGGGATGGCTCGCGCATGCGCTGGAGCAGCAGGCGGAAGGGAAGCTGATCCGGCCAAGGGCGCGGTATACGGGGGTGGAGCCGTGATGGGCTGCGTCAGGCAGACCTGTCGGTTCTGACAGGTGGCAGCGCCATCATTCAAATGTATAAAAATAACTTTAGAATTTCTAAAAAAATTAATCGTTTAAAGATCATTTTTAACCCAACGCCTTTAAGGAATTCAAATGTTTATTTCGCAATTAAAAATTCGAAACTTCCGTGGCTTAGAAGACATTGAGTTCTCTCCGCGAGATGGCATCAATGTCCTGGTTGGACCAAATGCAGTAGGAAAAACATCTATTCTTGAAGCGATACGGCTTACGAAGGCATTGCTGGCACCACGCTACAGAGATGAAGTCAGCCAAGTGCTTCAGTCACTCGGCGCAACAACCCCGCATATGATGCTAAACGAACAACAAATAGATTTTTCTGCAATAGCGGGTACGACCCAGAAGCCGCTTGAGGTTTCATTCGAGATTTCTTTATCCGCTCAAGAACTATCAATCCTCAGTGACAGCGAGCATCAATTAGCCCAATCGATGGTTCGCAGCAGAATAGGTCAAGAAAGGCAAAGCCAGCTTGATCTGATTCAATTCATGTCATCCCCTCAAGGCCAAGAGCATCTTCGTGCCGCCACCTCCGATGCCAGGCAATACTTAAATAGACTAAAAAGCAACCCAAAACTATCTCTCGGGCTTGCAATAGAACCAATTGGAAACGGGCTTCAAATATCGTCAAAAGACACACTAGCCCAACTTATCATTCAAGGACTAGAAGCCGCATGTCGCCCTCAATCCGCCTTGCTTTCATATTTTCCAGCAGACAGAGCTCTGCCTTCCGGAGAAACAGGGATTCAGCTGGGTTCCGCTGATATGCAGCAGCAAGTTTTTTCACACCTTGCCCAACCCGCGACAAAATACAATCGGCTAAAGCAAATAATAGTAAATGCATCTGTTCTTGGAAGCGATTCGAGATTGCAGCTAGAAGATTCATTCAATGCAATTTTCGGCCAACTACTCCCTGGCAAAAAGCTGGATGCAATTCAGCAAAAGCAGACAGGCGCGCTAAGCGTACTTATAAGAGATGAAAAACAGAATCGCGTCTTCGATATTGACAGCATGAGCAGCGGAGAGAAAGGATTAATTCTAAGCTTTCTACTTCTTCGCGCCGGCGCAGCAGCAGGCGGCATTGTGTTGCTAGACGAACCAGAACTTCATTTGAATCCGGCAGTATGTGCTCGCCTAGTTCCCTTCTTGCATAGTCAAGTTGTCCAGCCATTAGAGCTTCAAGTCCTACTTTGCACACACAGCGCAGAGGTACTAACAACCGCACTGCACCGTGAAGATTGCACCATATTCCATCTTAGAACTCCAAAAGACATCACACCAGTAGCCAGAAGAGACAAAGCAGAATTATTTGAAATTCTTCGTCGACTTGGCCTCAATTCAATGGATGTCGTTTCATGGCAAGGCACACTATTTGTCGAAGGAGAAGATGACATTGATCTTTTGAGCAATGGATTCCCCGACCTCCTTGCCGGATATCAAATTAAATCGCTAGGAGGCAGAACTGAAGTAGAGAAAGACATCACCAGGCTCCAAGATGCGGAGAAGCGCGGCGAAGTTGAAAGACCAAGCTCCTTTATTTTTGACAGAGACGGAAAACCATCCTCGATAACATCCTCAAGACTAGTCAAAGTCTTACAATGGGATCGTCATTGCATTGAAAACTATCTTACGGACGAATCAGTTCTTTTTGATGTTTTATCCAGATATTGCAACAAAAAACCAGAATCAAAGGGCGAACTTCGCTCCGAACTAAAAAGGCTCGCACTTTCTCAAGCAGACGAAGAAGCGATAAGAATCGCATATGCAAAGCGCGAACCAGAAAATTGCGGAATCAGGTCAAAAGAAATAAGCTCAAAAAGCGCAGAACAAGCAGCAGAAATATTATTTTCAAGACTTAAGCGAGCGCAAGAAGAGCTTGCCAATATCGAACATGATTCATGGGTGAATGGATTTAATCAGGAATGCAAGGAAATCGCATCACGTCTAAACACGGAATGGGACGACTCATGGCGAAAGGAATGCAATGCAAAAAAAATATTCAAAGACCTTCAATCCGTTTATCAAGCAAAAGTATCTACAGGCTTCTTAAAAGTCGAGGTAATTAAAGAGATGCGTGTCAGACAAACAGATGACTGGAAAATACTTCAGACGCTACTTCGAGAGGCTATCGAGCCTATACCTAGCGCCTAAAACATCTTCTGGATGCATTAATCTATAATAGATGAGCCCAACCTGCGGCCATTATTTTAGCCATACCTCGCAAGAAACTAGCGAATGGCGCATTTTTGCAGAATCACTTCCAACACCAAATAATGCCGCATAACAATTCGCTTACCCACTATCGTGGCGTTGCCCGCGTGCGTACGCTACGCTACGCTACTACGCAGTCGCCCCCACTGCGGGCCGGCTCAACTCAAGCGCTAGTGCGCAAGGAAATTTACCATGAATCAGCCAGATGCATTCCGCGCCCTCGGGGCATTTATGATCGCTTGGTCTAGCTTTGAGACCGTCATTGAAGTTGCAATAAAAAACCAACTTGGCGTAAACGACCAAGTAGGGGAGATAACAACATCAAGCCTTGGATTTATGTCCAAGTCCAGCATTCTTACGAGCCTATTACAGCTAAGCAACCCCAAGCATGAAGAAGCAATAAAGCTTCTAAACCAGATCGTCGGAGACGCAAAACGAAACGCGATTGTTCATGGTCGCGTATTTATGGACACTGACGGGAAAATAACATTCATCAAATCGAATGTAAGTAGTTCCTATCGCGCAAAGAAAGCCACATTCACTCCCGAAGAACTCAACAATCACGCGCTCAAGCTCTCTTCAGATGCGGCTGCTTTTCAAAGTCTTCTTGGCATAAGCGAATCCGACCTCGCAAATTTTGCCCATATCGGATACTCAAAATCACTAGAAATTTAACCATTAATTGGCTAACTTCAAGCCGCTTTATATTCTACAAGCCGACCCGCATCGTACCGTCCGCCATGTCCTACGCTAAGGCCGTAAGGCGCATACGTACGGCGCATAAGCGAAGCATCATGCACGTTCTTAATGTTATCGACGCTTCGTGAGGAAGAACGGCGCATCACGCCTTCGGCCAATGCGCTCTACGAAATTGCACTCATGCGCCGGACCTCATTCCTGCTGAAAAGGCGACAGTTCTCATGCTCTGTGCGAGCAAGAGAACGTCGCCCGCATGCCTGCTCGCATTGACCACCTCCGCCTCGACCGCCAGATTGACCACAGGTGCTCAGCACACCTTTTTCGTAGGCGGTCGCCGCACTCGTCAGCCATGCGGTTTTATTGCGTCCCGAGACCTGCTATGACCGGGTGGCGCGCAGTCATGCAATACCCGAAAGGGAAAAGCTGCGGGCGGCCCTACGACCGTGTTGAAGCACCCGGTCATTTCTTGGCCGGGTAAATCCCGACGCATTCGCAGGAATCCCGCCATGCCCACCCGCAAGAGCATCCCCGCTCGCCCCCGCCGTCTCACCGTCGGCTACCACGACTACGACCAGCGCCTCGACGGCGAACGCATCCGGCCCCGCACCGTAACGGTCCTCCGTTTCGGCGGCGACTGGCTGCAGCAGGCCGGGTTCACCATCGGCCAGCCGGTGCAGGTCCGCGTGACCGACCGGCGGATCGTCATCGTGCCCGCGCCGGCGCTGCCGGCAGGACGCCCCGGCGCCTGAGCGGGGCGGCGACGGCCGTCGCTCCGGGGGCGGCCATCGCCCTTGCTGCCCGGCATGCCCACGGGGGCAGACTCAAGCCTCGCCGGAGCATCCCATCCCGTCGTGCAAGCTGCCACTGTCATGGGCCAGCCCCTCGAAACGAGTACCATGTCACGTGGAAAATGGCAGGCCGTCACGCTCGACGCTCCCTGCTTCGACCATGACCGGACTCGACAGGGGCAAACATGCACGACCGATGGTGGCGGACGTTCCTCCGCAAATGGGCGCTCGCGGGCGCTCCGCTGATCCTGCTCTCCGCACTGCCGGCCGCTGCGCAGAACCTCATTGCCAACCCGGGGTTCGAGAACAATCCGCCGACGGCCTTCGGCAACAACATCGGCTACAGCATCGCGCCGTGGACGCTGGGACCGGGCCAGACCTCGAACGTGGTGAAGGTCGACGGCGGCGTGAACTACAACTACGGCAACGGCGGCCCGTCGCTGGATCCGGATCCGGCCACCGGCGCGGGCGTGCAGCAGCACTACCTGGACATCGCCTCGGGCGCGAACTCGTTCTACCAGTCGTTCGTCGTCCCGACCTGCGGCGGCGCCGCGGGGCAAACCCGCACCGCGACGTTCTCGGGGTATTTCTCGACCCGCGACAACCTGGCCGGCAGCGGCAGCATCACCATCCGCCGCGGCGCCGGCCTGAACGGCGTGGCGCTGGCCACCCTCAACGCCACGATGCCCGCGCCCACGGCGCCGCAGACCTCGGGCAACGCGCCGTGGGTCTTCGTCTCCGGCACCGTCAACGTCACCTCCGGGACCACCATTTCCTACGTGGTCGACATGGACAACAACGCCAATTTCGACCAGGCGTTCCTCAGCTTCAATTCGGTCACCTGCGTCACGTCGCAGCTGACGCTGGAGAAGTCCTGGTCCGGCGCCGCGGTCAACGACACCGCCACCCTCACCGCCACGCGCGCAGGCAGCGTGATCGACTCGCTGGCCTCCACCGCGAACACGGCGACCGAGGTCGATGCCGACGCCACACCGGTCACGGTGTTCCAGGGCGAAACGGTGACGCTGGCCGAGACCCTCGGCGCCGGCAACACCGGCGTGTATGCCAGCGCGCTGGCCTGCACCGGCGGCGGCACGCTGTCGGGGAACACGCTGACCGTCGGCAGCACCGGCGCGGCGATCGTCTGCCGCTACACCAACGCGCGCCCGCCCGCGGACGTGAGCGTGACCAAGACCAACACGCCGGGCGTCAACGGCAACGCCGACCAGGCGGCCGACACCGTCGTCCGCGGCGGCAGCGTCAACTACGCCATCGTGGTCAACAATGCCGGCCCCAATGCCGCCAACGGCACCGTCCTGCGCGATCCCGTGCCGACGAACCTGACCTGTTCGTCGGTGACCTGCGGCAGCGCCACGGGCGGCGCGGCGTGCCCGGCGGTCACGATCGCGGCGCTGCAATCCGCCGGCGGCGTCACCATCGCCACGCTGCCGGCGTCCAGCTCGCTGACCTTCACGATGACCTGCACGGTGCAGTGAGGCGAGATCTGCAGAGCATGAGCAAGACTCCACGCCCCGCAGATGGCCCTGCCTGATTTTGCAATCGTCCAGGCTGAAGGACACGAATGAAGCTTTCACGCAGCCCCTTCATCCGCTATCTGCTCGGTACGCTCGGCCTCTGGGCGATACTGCTGATGGCGTGGGGCACCCGTGTTTGGATGAGCCCGCACGAACCGGAACTCGGGCGCGTCGGATATTTCATGATCTTCGCCGCGATTGGTTCAATGCTTTACTTCATCGTGACGCTGGGCGTGTATCTGATCGCGAGCATCGCCTCGGACAGCACGAGACCCAAGTAGGGCGGCAGCGCGGATCCGTTCGACTCGACAGGGCATCGCCAGCGACCGACACGATTCCGGGTAGCCTCGGCGCGCCTCGACGGCGGTACGGTGCAACAGTGGGTGGCGGAGCGACAAATCACGCCTCGTTTCGTGTCGGCGCCCATCGTCAGGCATGATGGCGCACGTCAAACAAGGCCTGCGCACCCACGCATGAAGATCCGCATCGTTCCCGTGGTCGTGATCGCACTGGCGGCGCTGGCGTATGGCGCCTGGTCTCCCGCGATCAGCGGCCACCGCATTCCTGCCTATCCACAAGCGGTCGTCTCGCGGCCATCGGCGACGCACAAGGATGCCGCCCTCGCCGGTCGACTCGACGACGCGTTGCGCACGGCCACCACGAGCGCCGGACTGCCTTCGATGTCCGCCGCGATCGTCACCCGCGATGGGCTGGCGTGGTCGGGCAGCTACGGCTGGGCGGACATCGACGCGAAAATCCCCGCCACGCCCGACTCCCGATACCGCACCGGCAGCATGGCGAAGCCCATCACCGCCGTCGCGATGATGCGCTTGGTCGAACAGGGAAAACTCGATCCGGACGCGGCGCTGGGCGACAGCATCGAAGGATTGCCCGACGCCAGCCGCGCCATCACGCCGCGGCAATTGGCGTCGCACACCGCCGGCATCCGCCACTACACCGCCCGGGAGGCGATCGTGGGCACGGTGGGGATCCCCGGCCCCGTCCACTACGCCACCGTGCAGGACGGTCTGGAGGTGTTCGTCCACGACCGGCTGCGGTTCAAGCCGGGCACGGATTTTCTCTACTCCACGTACGGATATTCGCTGCTGTCCCGACGCCTGGAGGTCGCGACCGGAACGCCGTTCCCGGCCTTGCTGTCACAGCAGGTGTTCGTTCCCTGCGGGATGAACGCCACGGTGCTGGATGGTACCGAAGCGATGGCGAGCCGCGTCGCGTTCTACCGCACGGAAAACGGTCGCTTCAAGGTGGCCAGGAAGATCGATACGAGCAACCCCAACGCGGGCGGCGGTCTGGTCTCCACGCCCGAGGATCTCGCGCGCTTCGCCATGTGCGTGTTGTCCGGAAACGTGTTGTCCGCGGAATCGCGGAAGACGATGTGGACGCCCGTGCGCCTGCCCGACGGCAGCCCCAACCCGCAGAACTACGCGCTGGGCTGGCGCCGGGACGATTCCGTCCGTCTGTTCGGCGCCGAGCATCCGACCCTCATCCTCCATCACGGCGGGCAGCAGGAAGGCGGCGCAGGCTTCCTGGTGATCGTGCCGAGCCTGCAGCTCTCGGTCGCGGTGATGACCAATTCGGGAACCGACGAAGCGCGGGAAGCATCGCAGGACACGGCCTACGCACTCGTGCGGGCCTTCACCGGGGGACGTTGATCGCGCTGCAAGGACAGCAGTGCAGGCTCGAGCCTGCCGAGATGGGATCGCGATCGCCCGGAACCCGCGTCGCAACTCCAACCTCTTCGAGCAATATCGATGCGTCAGATGGCGGGCTTGAGTCCGCCCCGCGGTGGCTGCGCGCTACCGTAGCAGGCTGATACCCTGCAGATCGTTTCGCCTGGGCCACAGCTACCGCCATGCAATTGACCCGCTGCAAGGACCAGGACTACGACACGCTCGACGGGGAGTACGAAAAACTCGCCCGCTGTGATGATGCGCTGAGTCGCGAACGTGGCGCGAAGATGCTCGGCCTGCTCGCCCGCCTCCGCGCCGTGCGCGACGACAAGCGTGTGTTTGGCGTCACGTCGCATCGTCGTCTTTTGCTGATGGCGGAGGACTCGCATCAATCGCCGAAGTTCGTCATCGTATCCGTGCTGAGCAAGTTCGAATATCACATCGAAGCCCTGCTGCCGGAATGGGCTGCACCTTGGCCCGTTGCCTATGTTCGCGGCTTCGCGCAGACGGAAGACGAAGCGGTCGAGATGGTCCTGACCGCAATGACCGTTTCCGAAGGATGGGAGTAGCGCGCAGGCACGCGACGCAGTAGGCTGTCAGGTTCGAAACGCCTTCAGACAGTCACCGTCGTCTCCGCACACGATGCACTCCCCATCCGGAAATGAACGCATGGGGTCTTCGGCGAATGCAAGCGCCGATGCGACGCTGTCGAAGTCGACCCGGCATTCCTCATCGCCAGCCTGATAGCGCGTGCCATCGATATGCAGGACCTTGCCGGTGGCAGTTTCCGCGAAGAGGACACGGACAAAGCGGGATCCCGGCGTCCGCCGGGATGACGGGAATGGTGTTGCGGGATCAAGCAGATCCCTCGCCTGCGGCTCGGGATGACACAAGAGGGATCACGATCAACCGGAACCCGCGTCGCGGTTCCATCCTCTTCGAGGCGACGTGATGTGCCGCAATGGCGGGCTTGACCCCGCCCCATAGTGGCGACGCAGGCACGCTGGCCATCAGCTCCCGAACTCCGGCCCGCGCGCCAGTGCGCGCTTCACTTCTTCCAGCGCGTTCGGGTCATCGAGCGTGGACAGGTCGCCCGGGTCGGCGCCCTGCGCGAGGGCGAGCAGCGAGCGGCGCAGGAGTTTGCCGGAGCGGGTCTTCGGCAATGCGCCGACGACGTAGATGCGCGCAGGTCGGGCGACGGCGCCGAGGCTGTGTTCGACCTGCCTGCGCATGCCGTCGGCAGCGGCGACGCGTGCGTCGCATTCGGTCGTGGCCTGGCGCAGGGTGGCGAAGACGACGGGCACCTGCCCTTTCAGTTCGTCGGCGACGCCGACGACCGCGGCCTCGGCGACGACCGGGCAACTCGACACGGCTTCCTCGATCTCGCGCGTGCCGAGGCGATGGCCGGCGACGTTGATGACGTCGTCGGTGCGGCCGAGGATGAAGGTGTAGCCGTCTTCGTCGCGGATCGCCCAGTCCAGCGAGCTGTACAGCAATGCCTTGAAGTGGCCGAAGTAGCTGCGCAGGAAGCGCGCGTCGTCGTGCCACAGCGTGCTCATGCAGCCCGGCGGCAGCGGCGGTTGCAGCACCAGCACGCCCTTCTCGCCGGGGCCGACTTCCTCGCCGGTGGATTCGTGGATGATCTTCGTGCGGTAGCCGAGATTCGGGAAACCGGGCGAACCGAACTTCACCGGCTTCATGTCGAGGCCGGGCAGCAGGCACAGCACCGGCCAGCCGGTCTCGGTCTGCCAGTAGTTGTCGATGACCGGCTTGCCCAGCGCATCGGTGATCCACTGCGCGGTCGGTTCGTCCAGCGGTTCGCCGGCAAGGAACAGGTACTGCAGCGACGACAGATCGTGGCGGCGGATGCAGTCGACGTCGTGCTTCTTCAGCACGCGCGCGGCGGTCGGCGAGGAGAACATCGTGCGCACGCGGTACTGCTCGCACAGCGCCCACCAGATGCCGGGATCCGGATGCACGGGCAGGCCTTCGTACAGCAGCGAGGTCGCGCCGACGATCAGCGGGCCGTAGACGTTGTACGAATGGCCGACGGCCCAGCCCACGTCGGACGTGGAGAACATGACCTGCCCCGGGCCGACGTCGTAGACGGTGCGCATCGACAGCGCCATCGCGACCGCATGGCCGCCGACGTCGCGCTGCACGCCCTTCGGCTTGCCGGTGGTGCCGGAGGTGTAGAGCAGATAGCTGGGTTCGTTCGACTCCAGCCATTCGACCGGCACCTGCGCATTGCCGACGGCGGCGCGCAGCGCGGCGTAGTCCTCGTCGCGGCCGGCGACCTTCGGTTCGGCCGGGTCGAGACCGCGCGAAACGATCAGCACCTTCGGCGGCGCGCACTCGGCTTCGGCGCAGGCGGCATCGACCAGCGGCTTGTACGGGATGACCTTGCCGCCGCGCATACCGGCGTCGGCGGCGATGAGGAGTTTCGGCTTCGCGTCGTCGATGCGCAGCGCGAGGTTGTGCGCGGCGAAGCCGCCGAACACCACCGAGTGGATCGCGCCGATGCGCGCGCAGGCGAGCATCGCGAACACCGCCTCGGCCATGTTCGGCATGTAGATCACGACGCGATCGCCGCGACCCACGTCCAGCCGCTTCAGCACGGCGGCGAAGGCGTTCACCTCGCGATGCAGCTCGCGGTAGGTGATCTCGCGGGTGACGTTCGTCTCGGTGGAGATCGCGACGAGGGCGAGCTGGTCGCCGCGTTCTTCGAGGTGCCGGTCGACGGCGTTGTGGCACAGATTGGTCTCGCCGCCGACGAACCACTTGCGGAACGGCGGGTCGTCGTACTGCAGGATCGTGTGCGGCGGCACGTGCCAGTGGATGGCCTTCGCCTGCTCCGCCCAGAACGCCTCCGATTCATCGACCGATCGGCGATATTCGTCTTCGTAGCGCATGGCCCCTCCCGGCGTGGCGCAATGCCGGGAGCATAGTCCCGCACGGCGGCGGCGGCCTTCCGACCTTGGTCGGAGGCGTGGACCATGCAGACGCTTCCCGCTCGGCAGAGCGGGCTTCAGCCCGCTGCTCTTGATTTATCCCAAGCGGAAAAACAGCGGCCTGGTGTTCAACAGCCGAATGGCTGGTCAGGCCGCTCTACCGAGCAAACGGGGCGGCAAACGAAAAATGCCAGCCGGGAATGAGCCGGCTGGCATTCCGGATCGGCGACGGATGCGCTTACAGCAGGTGCGCGACGCCGGCGCGTTCCTCTTCCAGCTCGGCCAGGGTCTTGTCCATGCGGGCGCGGCTGAAGTCGTCGACCGGCAGGCCTTCGACGCGGGTGTATTCGCCGTTGGCGCAGGTCACCGGCACGCCGTACATCACGCCTTCGGGGATGCCGTAGCTGCCGTCGGACGGGATGCCCATCGTCACCCAGTCGCCGTTCGTGCCCAGCGCCCAGTCGCGCATGTGGTCGATGGCGGCGTTGGCGGCCGAGGCGGCCGACGACAGGCCGCGGGCCTCGATGATCGCCGCGCCGCGCTTGCCGACGACCGGGATGAACGTGTTGGCGTTCCATTCGGCGTCGTTGATCTTGTCCTGCAGCGACGCGCCGCCGACGGTGGCGAAGCGGTAGTCGGGGTACATGGTGGGGCTGTGGTTGCCCCACACGACCATGTTCTTGATGTCGGCGACGGCGACGCCGGCCTTCGCGGCCAGCTGCGACAGCGCGCGGTTGTGGTCGAGGCGCAGCATCGCGGTGAAGTTCTTCGCCGGCAGGTCCGGGGCCGACTTCATGGCGATGTAGGCGTTGGTGTTCGCCGGGTTGCCGACGACCAGCACCTTCACGTTGCGCGAGGCGACGTCGTTCAGCGCCTTGCCCTGCACGGTGAAGATCTCGGCGTTCTTCAGCAGCAGGTCCTTGCGCTCCATGCCGGGGCCGCGCGGCATCGCGCCGACCAGCAGGGCGTAGTCGGCGTCCTTGAACGCGACCTTCGGATCGTCGGTGCCGACCATGCCGGCCAGCAGCGGGAACGCGCAGTCTTCCAGCTCCATCATCACGCCCTTGAGCGCGGCCTGGGCTTTCTCCAGCGGCAGTTCCAGCATCTGCAGGATCACCGGCTGGTCCTTGCCCAGCATTTCGCCGGACGCGATGCGGAACAGCAGGGCATAACCGATCTGGCCGGCTGCGCCGGTGACGGCGACTCGGACGGGGGTCTTCATGTGCGGTAGCTCCAGAAAGCCTTGAGGAAGGATCGAAGGAAGGAAACGCGATCGGGACGGGCGGCAGGGGTAGACGCGGCGTCGCCGGGAGGCCATCGCCGGCGGCTACGACTTCCGTCGAAGGCCGCGGGCGCGAAGCGCATCCGCCGGGAAATCGTATGCACGCCCCCGACGAAAAAGGCCGGATCGCAGGGCGACCCGGCCCGTGGTTCAGGACAGCTCGGCGAAGAACTCGCGGAACCGCGCCATGCCCGGTGCCAGCTGCGGCGTCGGGCAGGTGTAGCTGATGCGCAGCGCGCGCGGCTCGCCGAACGCGGAGCCCGGCACGCAGGCCACGCCCTTGGCGTCGAGCAGCGCGTTGCACAGGTCGACGTCGTTGGCGATCTTCGCGCCGCTGGGGCCGTGGGTCTTGCCGAAGTAGGCGCTGATGTCGGGGAAGACGTAGAACGCGCCCAGCGGCTTCGGGCAGACGATGCCGGGGATCTGCGCCAGCACCGCCATCACCTCGTCGCGCTTGGACTGGAACTCGGCGCACTTCTGCGCCGGCACGTCCTGCGGACCGTCCAGCGCGGCGATCGCCGCGGCGGTGGTGATCTCGGGGATGTTGGTGATGTGGTTCGAGTTGAGCGTGACCACGGCCTTCGCGACGGACTCCGGGCCGGCCATGAAGCCGACGCGCCAGCCCGGCATGCCGTAGGTCTTCGACAGCGAGTCGAGGAAGATCAGGCGGTCGCGCAGTTCCGGGCGGAAATGCAGGAAGTTGTGGTAGCCGACGCCGTCGAACACCATCGTGTTGTAGATGTCGTCGGTGATGATCCAGGTGTCGGGATGCTTCGCGACCACGTCGGCCAGCGCGGCGATCTCGTCCTTCGTGTACGCCATGCCCGTCGGGTTGGACGGGTTGTTGAACAGGAACACCTTCGGCTTCTTCGCCAGCGCGGCGTCGAGCTGCGCGGGGGTGAGCTTGTAGTCCTGTTCCGGCGGGCACGGCAGCAGGTCGATCTTCGCGTCGACGATCTCGGCGATGTCGACGTAGCTGGTCCAGTACGGCGTCGGGAAAGCGATGGTGTCGCCCTCGTCCAGCAGCGCCTCGGCCAGGTTGTAGATCATGTGCTTGGCGCCGATCGCCGTGACCACGTTGGCGCGGGCGTAGCCGGTCAGGCCGAGCGCTGCGATGTGGCGCAGGAAGGCGTCGAGCAGTGCGTCCGCGCCGCGGTTGCTGCCGTACTGGCCGCTGTCCTTCGCGAGGGCCTCGCGCACCGCGTCGTACACGTGCGGGCCGGGGAGGAAGTTCGGGACGCCGATCGAGAAGCTGATGATGTCGCGGCCTTCGGCCTTGAGCTTCTTGGCCTTTTCGGCGACGACCATGATCGCGCTGGGCTTGGCGCGACCGATGCGCCGGGCGAGCTGTGGCATGAGGGTTTGACCTGGGGAAGGTATGCACTATTGTAGCCCCGGCGATCCCGCGTCGCAGCAACACGGCGCGGCGGAAACGGCGCAGGCACCGGACCGCCGCCGGCGCGACCGGGCGCAGGCCCGCCCCGAGACCCGATCTGAGACCCGTCCAGAGAACCCGGCAAGAGGGAATCGCGTGAAGATGCCTACATCCGCCCGGCTGTCGTCCCCGTTCGCGCTGCTGCTCGCAGCCGCCCTCCTCGCCTCCGGCGCCGAAGCCGCCACCCGCTCGCGCACCGCCGTCGACGCCACCGGCAGCCTGGTGAAGGTCGACGGCAGCATCGCCGTGATCGAGCCGGACATCGAGCTGTCGCTGGTGACCGCCGGCGGCATGCAGGAGCCGCGGCGCGAATGGTCCGAGACCGCGCGGCGGCTGTATCCGGCCGAGGTGCGCCGGCAGTTGGAGGGCCGTCGCGTGGTGATGGTCCCCGACTACGACATCCCTGACGACCTGGCGCCGGCCTCGCAGCTGGGCCAGCTCATCCGCCTGCACCAGGCGGTCGCGATGAGCATCCTGCAGTACACCTCCCCCGGCAACGTGCTGGCGACCAAGAAGGACGCCAGGGGCCGCGCGCGGATGGACTGGAGCCTCGGCCCCGGCGTGCAGGCGCTGCGCGAGCAGACCGGCGCCGACTCCGCGCTCTTCACCTACCTGCGCGACAGCTACACCAGCAGCGGCCGCGCCGCGCTGCGGGTGGTCGGCTTCCTGCTGCTGGGCGGCGACATCGGCGGCGGCGCCCAGGTGGGCGTGGCCACGCTGGTCGACCTGCGCACCGGGCAGGTGGTCTGGTACAACCTGCTGGCCAAGCAGAGCGGCGACCTGCGCGACCAGGAAGGCGCCGCGACCACGGTCCGGCAGATGCTCAGCAAGCTGCCGGTGGAGTGACGCCGATGCGCGCGCACCGTCCCGTCGCCGCCGCCTTCCTCGCCACCGCGCTGGCGGGCGCGATCGGCGCCGCCACCGCGGCCTCGCTGCCGCACCTCAAGCCCGGCGAACGCCCCGCGCCGGGCTCGACCGAATCCGAACTGTGGTACGGCACCGACCAGGCCGAGAAATACCTGCGCCAGGCGCCGATCGTGGGCCACGATCCCGACCTGCAGCGCTACGTCGAGGGCGTGGTCTGCCGCGTCACCGGCGACTACTGCAAGGACCTGCGCGTCTACATCGTCGACTACCCCGTCTTCAACGCCTCGATGGCGCCGAACGGCGCCACGCTGGTGTTCACCGGCGCGCTGCTGCGCATGCGCGACGAATCCGAGCTGGCGGTGGTGCTGGGCCACGAGTTCGCGCACTACAAGGCGCGGCACTCGCTGGAAAGCTGGGAGACGACGAAGCGCGCCAGCGCCTTCCTCAGCACGTTCGGGCTGGTGAGCTGGGTCGGCGGCATCCCGCTGGCGGGCCAGATCGCCTATCTCGGCGGCATCGGCGGACTGTCGAAGCAGTCGCGCGACAACGAGCGCGAGGCCGACCGGCTCGGCTACGCCGCGACCATCGCGCTCGGCTACGACCCGCAGGGCGGCGTGCGCGTGTGGGAGCGCATGCGTCGCGAGGAACAGGCCGACAAGCACCACCGCACGGGCGGCGTGTTCGCCAGCCACCCCAAGACCGAGGAGCGCCTGACCGACATGCGCGCCGCCGCGGCGCAGGTGTCGACCGAACACCCGGTCACCAACGCCGACGCCTATCGCGCCGCCGTGCGGCCGTTCCTGCAGCCGTGGATGGAAGGCGAACTGTCGCGGCGCACCTACGACACCAGCCTGCAGGTGCTGTCCGAACTGAAGCAGGACGCCACGCCCGACACCGCGGCGCTGGCCACGTTCTACCTCGCCGAAGCACACCGCCGCCGCAACAAGGGCGACGACATGGCGCAGGCCGGCACGCTGTACGCCGAGGCGTTAGCCCTGCCCGACCCGCCCGCCGCCGCGTGGCGCGAGCGCGGCCTGTTCCTGCAGGCGAATGGCGACCTGCCCGGCGCGATCGCGGCGATGCGCCATTACCTCGACGCGGCCCCGGAGGCCGGCGACGCCGCGCTGATGCGCAACACCCTGGAACGTTGGGAGAAGACGCCATGAGCCTGCGCACGATGCGCTTCCTGTTGCCGGCGCTGCTGGCTCTGCTGCTCGCGGCCTGCGCCAGCCAGTCGCTGCAGACCGCCGGCAAGGCGTCGGCGTTCGACATGACCTTCGACACCACGCTCGACTGGAGCCGGATCAAGGCGAACCGGCGCGAGATCTGGACGATCGACGGCGTGCTGCTCAACCGCCTGCTGATCTTCTCGAAGATCAAGCCGGGCGAGCACGTGTTCCAGATGGCGCGCGAGCGCAAGTCGCGCCCCGACGGCCCGTGGTATCGCAGCGGCATGCGCCTGGACGAGGTGCAGAAGCTGATCACCGACGGCCTGGTCGACGGCCAGTGGGTGGGCGTGCAGGCGACGAACCTGCGCCCGCACAGTTTCGGCGGCGTGGACGGCATCCGTTTCGACGTCGAGATGACCGATCCCGATGGCTTGATCAACCGCGGCACGGTCGCCGCGGCCGAACGCAACGGCCTGCTGAACCTGATCGTTTGGGTCGCGCCGAAGGAGTACTACCACGGTCGCGATGCCGCCGCCGTGGACGCGATGCTGGACGGCATGGGCTTCAAGTGATGGCGTGACGTCGCGCCGCGCGCCCGGAGGCGCGCGACGCTTCGCCGATCGTCCGCGACCGTCAGGCCGCGATCTCCAGCGGCACCACCGGGAAATCGACCACCGTCCCGGCGACGTGGTTGACGTAGTTGGTCAGCGTGTTGAGCGCGACCAGCGCCACCACTTCCAGCACGTGGCCGTCGTCGAAGCCGGCCCGCTTGAACGCGGCCAGTTCGGCATCGTCGACGACGCCGCGC
This sequence comes from Lysobacteraceae bacterium, assembly GCA_051952955.1. Taxonomy (GTDB): domain Bacteria; phylum Pseudomonadota; class Gammaproteobacteria; order Xanthomonadales; family Xanthomonadaceae; genus Lysobacter_I. Next base: position 6,843 of record JBQCJG010000044.1, on the reverse strand, counting down.
GTCTCGGTCAGGCGCCGGGCGAACACGGCCAGCGCGGCATCGCCGGCATCGGCGCTGCTGCCCGCGCGTGCGGCGCGGATGTCGGCCGCGGACAGGCCCGCGCCCTTGCCGATCAGCGTGTGCGCCGCGAGGCAGTAGCCGCAGCGGTTCTCCTGCGCGACGGCGAGGGCGACGATCTCGCGCCGGCCCGCGTCGAGGCGGCCGCCGGCCAGCGCATCGGAGAAGGCCAGATACCCGTTCAGCGTGGCCGGCGCGCGGGCGAGCGTGCGGAACAGGGTGGGGACGCTGCCGAGCTTCGCCTTGACCGCGGCGAGGGTGGCGGCGACGGCGGGATCGGCCGAGGCCGGGTCGAGCGGGGCGATGCGGGGAGACGAGGCGGTCATGGCGGGCTCCTTGGAAAGCCGTGGGAAGGAGCCGTCACTGTGGCCGCACAGGCGAGACGGATGGCATCATTTCGTCCACGAATCGCCACGGATCGTCTCGACATGCAGGATCGCCTGAGCGCCCTCCTCGACTGTTTCCGCCTGCGGGCCCGGGTCTTCCACACCGGCAGCCTGTGCGACACCGCCGATTTCGATGCCCGCGACGGGGTCGGTCATCTCCACGTGCTGCGCGGCGGGACGCTGCGCATCGGCGACGGCGTCGCCGGCGAGACCGCGGTCGCCGAGCCCAGCCTGATCTTCTATGCGCGGCCGACCCCGCACTGGATCCGCGGCGAAGGCGCGCACGGCGCGGACCTGGTGTGTTCGTCCATCGAACTGGGCGCGGATGCCGGCAACCCGCTGACGCGCAGCCTGCCCGCCCGGCTGGTGCTGCCGCTGCGCGACAACGCGCTGATGCGCGGCACGCTGGACCTGCTGTTCGAGGAAGCGTCCGCCCGGTACTGCGGACGGCAGGCCGCGCTGGACCGGCTGAGCGAGCTGATGATCCTGCAACTGCTGCGGCACTGCATGACCGCCGGCGCGATCGCGCAGGGCGTGCTGGCCGGGCTCGCCGATCCGCGCCTCGCGAAAGCGCTCAACGCGATGCATGGCGCGCCGGGCGAGGCGTGGACCCTCGACGGCCTCGCGCGGGTCTGCGGCATGTCGCGCGCCCGGTTCGCGGCGCATTTCCACCAGGTCGTCGGCACGCCGCCCGGCGACTACCTGACCGACTGGCGCCTCAGCGTCGCGAAGACGCTGCTCAGGCGCGGGCAGCCGGTGAAGCACGTCGCGCTCGACGTCGGCTACGCGAACGCGTCGGCGTTCGCGCGCGCCTTCGCGGCGCGGCACGCAGGCACGTCGCCGACCGTCTGGCTGTCCGCGGCCGGCACCGCATCGGCCGAGTAAACGGAAACGACGTCGGAAACGAAGAACGCGCCCGGAGGCGCGTTCTTAGCAATGCATCGCGGCCTCGATCAGGCCGCGAGGATCATGCGGCAAGGATCTTGTTCCACTCCGCCACGCGATCGGCCTTCGCATCGAGCGCGGCCTGCGGGTCGCCCTCGATCTTCACCGACTTGATGACGTCGCCCTGGCGGATGGCATCGACCACGTCCAGGCCGTCCAGCACCTTGCCGAACACGGTGTGCTTGCCGTCCAGCCACGGGGTCGCCACGTGGGTGATGAAGAACTGGCTGCCGTTGGTGTTCGGGCCGGCGTTGGCCATCGACAGCACGCCGCGCTCGTGGCGGACGCCGTTGTTGGTTTCGTCCTCGAAGCGGTAGCCCGGGCCGCCGGTGCCGCGGCCCTGCGGGCAGCCGCCCTGGACCATGAAGTCGGCGATCACGCGGTGGAAGACCAGGCCGTTGTAGAAGCCGCGCTGCACCAGGTTCACGAAGTTGGCGACGGTGAGCGGCGCCTTGTCGGCGAACAGTTCGATGCGGATCGGGCCGCGGTCGGTCTCGAAATGGGCGATCAGGGACATGCGGGTGTCTCCGGGCGACGAAAAAGGGGGCACCCCGTACCACGCCCGCCCTCCCCGGCGGGCGTGGCGGTGCCCCCCGTCATTCAGAACACTTCGTCGGCGATCTGGCCGGGGCGATAGGTGGAATAGACGTAGACCGGGATGCCCGCATCGGCCAGGTGTTCATGGATCAGCGGACGCACGTCGTCCCACGCCAGTCCACCGACGCCGGTCGCCAGCCGCGGCAGCGCGATGCTGGTCAGGCCCTGTGCCTCGATCTCGGCCCGCAGCGCCTTCAGCGCATGGCGGACGTGCTGGAGGCTGGCCTTGCCCGGCTTGCCGCCGTGGTGGCCTTCGGCGCCGTCCTGGGTGAACAGGTTGACGATGCGCCGGCCGTCGGCGCCGGTCCACGTCCACAGACTGCCGGGCTTCGGATGGGTGGACTGGCAGAAATGCCGGAAGTCCTTGTAGAGCGCCGGGGCGTCTTCGCGCAGCGAGAGCCCCAGACCGGTGTGGAAATCGTCGTTCGGGGCCACGCCGTGGACGATGGCCTGGGCACGGGTCTTGAGGATGTCGCCGGTGGTTTCCTGGAGCATGGGACGCCTTGAAGTGGGTTGGACGGGATGCCGCCAGACTCCCACGCAGGCGCCCGGATCGCCTTGCCTCCGGGCAGGCGCGCGCAACGCGGAAACCGCTAGAATCGAGGGTTCTGCGCGTCGGGTCGCGCGTCGACGTGCGTGCGACCGATCGCCCCCCGGCCAGACGCCACGAAGCGTCCGCGCGCGACTCGGCCCCATCGCCGCGATCATCGACGTCGCCAGACCCGCCCGCCTTCCGGCAGCCCCCCCCCCGGCAGTTCAGTGCCAGTACCCGGAGTGGCGGTTTCCCGGGGGAGCGGCGCCATGCACCGGCCCTCCATGAACGAGACGATCGTCGCCGATCGAGCCATTGCTCCACCGGGCAGCCTATAATGCCCGGCTTCCTTCACGACAATCCGCGCCCGGCCCACCCGCGGTGCCATTCGCCATGTCCGCACAGAATTCCGTCGAACGCCTCCGCAACATCGCCATCGTCGCCCACGTCGACCATGGCAAGACCACCCTCGTCGACCAGCTGCTGAAGCAGTCCGGCACCCTGAACGAGCGCGCCGTGGTCCCCGACCGCGTGATGGACAGCAACGACCTGGAAAAGGAACGCGGCATCACGATCCTCTCCAAGAACACCGCGATCCGCTGGACGAACCCGAAGACCGGCGAGCAGTGGCGCATCAACATCGTCGACACCCCCGGCCACGCCGACTTCGGCGGCGAAGTCGAGCGCGTGCTGTCGATGGTGGACTCGGTGCTGATCCTGGTCGACGCGATGGACGGTCCGATGCCGCAGACGCGCTTCGTCACCCAGAAGGCGTACGCGATGGGCTTCAAGCCGATCGTCGTCGTCAACAAGGTCGACCGCCCCGGGGCGCGCCCGAGCTGGGTGCTGGACCAGACCTTCGACCTGTTCGACCGCCTCGGCGCCACCGACGACCAGCTCGACTTCACCACCGTCTACGCCTCGGGCCTGCAGGGCTTCGCCGGCATGACCGAGGACGTGCGCGGCGGCGACATGACCCCGCTGTTCGAGGCGATCTGCGAGCACGTGCCCGCGCCGCCGGTGGACCCCGACGGCCCGTTCCAGATGCGCGTGACCTCGCTGGACTACAACAACTACGTCGGCATCATCGGCGTCGGCCGGATCCAGCGCGGCAAGGTCAAGACCAACCAGAACGTCACGATCGTCGATCGCGAAGGCAAGACCCGCAACGGCCGCGTGCTGCAGGTGCTGGGCTTCATGGGCCTGGAGCGCGTGGAAGTGGCCGAGGCGCAGGCCGGCGACATCATCGCGTTCTCCGGCATCGAGGGCGTCGGCATCTCCGACACGCTGTGCGCGCCCGACGCCGTCGAGCAGCTGCCGGTGCTGGCCGTCGACGAACCCACCATCTCGATGACCTTCCAGGTGAACGATTCGCCGTTCGCCGGCGTCAAGGAACGCTCGGGCGGCAAGTTCCTGACCTCGCGCCAGCTGCGCGACCGCCTCACCCGCGAGACGCAGCACAACGTCGCGCTGAAGGTCGAGGACACCGGCGACGCCGACAAGTTCAAGGTCAGCGGCCGCGGCGAGCTGCACCTGTCGATCCTGATCGAGACCATGCGCCGCGAAGGCTACGAGCTGGCGGTGTCGCGCCCGGAAGTGATCATCCGCGAGATCGACGGCGTGCTGCAGGAGCCGTACGAAGCGCTGGTCGTCGACATGGAGGAGCAGTTCCAGGGCGGCGTGATGGGCCGTCTGGGCGAGCGCAAGGCGCTGCTGCAGAACATGGAGCCCGACGGCAAGGGCCGCGTGCGCCTCGATTACCTCATCCCGGCGCGCGGCCTGATCGGTTTCCAGACCGAATTCCGCACGCTCACCGCCGGCACCGGCCTGCTGTTCCACGTCTTCGACCATTACGGCCCGAAGACCGACGGCGCGATCGGCCAGCGCCAGAACGGCGTGCTGATCTCCAACGGCACCGGCAGCTCGCCCGCTTACGCGCAGGCGGCGATGCAGGAACGCGGTCGCCTCTTCATCGAACCGGGCGAGGAAATCTACGAAGGCCAGATCGTCGGCATCCACGCCAAGGACAACGACCTCACGGTCAACGCCCTGCGCGGCAAGCAGCTGACCAACTTCCGCGCCTCCGGCAAGGACGACGACGAAGGCCTGATCCCGCCGATCAAGTTCTCGCTGGAGCAGGCGCTGGAGTTCATCGACGACGACGAACTGGTCGAAGTCACGCCCAAGCAGATCCGCCTGCGCAAGAAGATGCGCACAGAGGTGGATCGCAAACGGGCTTCGCGCGCGGCATAATCCGCCCATGCGACCGGATGCGCCCTACAACCCGAACCCCAAGGCGCATCGGGGGCTCCACGCCATCGCGCTGATCGAACTGGGCAAGAGCCTGCTGGCCCTGCTCGCGGCCAGCGGCCTCGAACTCTTCGGCCCGGTCTCCATCCGGGCCTTCCTGCATCGGCTGGTCGAGATGTTCCAGTTCGATGCGCAGCACAGCGCCCTGTCGGTGCTCGCGCAGAAGGTCAGCCCCGGCGCCGTGCACTGGGCCGCCGGCGTGGTCGCGCTGTACGGCGTGCTTCACCTGGTCGAAGCCTGGGGCCTGTGGCGCGCCAAGGCCTGGGCCTCGTGGCTGGGCTGCCTGGCGGCCGCCATCTACGTGCCGTTCGAGCTCTACGAACTCATCCGCAGCCCCGGCTGGATCGCGCTCGCCGTGGTGACGATCAACGTTGCCATCGTCTGGGTGCTGGCGCGCGATCTCTACAAGCGGCGCACGCCGCAGGCATCAGCGCCCGCGGTCTGATCCCGCCGCGTCACGCGTCCTCGCCGTGGCCCGTCGCGACGGCCCGTCCCGTCACCATCGCCAGCAGGTCCCCGACCCGGCAGTGCGCCTCCAGGGGATGCCGCAGCGGCACCTCGGCGTGCACCCGATAGCGATTGCGCCGTCCGTCGCGCTCGCGGGTCAGCACCCCGCCCGCCTCCAGTTCGCCCAGGATCCGCAGCACGGCTCGTTCGGTGATGCCGACCTGGCGCGCGATGTCGCGCACGGTCGGGTCGCCGTCGCCGGTCAGGCAGACCAGGACGTGCGTGTGGTTGCTCAAGAACGTCCACAAGGATTCGGTCGACGTCGTGTCCGCCATCCAGGCTCTCTCTCCGCTTGACAGCGGCATTCTACCGACAAACAATACATGAACTTTGATTCATGCATTGAAGATCGCCTCATGGATGCCCGACTGCGGCCTGCGCCCGAATCGAACAGGCAGAACCCGGCCGCCCTGCCCGGCATCCGCGCGGTTGACGCCGGCGACGGCATCGGCTCCGGGATCACGGAGGCCGTCCTGCACGTGCCGGGGGCAGCGCCCTCCGGCCCGCGCCTTCGCGCCGATGACGGTCGGCCCGCGCGCCTGCTCGCAGGCGCAGGAGAATGAGCGCGGGACATCGCGTCGATGCATCCGCGGGCGTCCCGCGATGATGCGCACGTTGCCGCATCGCGCCGCCGCCAGCGGCCACGGCCCGTCTCCGTACGCAGGGCGGCGAGTCGCACTGGCGACCCTCCACGACAAGGCGCGCGCGCTGGCGCCGGCGTTCGATGCGCTGGGCGTGCGGTTGGTCGTGCCGGAAGACGTCGACACCGATGCGCTGGGCACCTTCAGCGGCGAGATCCCGCGGCGCGGTACCGCGCTGGACACCGCCATCGCGAAGGCCCGGCTGGGGATGGCGGCGACCGGGCTGCCGCTCGGGCTGGCCACCGAGGGCAGCTTCGGTCCGGATCCTTCGATCGGCTTCGTCGCGCTGCATCGCGAAGTGGCCGTGCTGGTCGACGATCTCCATGGCCAGGTGGTCTGCGAATCCCTGCACACCCACGACACCAACCACGCGGGGGCGAGCTACGCCCCGGGCCATCGGCCGACGGCCGGCGATCTGGCGCGCTGGGGGTTCCCGGCGCATGCGCTGCTCGTGCGGAGCGAGCCGTTCGGGCCGAGGGCGCGCGTGCGCAAGGGGCTGCGCGACCGCGCTGCGCTCGACGCCGCGATCGCGGACTGCGCGGCGACCGCGCCGGAAGGCTGGGTGCGGGTGGAAACGGACATGCGCGCGCACTGCAACCCGACGCGCAGGCGCCACATCGCGGCGCTGGGCCAGCGCATGGTCGAACGACTGCTCGAGCGCTGCCCCGCCTGCGCTGCGCCGGGCTTCGGGCGGATCGACATGCGCCCGGGCCTGCCCTGCGCGGATTGCGGAATCCCGACGCGGAACGTGCTGTCGGAAATCCACGGCTGCGGCGCCTGTGGCGAGCGCCGCGAGTCGCCGCGCGTCGATGGCCTGCGCCACGCCGATCCCGCGACCTGCGATCTGTGCAACCCCTGACCCGGCGCC
>JBQCJG010000043.1:0-4768 GCA_051952955.1 Lysobacteraceae bacterium | reverse complement strand
GTGCGCGCGCCTGCGCCAGCGCCTCGGGGGCGAGCGCGCGCAGCGCGAGCGCGGCGCAGGGTTCGGGCACCGGATACGGCGCCTGGCAGCGGCGCAGCACGGCGACCAAGGCAGGATCGGCGATCACGCCGCCGATGCGCGCGCCGGCCAGCGCGTGCAGCTTCGACAGCGTGCGCAGCACGGCGACGTTCGGGTAGTCGTCGACCAGCGATACCGCCGACGGCGCGTCGGCGTAGTCGAGGTAGGCCTCGTCGACCACCACCAGCGCGTGGTCCTGCAGCGCCTGCGCCAGCGCGCGGATCGCGACCAGGGGGATGAATTCGCCGCTCGGGTTGCCGGGCGAACACACGAACACGATCTTCGCGCGGCGCGCAGTGGCGAGGTCGCGCATGGCGGCGAGGTCGGTGACCCAGCCGTCGGGATGGTCGCGCATCGGCGCTTCGACGATCGGCGCGCCCTGCAGCCGCGCGCACACCGCGTACATGCCGAACACCGGCGGCGCGATCACCACCGGGTCGCGCTCGGCACGGCACAGCGCGCGCACCAGCAGGTCGATGGCCTCGTCGCTGCCGCGGCCGATCAGCAGCTGTTCCGGCCTCGCGCCCCACAGCGCCGCGAGCTGCGCCCGCAGCGCCTCCGGCTGCGGCGACGGATAGCGGCGCAGCGCGCCGTCGGGATCGGCGTCGTTGTTCCACGGCGACTCGTTGGCGTTGAGCCAGACCGTACCGTCGACGGCGTGGCTGCGCGCGGACGAATAGCCGGCGAAGGCGCGCAGGTCCTCGCGCACGAGGTCGAGCACGCGGCTGCGGCGCGCGTCGGTCGTGGCTGCGCTCACTTGGCGGCGTCCAGCGCGGCGAGGCGCATCGTCACCGCGGTGGCGTGGGCCTGCAGGCTTTCGGCCTCGGCCAGGCGCACGGCGGACGGACCGATGGTGCGCAGGCCGTCGGCGGTCACGTGCTGCACGCTGATCGCGGTCTGGAAGCTGGACACCGACAGCCCGCTCCAGGCGCGCGCGGCGCCGCCGGTCGGCAGCACATGGTTGGTGCCGCTGCAGTAGTCGCCCAGCGCTTCGGCCGCGTAGTCGCCGAGGAACACCGAACCGGCGCAGCGCACGCGGCCCAGCCACGGCTCGGCGTCGCGCAGGGCGAGGATGAGGTGCTCCGGTGCGTAGCGGTTGCTGACCTCGAACGCGGTCTCCAGCGACGGCACCAGGATCAGCCGCGACTTCGCCAGCGCGCGGCGCGCGATGTCGGCGCGCGGCAGGCGCGACAGCTGGCCGGGCAGTTCCGCGGCGACGCGCGCCATCAGCGGCGCCGAATCCGACAGCAGGATCACCTGCGAATCGGCGCCGTGCTCGGCCTGCGACAGCAGATCGGCGGCGACGAACGCGGGCGTGGCGCCGCCGTCGGCGATGATCAGCAGTTCCGACGGCCCGGCCGGCATGTCGATGGCGGGGCCGCCCTCGACCGTCGACACCTGGCGCTGGGCCTCGGTCACCCAGGCGTTGCCGGGGCCGAACAGCTTGTCGCAGGCGGGCACGCTCTCGGTGCCGACCGCCATCGCCGCGATCGCCTGCGCGCCGCCGAGCTTGAACACGCGGCTCGCGCCGCAGTGGCGCGCGGCGAACAACACCGTGGGATCGGCGCTGCCGTCGGGACGCGGCGGCGTGCACACGATCACTTCCTCGCAGCCGGCCAGCCGCGCGGGCACGCCCAGCATCAGCATGGTCGACGGCAGCGGCGCGCTGCCGGCGGGGATGTACAGGCCGACGCGCGCGATCGGGCGGACGATGCGCGAACAGCGCACGCCGTCGGCGGTGTCGGCCGCGTACTCGCGCATGCCGCTTTCGCGGTGGAAGGTCTCGATGCGGGCCGCGGCGTCGACGATCGCGGCGCGCAGCGCGGGATCGAGCGCGGCTTCCGCGGCCTCGAACTCGGCGTCGGAGACCGCGAAGTCCTCGATCAGCGCGTGGTCGAGCAGGCGCGTGTACTTGCGCAGCGCGGCGTCGCCGTCGGCGCGGACGCGGGCGATGATCTTGCCCACGCCCAGCCGTACGGCGGCGGCGGAATCCTGGGTCGGCCGGCGCAGCGCGGCGCGTTGTCCTGCCTCGTCGAGGCCGGCCCAAGTCAACAGGTTGAGATCGATCCGGCTCGCCAGGGGCGCCATCGTCGACGTGTTCATGCCAGCATTCTCTCCACGGGCAACACCATGAGGCCGCGCGCACCGGCGCGTTTGAGTTCCTCCAGCCGCTGCCAGGTCATGGCGCCGTGGCACAGCGCCTGCACCGCCACGTCGTCGCCCGCCCCGCCGTCGAGGGAGGTGACGGTGGGCGGCTCGGCGTCGGGCAGCAACTGCAGGACCTGCGGCAGGATCGACCGCGGAGCTTGCAGCATGAGCAGCTTGCTGTCGCGAATCTTCATCACACCGTCGAGACGCCGCAGCAGCAGCTCGGCGATCCCGGCGCGGATGTCGGCGAAGGGCTCGACCGGGCCGGCCAGCACGGCTTCGCTGTCGAGCACCACTTCGACCGGCTTGAGCCGGTTCGAGGCCAGCGTGGCGCCGCTGGAGACGAGGTCGCAGACCAGATCGGCCTGGCCCAGCCGCGGCGCCAGTTCGACCGAGCCGGACATCGTCACCGGCGTGGCCGCGATGCCGCGCTCGGCCAGCCAGCGCGAGAGCAGCGCGGGGTAGCTGGTGGCGATGCGGGTACCGGGCAATTGCGCCTGCGGATCCCAGTCCCAGTGATCCGGGATGCCGAACATCAGCCGGCAGCGGCCGAAACCCAGCGCGCGCCGTTCCTCGAACGGCACCGGCTCGCCGCGGGCCGAACGCTCGCAACCCTGCTCCAGCAGCACGTTGCGACCGACCATGCCGAGGTCGCAGACGCCGTCGGCGATCAGGCCCGGGATGTCGTCGTCGCGCACCAGCAGCAGGTCGATCGGCAGCGATTCGCCGTAGTAGAACAGCTTGTCGCGGCTCTCCTGCCAGCTCAGGCCGGCGGCGGCGAGCAGCGCCAGCGCGGGTTCGCTGAGCCGGCCGCTCTTCTGGATGGCGATGCGCAGGCGATCGCGCGTGGGACCGGCGGCGGGACGTTGCATGGGGAGGAAATCCTTCAGGAAGCGTCGGCGGCGCGACGCGACAGGCGGCGGATGGCGAGGCGGTAGCCGCCGGCGCCGCGTTCGAGCGTGCGCGCCACCCGGCCGATGGTGGTCACGCTGACGAGGGTGCGATCGTGGATCTCGCGGTACGGCACGCCTTCGACCAGCAGCGGCACCACCTTCCAGCGATCGGCCATCGCCTCCAGTTCGGCCGGCGTGCACAGATCCTCGAGGAACGCACGCACGTCCTCCGGCCGGCGCAGGCCGGCCAGGGTGCCGGCCAGCGCGTCGAGCCCGGCACGGGCGTCGCGATCGGGCAGTGGCTGGGGACGTTGCTTCATCGGGGCGCCGCGGACGTATTCGTGTATTAACGTGCTATCACGTTAACCTGTTGCGACGCCGCACGTCAACCGCGCGCACGTGCGCCGGCGCATGGCGGTTTCCGGCATCCCGTCGCATTCGCGATCGGCGCGGCGCCGACGGTCGCCGTTCGATTGACGACCGCGATCGACGAGTGCTAGTGATGGCGGTGCCGACGGGTTGCATCGATCGGCGTGCCATCAAGTGCTTCGATCATCGAAACGAAAGGACATGCACATGGAAACCAGGACCTTCGCCTTCCGGCTTGCCGAGCGCGAGAACACCGCCCCTGCGGATGCCGCGCAGGCCCCGTGGGCGATCCGCGACGGCGTCGCCGTCGCCGGTTGCACGTACGTCCGCAGCGCCGACGATTACCGCGCCACCACGTACTGGGGCGGCGAGAACGGCATCTGGTGCTGATCGCGTCTCCGCCCTGCGGCGACGCTCGCCCCGACGCTCCGACGATCGCCTCCATCCGCTCCACCGCTGCGGGCGCGGGACGCCCGCTTCGTCAACGACAAGGACACAGGACCATGGACACCCAACGCGCCCCCTTCGCCTTCCGTCTGGCCGATGCCTGCGACACCGCGAGCGAGCAGGCCGAGTGGACGATGCGCGACGGCATCGCCGCCGCCGGCTGCACCGACCCGACCGGCCAGGGCGATTACCGCTACAGCGCCAACATCGGCCGCGACAACGGCGTCTGGTGCTGATCGCCGTTTCTCGCTCCCCCGAAGGCCACGCATGGCGGCGTCCGTCGCCATGCATCGCGATCACCACACAAGGAGAGTTCGCCATGAAGCAGGACAACGACACCGCCGCCACCTTCGCTTTCCGTCTGGCCGAAACCCGGGACCAGGCGCCGCAGACGCCGTGGCAGGTCCGCGAAGACGTCGCGGTCGCCGGCTGCAGCGGCCCCGACGCGCGCGGCGACCGCTATCCGGGCCGGGACAACGGCATCTACTGCTGAGTCCCGCGCGACCCGCTGCGCGGGCCGCGTGTCCGCGCAGTCCACCGAACCGCAATGAGGCGAATCGCCATGGAACCCAGCCGCGCCCCGTTCGCTTTCCGTCTGGCCGAGGTCCGCGAGGACGTACGCGCCGATGCCCCGCAGTCGCCGCAATGGCAGATCCGCGATGGCGTCGTCGTCGCCGGCTGCACCGGCACCAGCGAGCGCACCAGCCGCTATCCCGGCACCGACAACAGCTACTACTGCTGACCCCCGACGCGGGGCCGCCGCGCCCCCCCCCCCCCCCCCCCCAGGCCAGTTGGACAAGTAGCGGCGCCCCGACACCGCCGCCCCCAGCGCC
>JBQCJG010000042.1:0-5926 GCA_051952955.1 Lysobacteraceae bacterium | reverse complement strand
GAGCGCGAGGTAGCGCAGCGGCGACGACGCGGCGCGGCCGTCGTCGCCCGGGGCGGCGGCCAGCACCGCGGCCAGCAGCGCCGCCGGCACCACGGCTCAGGCCACCGCGACGCGCGCGGCGCGGGCCTGCGCGGCGCGGCGCGACAGCACGCGGTCGATGCGCGCGAACACTTCGCGCAGCACCGGCGCTTCCGGCAGCAGCGTGACGCGGAAGTGGTTGCGGTCGGACACGTTGAAGCTGGAGCCCGGGACGATCAGCACGTCCTCGGTTTCCAGCATCTCGAGCGCGAAGGCGTGGTCGTCGAAGCCCTTCGCGGCGTCGCCGGTGACGGCCGGGAAGCCGTACAGCGCGCCGGCGGGCGCGACCAGCGACAGGTGCTCGCTGGCCTCGCAGCAGTCGAGCAGCGCGCGGCGGGTCTCGTACAGGCGGCCGCCGGCGGACGTCAGCGGGGTGATGGTGTCGACGCCCTGCAGCGCGGCGTGGATCGCGAACTGCCCGGGCACGTTGGCGCACAGGCGCAGCGCGCCGAGCAGGTCCATGGCGTGGTGGAACTCGCCGCTGGCGAGCGGATCGCCGCTGAGCACGGCCCAGCCCACGCGCCAGCCGCAGGCGCGATGCACCTTCGACAGGCCGCCGAACGACAGGCAGGGATGGTCGCCGGCCAGCGGCGCCAGCGGCTGGAACACGCTTTTCGACCCCGTCGCGTCGTCGTAGAGGATGTGGTCGTAGATCTCGTCGGCCATCAGCAGCAGGCCGTGCTTCTGCGCGATCGCGACGATGCGTTCGAGGATCGCGCGCGGATAGGTCGCGCCGGTCGGGTTGTTCGGGTTGATCAGCACGATCGCGCGGGTGCGCGAGGACACCAGCGACGCGATCTCGTCCGGGTCCGGCAGGAAGCCATCCTCGGGACGGCAGCGGTAGTACACCGGGCGGCCGTCGTTGAGGATGGTCGCGGCCGACCACAGCGGGTAGTCCGGCGACGGCAGCAGCACTTCGTCGCCCGGGTTGAGCAGCGCGCGCAGCGACAGATCGATCAGCTCGCTCACGCCGTTGCCGACGAACACGCGCTCGGGCGACGCATTGGGCGTGCCGCGCCGGCGGTGGAAATCGGCGATGGCCTCGCGCGCGGCCGGCAGGCCCTGCTGGTGGGTGTAGGGATCGGTCTCGGCGATGTGGTCGGCGATGGCGCGCTGCAGGTGCTCCGGCGCGCGGAACCCGAACGCGCCCGGGTTGCCGATGTTGAGCTTGATCAGCTGCCGGCCTTGGCCTTCCAGTTCGCGGGCCCGCCGGGCCAGTTCGCCGCGGATCTCGTAGCGGACTTCGGACAGGCGTTCACGGGTCTTGAGGCTGGACTTGGGGCTGGAGGACGACATCGCGGCGGGCACGGAAAAAGTCGGCAAAGACTAGCGGAAATCGCCCGCCACCGCCCGTTCCCGGCCGTGCGCCCCTGCCCGGTGCGGCATAGAATCGCCCGATGACGGCCCGACCCTGCACCGCTTGAACCCCGCCGACCCCGGCATGGACGCCCTCGGCGCGATCGGCTGGCCCTTCGCCGGCCCCGGCGCGGGCGACGTCGACGACCCGGCCTGGGCCGCGGTGCTCGCGGCGCATCCGCAGGCCCGCCCGGCGCGGGTGATCGAGCAGCACCGCACCGGCTACGTGGTGGCCGAAGCGCCCGGCCACACGCTGGCGGTGGAATCGCCGCCGGAATGGGCCCGCCGCCGCTTCCCGCCGCAGGACCGCGCCGCGGTCGGCGACTGGGCGCTGGTCGAGGACGCCAGCCCGAAGCCGCGGATCGTCGCCCTGCTGCCGCGGCGCACGGCGATCAAGCGCGCCGCCGCCGGCGAGCACTACCACCAGCAGCTGATCGCCGCGAACATCGACACCGTGTTCGTGGTCTGCGGGCTGGACGCCGACTTCAACCCGCGCCGGATCGAGCGCTACCTGCTGCTGGTCGGCGGCGGCGGCGCGACCCCGGTGGTCGTGCTGACCAAGGCCGACCGCGACGGCAGCGACGCCGAGGCCGGCCTCGCCGCGCTGGCCGAACTCGCCGCGCAGGGCATCGTCGCGGTGGCGGTGAACGCCCGGGACCGCGCCAGCGTCGCCGCGCTCGACCCGTGGTTGGGCCCGGGCCGCACCGCGGTGCTGGTGGGCTCGTCCGGCGCCGGCAAGTCGACGCTGACCAACACGCTGCTGGGCATCGAGAAGATGAAGACCGGCGAGGTGCGCGAGAGCGACGCCCGCGGCCGCCACACCACCACGTTCCGCACGCTGATCCCGCTGCCGTCCGGCGCCTGCCTCATCGACACGCCGGGCATGCGCGAGCTGAAGCCCACCGGCGAGGAAACGCTGGCCGACGGCGGCTTCGCCGACATCGAGGCGCTGGCCGGGACGTGCAGGTTCCGCGACTGCCGCCACGCGAAGGAACCCGGCTGCGCGGTGCGCGCGGCGATCGAGGCCGGCACGCTGGACGCGGCCCGCTTCGCGAACTACCTGAAGCTGCGCGACGAAGTCGCCGGTGCGGCCGACCGCCTTGCCACCCGGCTCGCGCAGAAGGCCGACGCGCGGGTGCAGGGCAAGGCGCTGAACAAGCGGCTGGACGACAAATATGGCCGGCATTGAAACCCATCCTGTAGAAGCGCCGGGAGGCGCGACGAATGACGGGAAGGCTTTCATCAAGCCGGTCGCGCCTTCCGGCGCTCCTACAGGGCGGGCGGCATGACCGAAGCGGATGCCATCGCCCATCACGCGGCGCTGGACGCGCGGCTGGTCGCGGCGGTGCGCGGCATCCGCCTGCTCGACACCGTGAGCTGGCCGGCCAGCGCACAGGAGACCTTCCTCGCGGCGTGGAAGATCGGTCGCATCCACCTGCCGGCCGTCGCCTACGCGAAGACCGACTTCACCGACGTGCGCGCGGAGCTGGCGGCGATCGCGCAGGCCGCCGACGCCGACCACCCGCTCGGCCGCTACCTGCTGGCCACCGCCGAAAGCTGGCGCATCGCCACGCGCCTGCTCGACGCCGCCGGCACCTACCGCATGACCGCGTATTCGACGCGGCTCTACGGCCGCCCGGTGGAGATGCTGCCCGGCGACGGCCCGACCAACCTCGAGGCCGCGCGGCACTTCATCGGCCTCGCCGACGACATGGACCAGGAGCTGCGCGAGATCGAGCCGGAAGCAGTGATGTCGGCGGAGACCCTGCGCGACCTGCTGCAGCCGGAGATCGACGCGTTCTTCGTCGACCACCGCATCCAGGTCGAACTCGATCCCGACCTCATCGCGAAGGCCGCGGCCAGTCCCACGCGCATCCGCATCCGCACCAACACCGGCTTCAGCGACTACGACCACCAGCAGCTGCTGGTCCACGAGGCGTTCGTGCACACGCTGACCGGCCTCAACGGCCGCGAGCAGCCGCGGCTGCCGTCGCTGGCCCGCGGGTCGCCGCGCACCACCGCCACGCAGGAAGGGCTGGCGACGTTCGCCGAACTGATCTCCGGCTCGATGGACATCGAGCGCATGAAGCGCATCAGCCTGCGCATCGTCGCGATCGACATGGCGATCAACGGCGCCGACTTCGTGCAGGTGTTCCGCTTCTTCCTCGACGCGGGGCAGACGCCGGAGGACAGCTTCGCCTCGGCGCAGCGCGTGTTCCGCGGCGCGCCGCTCGGCGGCGGCGCGGCGTTCACCAAGGACACCGTCTACCTGCACGGCCTGCTCGGCGTGCACACGTTCTTCCGCTGGTGCCTGCGCCACCGCAGGCTGTCCACCGCGCGGCAGCTGTTCGCCGGCAAGCTGGCGCTGGAAGACGTGTTCGCGCTGCAGCCGATGTTCGACGCCGGCGTCGTCGCGCCGCCGCACTACGTGCCGCCGTGGATGCGCCGCGCGAACGGGCTCGCCGGCATGCTCGCGTTCTCGCTGTTCGCGAACAAGATCCGGCTGGACCGCGTCGATGCCGACGACCTCGTGCTGGGGCTCGGCGTGTGATGCGCACCTCGCGCCGCCACGGAGACGCCGCCCCATGACCACCGCCGCCACGACGCCGCGCGCCGGCCGCCTCTACCTGTGGGTGATCGCCGCGATCGTCGTCGGCGGCGCCATCGGCCACGTCGCGCCGGCCACCGGCGTCGCGCTGAAACCGCTCGGCGACGGCTTCATCGCGCTGGTGAAGATGCTGATCGCGCCGATCATCTTCCTCACCGTCGTCGCCGGCATCGCCGGCGCGTCCGACCTGCGCGGCGTCGGCCGCATCGGCGCGAGGGCGATCCTCTACTTCGAGGTGGTGTCGACGTTCGCGCTCGGCCTCGGCCTGCTGGTGGTGAACCTGTGGAAACCCGGCGCCGGCTTCGACGTCGACCCGGCCACGCTGGACGCCGCGGCCGTCGCCGACTACGCGCAGAAGGCGCACGAGCAGACCACCGTCGGCTTCCTGCTGCACATCATCCCGAAGACCTTCGTCGACGCCTTCACCGGCGACGGCGACCTGCTGCAGGTGCTGCTGCTGGCCTGCCTGTTCGGCTTCGCGACGAGCGCGCTGGGCGAACGCGCACAGCCGGTGCACGCGCTGCTGGACGCGCTGTCGGAGATCTTCTTCCGGATGATGGCGTTCATCATGCGCCTCGCGCCGATCGGTGCCGGCGGCGCGATGGCGTTCACCATCGGCAAGTACGGCCTCGACAGCCTCGGCCCGCTGGCGAAGCTCATGGCCGGCTTCTACGCCACCTGCGCGCTGTTCGTGCTGCTGGTGCTGGGCGCGGTGGCGCGGCTCACCGGCTTCTCGATCCTGCGCTTCCTGCGCTACATCCGCGACGAGGTGCTGCTGGTGCTGGGCACGTCGTCGTCGGAGTCCGCGCTGGTGCCGCTGATGCAGAAGCTCGAGCGCCTCGGCTGCCCGAAGTCGGTGGTCGGCCTGGTGGTGCCCAGCGGCTATTCGTTCAACCTCGACGGCACCAACATCTACCTGACGATGGCCGCGCTGTTCGTCGCGCAGGCGATGAACATCGACCTCAGCCTCGGCCAGCAACTGAGCCTTCTGCTGGTGGCGATGCTGACCTCCAAGGGCGCGTCGGGCGTCACCGGCGCGGGCTTCATCACCCTCGCCGCGACGCTGGCGGTGGTACCGTCGGTCCCGGTCGCGGGGCTGGCGCTGATCCTCGGCATCGACCGCTTCATGAGCGAGGCGCGGGCGATCACCAACCTCGTCGGCAACGGCGTCGCCACGCTGGTCGTCTCGCGCTGGGAAGGCGGGCTCGACCTCGCGCGGCTGCGCGCCGAACTGGCCGCAGGCCCGCCGCCGGCCGGCGCGCTGCCGCCCGCGCCCGAGGCGTCGCTCCATACGCCGGCGCAGCGTACGCTCGGCGACGACGACTGATCCCCATCCCTTAGAATGCCGACCCGGCCCCTGGATCCACCGCGATGTCCGACCACGACGCGTCCCAAGACCTGAAAGACTCCGCCCTCGAGTACCACCGCCAGGACCCGCCGGGCAAGATCAAGGTCGCGCCGACGAAGCCGCTGGTGACGCAGCGCGACCTGTCGCTGGCCTACTCGCCCGGCGTGGCCTACGCCTGCGAGGCGATCGTCGCCGATCCCAACGCCGCCAGCGAGATGACCGCGCGCGGCAACCTGGTCGCGGTGATCACCAACGGCACCGCGGTGCTGGGCCTGGGCGACATCGGCCCGCTCGCCGGCAAGCCGGTGATGGAAGGCAAGGGCGTGCTGTTCCAGAAGTTCGCCGGCATCGACGTGTTCGACATTGAGGTCGACGAACGCGATCCCGACAAGCTGGTCGACATCATCGCCTCGCTGGAGCCGACCTTCGGCGGCATCAACCTCGAGGACATCAAGGCGCCGGAGTGCTTCATCGTCGAGCGCAAGCTGCGCGAGCGGATGAACATCCCGGTCTTCCACGACGACCAGCACGGCACC
>JBQCJG010000041.1:0-2624 GCA_051952955.1 Lysobacteraceae bacterium | reverse complement strand
GGACGTCGAGAACATCATCCAGAAGCTGCTGCAGAAGTGCGACTACGACGTCGAGAAGGCGCAGCAGGGCATCGTCTACATCGACGAGATCGACAAGATCTCGCGCAAGAGCGAGAACCCGTCGATCACCCGCGACGTGTCCGGCGAAGGCGTGCAGCAGGCGCTGCTGAAGCTGATCGAAGGCACTGTCGCCAGCGTCCCGCCGCAGGGCGGCCGCAAGCATCCCCAGCAGGAATTCCTGCAGGTCGACACCCGCAACATCCTGTTCATCGTCGGCGGCGCGTTCGCCGGCCTGGACAAGATCATCCAGCAGCGCAGCAGCGAATCCGGCGGCATCGGTTTCGGCGCCAAGCTCAAGAGCAGCGAGCGCAAGGCCGACGTCAGCAAGGTGCTGTTCGACGTGGAGCCGGAAGATCTCATCAAGTTCGGCCTCATTCCGGAATTCGTCGGCCGCCTGCCGGTGGTCGCGACGCTGGAGGAACTGGACGAAGCCGCGCTGGTGAAGATCCTCACCGAGCCCAAGAACGCCATCAGCAAGCAGTTCCGCAAGCTGTTCGAGATGGAGGGCGTGGAGCTGGAGTTCCGCCAGGACGCGCTCTCGGCGATCGCCCGCAAGGCGCTGAAGCGCAAGACCGGCGCCCGCGGCCTGCGCACCATCGTCGAATCGGTGCTGCTCGACACCATGTACGACCTGCCGTCGCTGGAGAACGTCAGCAAGGTGGTGGTCGACGAGTCGGTGATCGAGCACAAGTCCGAGCCGTACCTGATCTACCAGACGCCCCCTAACAAGGTCGCGTCCGCCGAGTGACGGCCGCGCCACGGCGACACTTCCCGCGGGCATCCGGAGCTTCTCCGGGTGCCCGTCGCGTTTCCGGCCCCGCGGTGTCCGTCGCCTGCACCGCGCCGCGCGTTCCCCGTTCGGCGGACCGCGCTTGCATCCCTTCCGCAGCGGCCCCATAACGGGCCGAAGGTCGACGTCCACCGGGCGCCGGCAACCCGATCGGAGCCCCCCATGAGCGATTCCTCCGCCAGTCCCCTCGTCGACATCCCCGTGCTGCCGCTGCGCGACGTCGTCGTCTTCCCCAGCATGGTCATCCCGCTGTTCGTCGGGCGCGAGAAATCGATCCGCGCGCTCGACCTCGCGATGGACCGCGACAAGCGCATCCTCCTCGTCGCGCAGAAATCGCCCGAAACCGACGACCCCGCCGCTGCCGATCTGTACGAAGTCGGCACGCTCGCGCAGGTGCTGCAACTGCTGAAGCTGCCCGACGGCACGATCAAGGTGCTGGTCGAAGGTGTCTCCCGCGCGCGCCTGACGCGCGTGCACGAGGCCGACGGTGCGCTCGCCGGCGATGCGACGGTGCTCGATCCGGTCGAACGCCACGACCCGCGCGAGGTCGAGGCCATCGGGCGTTCGCTGATGAGCCTGTTCGAGCAGTACGTGAAGACCAACCGCAAGCTGCCGCCGGAGCTGATGCAGACCCTGTCCGGCATGGACGAGCCAAGCCGCCTCGCCGACACCATCTCGGCGCACCTCAGCGTGCGCCTGGCCGAGAAACAGCGGCTGCTGGAAGCGGTGGAGATCGGCAAGCGGCTGGAGCTGCTGGTCGGTCTGGTCGACGGCGAGATCGACGTGCAGCAGCTGGAGAAGCGCATCCGCGGCCGCGTGAAGTCGCAGATGGAGAAGAGCCAGCGCGAGTACTACCTCAACGAGCAGATGAAGGCGATCCAGAAGGAACTGGGCGACCTGGACGATGCGCCGAACGACATCGAGGATCTGGCCCGGCGCATCGCCGAGGCCGGCATGCCCAAGCCGGTGGAGACCAAGGCGAAGTCCGAACTCAACAAGCTCAAGCAGATGTCGCCGATGTCGGCCGAGGCCGCGGTCGTGCGCAACTATCTCGACTGGGTGCTCGGCGTGCCCTGGAACAAGCGCACCAAGATCCGCAAGGACCTGAAGGTCGCGCAGGAAACGCTCGATGCCGACCACTATGGCCTCGAGAAGGTGAAGGAGCGGATCCTCGAATACCTCGCGGTGCAGACGCGCGTGAAGCGGATGAAGGGCGCGATCCTGTGCCTCGTCGGTCCGCCGGGCGTGGGCAAGACCTCGCTCGGCCAGAGCATCGCGAAGGCCACGAACCGCAAGTTCGTGCGCATGTCGCTCGGCGGCGTGCGCGATGAGGCCGAGATCCGCGGCCACCGCCGCACCTACGTCGGTTCGATGCCGGGCCGCATCGTGCAGAACCTCAACAAGGCCGGTTCGCGCAACCCGCTGTTCGTGCTGGACGAGATCGACAAGATGTCGATGGACTTCCGCGGCGATCCCTCGGCTGCGCTGCTGGAAGTGCTCGATCCCGAGCAGAACAGCGCTTTCAACGACCACTACCTCGAAGTCGATCTCGATCTCTCCGAGGTGATGTTCGTCGCCACGTCGAACTCGCTGAACATCCCGGGGCCGCTGCTCGACCGCATGGAGGTGATCCGTCTCCCGGGTTACACCGAGGAAGAGAAGCTCAACATCGCCGAGCGCTACCTGCTGCCGAAGCAGCTCAAGGCGAACGGCCTCAAGCCGGAGGAACTCGACGTCGCCGAAGAGGCGCTGCGCGACATCGTGCGCTACTACA
>JBQCJG010000040.1:0-19891 GCA_051952955.1 Lysobacteraceae bacterium | reverse complement strand
GCGGGGGCGCGCTGATCGCTCACAGTCGGTAGCGTGCGAGCGCGTCCCGGTGCGGCTGCGGGGCGGCGCCGCGGGACGCGGCGCGCGCGACCCACGACACGCGGTGCGGCCAGCCGGCCGTCGCCTCGGCCAGCGCGCGGTCGATCTCCGCGGGCGCGACCGTCGCCGGTGCCGACACGGTGAACACCACGCCGGGCAGCGGCGCGCCGTCCTGCGCGCCGTCCTCCAGTCGATAGCCGTCGCCGCTGTGGATCCACACCCGCCAGCCGCGCGCGTGCAGCGCCTCGCGGAGCGCGTCGAACGCGTCGTCGTCCGGCGCCGGGCCGTCGACCACCCAGCTGCGTCCGTAGCCGCCTACCGACAGCGTGTGGATCGCGCGGAACGTCGGCACGAACCGCCGGCGTTCCTCCTCGTCCTCCGGCGCGGGATGCAGCGCGGCGGCGTCGAACACGACGCGGTCGCCGACGCGCTGGCGATGCGCCGGCGGCGCGTTCTCCAGCATGACCGCGTGCACCGGCCCGCTGCGCCTGGCGTAGTAGTCCAGCGTCTTGCCGTCTTCCTCGTGGCGCACGATCACCCAGCCCCAGTCTTCGTCGATCGCGCCCCCGCCGGCATCGCCGTCGCCGGGTTCGAGGGTCATGCCGAGTTCGGCGGCGACCGCGCGCACCGTCGTCCAGTCTTCCGCGGCGGTGGCGGCGGCGAGATGGTCCCAGCGCGCGGAACGATCGTCTGGATCGGCTTCGCACAGTTCGCGATGCCGGACCGCGGCGTCGGCGAAGCGCCGCTGCGTCATCAGCGCATGCGCCAGCAGACGGCGCGCGCCTTGCGCGTCGGGCGACCGCGCCAGCAGATCGAGGCAGTGCCGTTCGACCGCGGGCCAGTCCTGCTGGTGCTGGGCGAGCCGCGCGCGGCACCAGCAGGCCATGCGCGGGTCGTGGGCTTCGCACAGGCGCGTCAGGCGTTCGACGCCGGCGTGGTCGCCGGCGGCCAGCAGCGCGGACAGCAGCGTCGACGCGACGTTGCCGGCATCCTCGGCGCCGGCGCGGCGTTCGACGTGCCGCCACAGCAGGTCGATGGCGTCGCGATCGGCGCCGCAGGCCTGCAAGGCGGAAGCCGCGTGCGTGCACAGGCCGGCATCGTCCGGGCGCTCGACGACGGCCGCGAGCAGCCATTCGATGTCCTGCTCCGGATTGCGGTCGTCGTCCGGTCGCTGCTGCAGCCACGCCGAGAGGTCTTCGGCCGGTACCGGCATCGGGTCGCGGCGCGGATGCGCGTCGATCCGCGCCTGCAATGCCGCCAGTGCGGCGTCGGCCGAGGCCGGATCGCGCAAAGCATCGCGATGCGTCCGCGCCAGTCGCAGGTGGCGTTCCGCCGACCAGCGCGCGTCGCGCGCCAGCGCGAGGTCGGCGCAGGTGATCGCCATGTCGACGACGGTGCGGTGGGCGCCGGTCGACGCGAAAGGCCGCAGCGCCTTTTCCAGTCCGCGGCCCAGCGCCCAGGTGTTGCGGGCCGGCTGGCGCTGCAGCAGCGGCAGGATCGCGCGCAGCCAGCGCCAGCGGTTGCCGGCATTTGTGTCGTGGAATCCGGGCAGCGCGTCCCAGGCCTCGTCGTCGCGGCCGAGCGCGGCCAGCGCCTCGGCCTTCTGCAGCGCGCGCGGCAGGCTGATGTTGCGCCACTCGGGGCCGTCGACCTCCGCCTCCAGCGCTTCGATGCGTTCCAGCGCCTCGGCGTGCCGGCCCATCGCCAGCAGCACACGGTGGTGGATCTCGCGGACGCCGTCGTTCACCTCCTGGCCGTGCGCGAGCAGCGTCTCCTGCTGCGCCTGCAGGTAGGCCAGCGCGTCGTCGAGCCGGCCGGCGTCGATCAGCGCCTCGGCCTTCTCGTTCGACAGGCACTGGAAACAGGCCCAGGTCGGGTCGATGCGCGCCAGCGTTTCGTCGCAGACGGCGATGCGCTCCTCGACCCAGCCCGGGCCGTCGATGTTGGCGTAGCAGGCGGACAGGTCCTGGGTCACGCAGACCGACTGCGGGCAGGCGACGGTGTCGTCGCGGTGCGCGAACTCGAACAGCGCCACCGCTTCGCGCAGCGCGGTCTCGCCTTCGCCGTTGTTGCCGAGGCGGTTGCGCATCTCCCAGTGGCCGATGAAGACCTCCAGCCACGGATTGTCGAGCGTCCTGCACAGGGCCTTCAGCTCCGGCAGTAGCGCTTCCGCGCGTTCGGTCTCGAGGTCGCAGATCTCGCTGCTGAGGCGTTCGATCAGCTCGGCGTTGTGCACCTGCCCGGCCTCGGCGAGGTCCTGCTGCAGGCGCTCCATCCATTGCCAGATGTTCATGCGGTCGGAGTCTTGTCGCGAAGGGGAAGGGTGGGGTCGATCAGGCATTCGACCGACGCGGCGAGGTCGCCCAGCGCGCCCTGCAGCGCGGTCGGCGCGTGCGCGCCCTGGCCGTCGAGCAGATTCTTGAACGCCTTCAGCAGGCGCGCGGCGACCGCCGCGTTCGCGTCGTCGTCGCGCACGGCGCGCAACAGCCGCGCGACCGCGGGATTGTCGAGGTTCACGTAGAGCCTGCGGTCGTGGCTGGCGTCGATGCCGGCGGTGAACCTGCGCGCGAGGCGCAGCGCGGAGAGCGAGACCTTGCGGTCTTCGGCGTCTTCGTCCAGCCGCTTCTTCAGTTCGGTGTCGCGGTCTGCGACGACGATCAGCGGCAGTTCGCCCGGTTGGAAATGCGCCGGCACCAGCTTCTCGCCGTCGCCGAGATGGCGTTGCAGCCACCCGATCTCGTCCGCGGGCAATTCGGCGAGGCGGAACAGCTGGCGGTTGCCCTGCTCGGTGCCCAGCTCCACCAGCCGCAGGCCGCGCGCGTTCGCCCAGCGACGCAGGAACGGCACCACGGCGTAGCGGTTGCCGCGCGCGACCGGCACGCCCATCGCGCGGAACAGCATCGCCTCGAAGCCCTGCCGGTCTTCGAGGATCACGTGCACGGCGCCTTTCGATTGCAGCTCGCGCACGGGCAGGTCGCCCTGCGTGGTCGGGATGCGCACCGCGTCCATCAGCATGTCGAACAGACGATCGTCGCACAGCGCCGCGCCCAGCAGCGCCTCGTTGTGGCGGGCGAGGATGCGGCGCCACGCCTCCGGCTGTTCGCGCGCGACCGTCGCCAGCCCGTCGATCAGCGCCTCGGCGATCGCGTGCTTCGTGGCGCGGTAGTGCGCATCGCGCTGCAGGTCCTCGCGGCTGGCGGTCGGCGTCATCCGCCGCGATTCGATCACGCCGCCGGCGAAGCCCGCCCACGACGGCAGCAGGTCGCGGGCGTCGTCGTCCAGCAGCATGCCGCGCAGGAACACCGACAGATTGCGGTTGTCGCTGCTGCCGTAGGTGCCGCCGTCCTGCACCCACAGCAGGCCGACCGCATCGCTGTCGTCGCGCGCGCGCAGCGGCAGCGTGCAGATCGGCTCGAAGCTGCGCTCGAAGCGCGCGGCGAACGCGAGGTCGCGGCGACGCGCCTGGATCGGATGCAGCGGGGCCGCATCGTGCGGCCGCCACGGCGGCGGCTCGGGATTGATCGCATCGCCGCCGCCGATGTGGATCGGCTCGGCCAGCAGCGCGCAGTAGTGTTCGAGGATCTCGCGCAGCCGCTGCGTCGTCGCCAGCGCCGCATGCTCGTCGTGCAGCTTCAGCACGACCTCGGTGCCGACCGCGCGCGGCGGCATCGCCTCGACCGAATACTGCTCGGCGTTGATCGAGCTGTAGACGTGGCCGAGATGCGGCGTCTGGTACGACGTGGTGCGCACCGACACCTGCTTCGCCAGCACGAACGCCGACAGGAAGCCGAGGCCGAACATGCCGATCAGCCCGCCGTCGTCCTGCCCGGACTCGCGCAGGCGGCGGGTGTAGCCGACGCCGACGGTGGCGAGGTAGGCGTGGATCTCGGATTCGGTCAGGCCGGCGCCGGTGTCGACGATGCGCAGCGTGTTGGAGGCGTGGTCGCCGACGATGTCGATGCGTGACGGGCCGGTCCAGCCGGGCTGTTCGATGCGCCGCCGGACGATCGAATTGTGCGCGTTCTGCACCAGCTCGCGCAGCGCGACCATCGGCGTGGAATACAGGTGCCGGCTGAGGACCGACATCAGGCCGCCGAGGTCGACGCCGGCGCGGCGGACGCCGGCCACCGGCGCGGCCGGTCCGGTCTCTTCGTTGTTCATCGGGATTGCGCGTGCGAAGTCCCGCGCATTCTAGGCGATCGAAGCGACGCGCCTCGCCACGCGATCAGCGCCGCGAGGCCAGCAGCACCAGCACCGCGCCGGTGCCGCCCTGCGCCGGCGGCGCCGAATGGAACGCCAGCACGTCGGCGCGCTGGCGCAGCAGGCGATCGACGAGGTTCTTCAGCAGCGGCAGGCCGTCGGGCGAGTTCAGGCCCTTGCCGTGGATGACGCGGACGCAGCCGATCCCGGCATCGACGGCCTCGCGCAGGAAGCGGCGCAGCAGCGTCTCGGCGGTCGCGAGGTCGGCCAGGTGCAGGTCGATCTCGTCCTGCGCCGAGTACTGCCCGCGCGACAGCCGCTGCAGGACGCGCGGCGGCACCTCGTCGCGGCGATAGCGCAGCGGATCGCCGGCGAGCAGCGGCATCTCGTCCAGCGCCAGCCGGAACTCGTCGCGCGCCGCGTCCTCGTCGCGCTCGCGCATCCGCGCCGCCGGCCGCGGCTTGGGCTTCTCCGGCCCGACCGGCGCCGCCGGCAGTTCGCGCACCGGCCCGATCGCGGCGCGGAACAGCGCGGCGTCGTCGACGTCGTCGTCCGGCGGCGGGGCGGGCGGGGGCTTGCGCGGGCTCATCGGCCGGAGCGTAGCAGGCGAGGGCGTCGATCACGCACGCCGGAGCGCACGCGATGCATCCGGTATCATGTCGAGGCTCGATTCCCGAAGGCGACGACACTCCCCATGCGCATCCTGGTCAGCAACGACGACGGCGTCGACGCCCCCGGCATCCGCGCCCTCGCCGAGGGCCTGCGCGCCGCGGGCCACGAGGTGCTGGTGGTCGCGCCCGACCGCGACCGTTCCGGCGCCAGCAATTCGCTGACCCTCGACATGCCGATCCGCGTGGTGCACCAGGACGAGACGACCTGGCGGGTCCACGGCACGCCCACCGACTGCGTGCACGTGGCGATCACCGGCATGCTGGAGCGCGAGCCGGACATCGTGGTCTCCGGCATCAACAACACCGCCAACCTCGGCGACGACGTCATCTACTCGGGCACCGTCGCCGCGGCGATGGAAGGCCGCTTCCTCGGCCTGCCGGCGGTGGCGCTGTCGCTGGTCACCGCCGACCACAAGGGCGCGCACTACGCGACCGCCGCGCGCGCCGCGGTGGAGATCGTCGCCCGCCTGCGCGCCGATCCGCTGCCGGCGGACACCATCCTGAACGTCAACGTGCCCGACCTGCCGTGGGACGAGATCCGCGGCTTCGAGGTCACGCGCCTGGGCAACCGCCACCGCGCCGAGCCCTGCACCGCGCAGGAAGACCCGCGCGGCCGCACCTGGTGGTGGATCGGCGCCGCCGGTCCCGAGCAGGACGCCGGCCCGGGCACCGATTTCCACGCGGTCCGCAGCGGCCACATCTCGATCACCCCGATCCACGTCGACCTCACGCGCTACCAGGCGCTGGAGCAGGTTGCCAGCTGGGTCGGCGGCCTCGCCGCGGGCCTGCGCACATCGGGCAGTTGGGAGGGCGCCGCATGATGGCGCGGATCCGGCTGCAGCCGGAGGCGGTGGGCGTGGGCATGACCTCGCAGCGCGTGCGCGATCGCCTGATCGAGCGCCTGCGCGAGCAGCACATCCGCGACGAACGCGTGCTCAACGCGATCCGCACCGTGCCGCGCCACCTGTTCGTGGACGAGGCGTTGGCCGGCCGCGCCTACGAGGACAACGCGCTGCCGATCGGCCATGGCCAGACGATCTCGCAGCCGTGGGTCGTCGCGCGCATGACCGAGGCGCTGTTCGAGGCCGATCCGTCGGCCGAAGCAGATGACGTTGTCGACGCCGCCGCGCCGCGCGCCGCGTTCCCGCCGAAGCGCGTGCTCGAAGTCGGCACCGGCTCCGGCTACCAGGCCGCGGTGCTGGGTGCGCTGGGGCTGGAGGTGTTCACGGTGGAGCGCATCGGCGACCTGCTGCGCACCGCGCGCAAGCGGTTCCGCAGCCTCGGGCTGGAACTGCGAAGCAAGCACGACGACGGCCGCATCGGCTGGCCGGAGCACGCGCCCTACGACGCGATCCTGGTCACCGCCGCCGCGCCGGCGCTGGTCGACGCGCTGATCGAGCAGCTCGCGCCCGGCGGCGTGCTGGTCGCGCCGGTCGGCGGCGCGGGCGCGCAGTCGCTGGTGAAGCTGCGCCGCCTCGCCGACGGCCGCGTGACGCGCACCGACCTGGCGTCGGTGGTGTTCGTGCCGCTGCTGTCCGGGACGGTGGACGCGTGAAGCTCTTCGGTCCGCTGTACCGGCGCGCCATCGTCTGGTCGCGCGATCCGCGCGCGCCGACGTTCCTCGTCGGCCTGAGTTTCGTCGAGGCGATCATCTTCCCGTTGCCGCCGGAAGCGATGCTGGCGCCCATGTCGCTGGCGCAGCCGCAGCGCGCCATGCGCTTCGCCACGCTCAGCCTGCTCGGCTCGCTGGTCGGCGCGGTGCTCGGTTACCTGCTGGGCCATTACGCCTACGAGGTCGTGCGGCCGCTGTTCGATGCGATCGGCTGGGCCGATGCCATCGACCAGGGCGTGCTGAAGCTGCGCGGGATCGCCGCCGAATCGCCGTGGAAGGCGTTCTGGCTGCTGGCGCTGGTCGGCTTCGCGCTGCCGCTGAAGATCGTGACCTGGGCGTCGGGCATCGTCGGCATCCCGTGGCTGCCGTTCCTCGCCAGCATGGTGGTGGGCCGCGGCCATCGCGTGTATCCGGTGGCGCTGGCGATCCGCATCGGCGGCGAACGCGCCGAGCGCGCGCTGCATCGCTGGATCGAACCGGTGGGCTGGGCGATCTCGGTCGTGCTGTTGTTGGCGGTCGGCTACTTCGGCTACCGTGCGTGGGCCGCATGACACCACGCCCGTCCATGCCGTCGCGATCCATCACGCCTCGATCCACGTCGTCGCGCTGCCTTGCCGCGTTGGCCGCCTTCGCGATGCTGGCCGCCTGCGGCCACAGTACGGTGGTGCGCACGCCGCCGCGGCACGAGTCGCGCATCGTGCGCCCCGCGGCGCCGAAGCCGGGTGCGACCGCCGTCGTCCGCCCCGGCGAAACCGTCTACCGCATCGCCACCCGCCACGGCATCAGCCCGCTGGACCTGGCGATGTGGAACCGCATCCTGCCGCCGTACACCATCCATCCCGGGCAGCGCCTGCGGCTGACGCCGCCGCCGGATCGCGCATCGCCGCCGGTGGCGTCGACATCGCCGCGGCCGACGCCGTCCGCGCCGACGGCGCCCTCCGGCGGTCGTCCGCCGTCGCCGCCGGCCTCCACGTCGCCGGCGTCGACCACGCCGACGACGCCGAAGCCGCCCGCGCCGCCGCCGGTGGCCGCCTCCGCGTCCTTCCCCTGGCGCTGGCCGGCCGACGGTGCGCTGGTCGGCACGTTCGCCGCCGGCGATCCCACCCGGCAGGGCATCGACATCGGCGGTCGCGCCGGTGCGCCGGTGCGCGCCGCCGCCGACGGCATGGTGGTGTATTCCGGCGCCGGCCTCGTCGGCTACGGAGAACTCATCATCATCAAGCACGACGACCAGTGGCTGTCGGCCTACGGCCACAATCGCGCGCGGCTGGTCAACGAAGGCCAGCGCGTGAAAGCCGGCGAACAGATCGCGGAGATGGGCCACAGCGGCGCGGCGCGCGACATGCTGCACTTCGAGATCCGGTTCAACGGCAAGCCGCAGGATCCGCTGCAGGCGCTGCCGAAGCGATGACAGGCCGCCTCTTCGCCCTTGCCGCGCTGGTGGCGCTGGCCTGCGCATGGTGCCCCGTGCATGCGGCGCCGCGCGCCTCCGCCGCGCAGCCGCTGGCGATCGGCGACACCTTCACGCTCGACTCGAAGGCGCTGGGCGAGACCCGCCGCATCAACGTCTGGCGTCCGCCGGCGGAGGTTGCGGAGTCCGGTGCCGCGAAGCCCGATGCGCCGCTGCCGGTGCTGTACCTGCTCGACGGCGGCCTCGGCGAGGATTTCCTGCACGTCGCCGGCCTGATGCAGGTGTCGATCGCCAACGGCAGCATGCGGCCGTTCCTGCTCGTCGGCATCGAGAACACGCAGCGCCGGCGCGACATGACCCCGGCGACCGACGTCGCCGAGGACCGCGCGATCGCCCCCGCCGTCGGCGGCGCGGTGCCGTTCCGCGCGTTCCTGCGCGACGAACTCAAGCCGGAGATCGCGCGCCGCTACCGCGTCGCCGGCGAGAGCGGGCTCGTCGGCGAATCGCTGGCCGGGCTGTTCGTGCTCGACACGCTGGTCGCGGCGCCCGGCCTGTTCGACGACTGGATCGCGATCGATCCCGCGCTGTGGTGGAACGACAAGGCGCTGCTCAAGGGCCTGCGCCCGTTCCTGAAGGCGCATCCCGGCCTGCGCGAGCGGCTGCTCGTCGCCGCCAGCGGCGAACCGACGCTCGCCTCGCTGACCGTGTGGCTGCCGTCGATCCTGCAGGACGAGGCGCCGAAGGGCCTGGCCTGGCGTTACCTGCCGCTGCCGGACGAAACCCACGGCACGGTGTTCCATCCCGCCGCGCTGCGCCTGTTCCGCGCGCTGTCCGAACCGCTGCCGCCAGCATCGCGTTCGCCTTGAGCGTGCTGCGCACGTCCGGCGGGCCGATGCCCGCGCGGCGTCACGGCGCCACGCACAGCGACGTGCCGCGATGGAAGTCCTGGCCCCACGTGCGGTAGCCGGCGGTGTCGATGTGGATCGCGGTGGGCGTGTAGAAGCCGAGGCCCATCTGCGCGGCCTCGCCGTGCTCGCGCCAGAACGCGCACAGCTTCGCGACGTTGTCCGGGCGGTCCGGCAGGTCGAAGTCGATCGCCCGGTTCTGCAGGTGCTTGCTGCCGGCGCTGCCGCCGGCGCAGGCGTTGAGTTCGGGATCGCGGTACGACGATCGCGCCCGCGACGTGTCGAGGATGCCGAGGTCGCGCAACTGCGCGACGAGACGCAGCGTCGGCGGCATGTTCGCCTGCAGGTCCTCCGGCGGCACGCCGAATTCGTCGCGATGGCAGGCGCGCCATCTGCGGGCGGTGCGCGCGAGCGCCGGGGCGGGCACCACGCCGTCCACGCCTTCGGCCTGCAGCCGCGCGGCGTACTGCACGGCTTCGGCGCGATGGCCGGCGTCGAGCCAGCAGGCGTAGCGTTTTTCCGGCGACAGCGGCAGCAGCGCGCAGCCGGCGAGTGCGATGCCGAGGACCGCGAGGACCAGCACGATGGCGATCGAAGGCGCAGCGGTCGAGGGCACGGCGATGGAGGGCGGTGCGGTCGCCCGCAGGCGCGCGCGCGACCGGCGCATCGCTCAGCCCGCCAGCACGAATCCGGCGACGACGCGGCGACCCTCGCCCGCCAGCACGTTGAACGTGCGCGCGGCGGCCGCGTTCGTCATGGTTTCCAGGCCGATGCCGCGCGACAGGCAGGCGGCCAGCGTCGCCGCGGGCGGGAAGACCTGGCGGCCGCCGCTGCCCAGCAGCACCACTTCGGGTGCCAGCGCGAACAGGGGTTCGAGGTCGGCGGGCGTCAGCGCCGCGGCGTCGTGCACCGCCCAGTCTTCGACCAGCGTGTCGGGCGACAGCACGAAGCTAGCGGTCAGGCTGCGGTCGTTGACCCGCGCCGAGGTGCCGTCGGCACCGCGCAGGACGTAGGCGTGGTCGGGTTGTTCGAGGTGGAGGAGCATGCGGCGATCCGGCAGGCCCGTGCGCTCACGCCCGCGGCAGCACGATCTGCCGATGGTCCCTGCTCTGGCGGTAGAGCACGGCGACGTTGCCGATCCGCTGGACCAGGGTCGCGTCGGCGCGTCCGGCCAGTTCGGCGATCATCGCGTCGCGGGCCTCGCGGTCCTCGGCGGCGACCTTCACCTTGATCAGCTCGTGGTGCTCCAGCGCCAGCTCGACCTCGGCCACCACCGCGTCCGTCAGCCCCTTGGCCCCCAGCTGGAGGATGGCCTTCAGGCCATGGGCCTGGCCACGGAGGAAGCGGATCTGGGCGTTGGTCAACGGACTGGGCATGCGCGAGAGACAGGATGGGAACGGCGGGCAGGGTATCATGGCCCGCAGGCCGGCCCCGCCGGACCGGCGCCCCGTCCGTCCCCTTCCGAGCGCCCCGCATGACCCGCAGCAAGAGCAGCCACCGCTGGCTCAGGGAGCATTTCTCCGATCCCTACGTCAAGAAGGCGCAGGCGGAGGGCATGCGTTCGCGGGCGGCCTACAAGCTGGAGGAACTGGTCGAACGCGACCGCCTGCTGAAGCCGGGCATGGTGGTGGTCGACCTCGGCGCCGCCCCGGGCGGCTGGTCGCAGTGGGTCCGCCAAGCGCTCGGCGACAGCGGCCGGGTGGTGGCGCTGGACATCCTGGAGATGCCTTCGCTTGCCGGGGTCGAGTTCATCCACGGCGATTTCCGCGAGGACGCGGTGCTGGCCAGCCTGGAAGACTTGCTGAACGGGCAGCCCGTGGACCTTGTGCTCTCCGACATGGCGCCCAATATGAGCGGAGTGGATGCGGTGGACCTGCCGCGGGCCATGCATCTGGCGGAACTGGCGATGGAGTTCGCCGACCGTCATTTGAAGCCCGGCGGCGACTTCCTGATCAAGCTGTTCCAGGGGGTGGGGTTCGATGCGTACGTCCGGGACTTGCGTACGCGCTACGACCGTGTCGTGATCCGCAAACCGGCGGCTTCGCGCCGGCGCTCGACCGAGGTCTACGCCCTGGCACAGGGCCGCCGCCCCGGAGCGCCCCGCTGAAGTCCTTCGAAACGATTCTTCTGAAAAGTCCTGCGGGACGAGCGACGGGATGAACAACTTGGGCAGGAATCTGATGTTGTGGGTGGTCGTCGCCATCGTGCTGATGGCGGTGTTCAACCTGTTCGGCAACGGCGCCGGGCTCGGCGTGGCCGACAAGCCCCTGACCTACGACCAGTTCGTCGATCAGGTCCGCAGCGACCGCGTCACCAAGGTGGAAATCCAGGAAGACGGGATGACCATCCGCGGCGAACGCAAGGACGGCTCCAAGTTCTACACCTACAGCCCGGGCGACCGGGACATGGTCAACGATCTGATCAAGCACAAGGTGCAGATCGTGCAGACCCCGCCCTCGTCGGGCCGCAACCTGTTCCTCGGCCTGCTGCTGAACCTGCTGCCGATCGCGCTGCTGGTGGGCCTGTTCTTCTATTTCCTGCGGCAGATGCAGCAGGGCGGCACCAAGGGCGCGATGTCCTTCGGCCGCTCGCGCGCCAAGCTGCTCAACGAGGACCAGACCAAGGCCACCTTCGCCGACGTCGCCGGCTGCGACGAGGCCAAGGAGGAAGTCGCCGAACTCGTCGAGTTCCTGCGCGACCCCGGCAAGTTCCAGAAGCTCGGCGGCAAGATCCCGCGCGGCGTGCTGATGGTCGGCCCGCCGGGCACCGGCAAGACGCTGCTCGCCAAGGCGATCGCCGGCGAGGCCCGCGTGCCGTTCTTCAGCATCTCCGGTTCGGACTTCGTCGAGATGTTCGTCGGCGTCGGCGCCAGCCGCGTGCGCGACATGTTCGAGCAGGCGAAGAAGCACGCGCCGTGCATCATCTTCATCGACGAGATCGACGCCGTCGGCCGTCATCGCGGGTCCGGCATGGGCGGCGGCCACGACGAGCGCGAGCAGACCCTCAACCAGATGCTGGTCGAGATGGACGGCTTCGAGGGCGGCGAGGGCGTGATCGTGATCGCCGCGACCAACCGTCCCGACGTGCTCGACAAGGCGCTGCTGCGTCCGGGCCGCTTCGACCGCCAGGTCATGGTCGGCCTGCCCGACATCAAGGGCCGCGAGCAGATCCTGCGCGTGCACATGCGCAAGGTCCCGCTCGGCGACAACGTGCGTCCCGACGTGCTGGCGCGCGGTACCCCGGGCTTCTCCGGTGCCGATCTCGCCAACCTCGTCAACGAGGCCGCGCTGTTCGCCGCGCGCCGCAACAAGCGCGAAGTGGACATGCAGGACTTCGAGGACGCGAAGGACAAGATCTACATGGGTCCCGAGCGCCGCAGCATGGTCATGCGCGACGAGGAGCGCCGCAACACCGCGTACCACGAGTCCGGCCACGCGGTGGTGGCGATGTCGCTGCCGAAGGCCGACCCGGTGCACAAGGTCACGATCATGCCGCGCGGCTGGGCGCTGGGCCTGACCTGGCAGCTCCCGGAGCACGACAAGATCAGCCATTACCGCGACAAGATGCTCGAGGAGATCGCGATCCTGTTCGGCGGCCGCATCGCCGAGGAGATCTTCATGGGCGAGATGTCGACCGGCGCCTCCAACGATTTCGAGCGCGCGACCAAGCTCGCCCGCGGCATGGTTACCCGCTACGGCATGTCCGACGCGCTGGGCACGATGGTCTACGCCGACGCCGAGTCCGGCTACGGCATCCAGAACAAGACCATCT
The DNA here is from genome assembly GCA_051952955.1 of Lysobacteraceae bacterium. Lineage (GTDB taxonomy): Bacteria > Pseudomonadota > Gammaproteobacteria > Xanthomonadales > Xanthomonadaceae > Lysobacter_I. The sequence goes on along the minus strand of JBQCJG010000040.1, from coordinate 7,282 downwards.
CCGAGGCCACGCAGCAGAAGGTCGACGCCGAGATCCGCCGCATCCTCGACGAGCAGTACGGCGTGGCCCGCCGCATCCTCGAAGAGAAGCGCGACGTGGTCGAGGCGATGACCAAGGCGCTGCTGGAGTGGGAGACCATCGACGCCGACCAGGTGAAGGACATCATGGAAGGCCGTCCGCCGCGTCCGCCGGTGGGCAACGGCAAGAGCGACAAGGACAAGGACGACAGCCTGCCGCGGCCGCAGGCGCCGGTGATCGGCGGTCCCGCCGCGACCACCTGATCGCGTACTGCCTGCACGCTTGCCAGTGTTCCCGCGAAAGGCCAGAGTCCGCTCTGGCCTTTTTCGTGTCCGCCGCCCATGTTCGACATCGCCCCCCGGCTCGATTGCGCCGGCAGAGTCCTCGTCCTCGATCGCCCGCGCATCATGGGCATCGTCAATGTCACGCCGGACTCGTTCTCCGACGGCGGCGCGCACGCCACCGTGGAGGCCGCCGTCGCGCATGCGCTGCGCCTGGCGGAGGAAGGCGCCGACGTGCTCGACATCGGCGGCGAATCCACCCGCCCGGGCGCGGCCGAGGTCCCGCTCGACGAGGAACTGGCGCGCGTCGTCCCGGTGATCGAACGCCTCGCGCAGGCGACGCCGTTGCCGATCAGCATCGACACCTCGAAGCCGGAGGTGATGCGCGCCGCGGTCGCCGCCGGCGCCGGCATGATCAACGACGTGTACGCGCTGCGCCGGGAAGGCGCGCTGGACGCCGCCGCGTCGCTGCGCGTGCCGGTGGTGCTGATGCACATGCAGGGCGAGCCGCGCGCGATGCAGGACGCGCCCGACTACGACGACGTGGTCGCCGACGTCCACCGCTTCCTCGCCGAGCGCATCTTCTCGGCGGAGATGGCGGGCATCGACAAGAAGCGCATCGTCGTCGATCCCGGCTTCGGCTTCGGCAAGACCGCGGCGCACAACCTCGCGCTGCTGGCGCGCTTCGAGCGCTTCGCCGACCTCGGCGTGCCGGTGCTGGCTGGTCTGTCGCGCAAGCGCACGATCGGCGAACTCACCGGCCGCGACGCGCCGGCCGAGCGCGTGCACGGCTCCGTCGCCGCGCACCTCATCGCCGTGCAGCGCGGCGCGACCCTGGTGCGCGTGCACGACGTCGCGGCCACCGTCGATGCGCTCAACGTGTGGAACGCGGTCGCCGCGGTGCCGGTGCCGAAGCCGAAAGCGGCCGCGCCGGCGATCCGCTGGCCCGACGAATGAGGCGCGCTGGCGAGGGCATGCCGGTTATGCACACGGGCTGTGGACAACCCTTGGAACAACGTTGTGCACAAGCGGCCGGGAGCCTGTCGTGGCGCGGCCTGCAGCGATCCGGCGGAATTTTCGCCACGCATTCCTGCCCGGCGACGTGACGCAAAAAGCGCCGATCGTCTGCAACCCGCACGGCGACTGCGCTGCAGCGGGCCGGCCACAACTTCGTGCACGGTTTGTCCCCAGCGGCTGTGGATGACGCATGCGATGCCGTCGCACGCGCGCGACGCGGCGCGCGCTGCACCACCGCGATCGCGTGGAACATCCCCGATGCGATGCCGATGTGAAGCCGCACACCGTTCCACCGATGATCCGTCGTCGCGAACAGCGAGACCGGGTCCGGTTATGCACACGGGCTGTGGACAACCCTTGGAAGAATCCTGTGCACAACCCGCTGCGAGCCTGTCGTGGTGCGGTCTGCAGCGATCCGGCGGATTTTTCGCCACTCGTTCGCCGCCTCGTTTCCCGCGCCGGCGTGGCGGAAAAAGCGTCAATCGCGTCCGGCCCGCACGGTGACTGGGCTGCAGCGCGCCGTCCACAACTTCGTGCACGGGTTGTCCACAGCGGCTGTGGATGACCGTGTCGCGACGTCGTCGCGTGGTCGTGTCAGTCGTTGCGCAGGCGCAGCCAGACGCCGACGACGATCGCGATCACCAGGCCGAGCACGAGCATCTTCCCGATGCGGAACGCCGGCTTCGGATCGACCGCCGCCTGCACGTCCGCGGGCAGGTCGCCCTGGCCGACGATGACCTCGAGCCCGACCGGATTCTGGTCGCTCTCGCGTTCGACCGTCACCAGCAGCGGCGGCCGGTCGGCGCCGGGCGGCGGCAGCGTCTTCAGCACCGTGCCCTGCAGGATCGCGCCCGACTTGCGGTTGAGCGCGGTGTAGGCCTCGAACAGCCCCGGGCCCATCACCGTGGCGAGCTCGGCGTCGCTGCGCTTGCCGTACGCGGCTTCGAACTTCTGTCCGATCGTGCCCTGCGACGCGGTCTTCTCCATCCGCGACGGCGTGAACACCACCGTCATGTCGCCGAGCGGCGTCTTCACTCCGTCGAAGCTGCCGCTGACCACGATGTCGCCCGACGGATCGGGATTCGCCGAGATTGCGTACATCCGGTAGGCCACCCAGACCTCCTCGGACGGGTCGAGGTTCGCCGGCATCGGCAGCGTGAGGTGGTCTTCGCCGCCGGGCGCCAGCGGCGTCGGCATGAGCTGCCGCGCGAGTTCGGCGGCCTGCGCGCCGAGCGGCAGCAGGCCGCACAGCAGCAGCGTGCCCAGTCGCACGCAGGGCATCAGGCCGGCGCGGATGCGCCGGAACGGTCGCTGGAGTCGTGGCATCGTCGGATTCCCCCGGAAAGACCGGGAGGATGCCGGGTGCTCAGGCGACGTGCAACGGCGCGGTGCGGGCGCGGAACGCCTCGACCCGCGGATCGATGATCCGGAACCACAGCGGCGGGCACAGCGCCAGCAGGAACATCGACGCGTAGCCGCCGGGCAGCTGCGGGCTGTCGGCATGGTGGCGCAGCACCTGGTAGCGGCGCCGCGGCAGCGCATGGTGGTCGGAGTGGCGCTGCAGCTGGAACAGCAGCAGGTTGCTCAGCAGGTAGTCGGAATTCCACGAATGCAGCGGCGTGGTGCGTTCGTAGCGGCCGTCGTGCAGCCGGCGGCGTTCCAGCCCGTAGTGCTCGATGTAGTTGATGATCTCCAGCGCGCACGCCGCGAAGAAGCCCTGCGCGACGAAATAGGCCACGCCGGCCGGCCCGAGCCACAGCGCGAAGCCCGCGGCCAGCGCCAGCCACAGCGCGCTCCAGCCCAGCAGCTCGTTGCGCGGGCTCCACCACGGCAGCCCGCGCGCAGCGAGCCGCTGCGCTTCCAGCCGCCATGCATTGGTCGTGTTGCGCACCAGCGCGCGCGGCAGGAAATGCCACAGCGATTCGCGGAACCGCGCGCTGGACGCATCGGCGGGCGTCGACACGTGCACGTGGTGGCCGCGGACGTGTTCGACCTTGAAGCCGTGGTAGCCGACCGAGGTCAGCAGCAGCCCGCCCGCGACACGTTCCAGCCGCGTGTCGCGATGGATCAGTTCGTGGGCGACGTTGATCGCGAGCACGCCGCCGACGATGCCCTGCGACAACACCCAGCCGGCGATGCCGAGCGGGCCGAAGCCGGCGTCGACGAGATGCCGGCCGGACCACAGCATCACCGCGTACTGCACGGGCAGGGCGGCGAGGGTCATTGCGGTGAAGCCGCGGTCGCGTTCCAGCGCCGCTTCGTCGCCGGGCGCGGGATTGCGCGGATCGTGGCCGAGGGCGTAGTCGGCCAGCGGCACCAGCACGAACAGGAACACCAGCGGCCACCAGGCCATCGCATCAGGATGGCCGGTCACCGCGCCGAGCCAGGCGGCGACCGGCATCAGCGCCGGCACGACGAACACGATCAGGAAGCCGAGGCGTTTCCAGAGCGGCATGGGGCGGGGCCGGGCAGGGACGATGCCGACAGGCTACGCCGGCCGGCGGGACGCGCAAGCCCTCGGCCGTGCAAGTCCCCGGGCAGGCTGCGTCGCGCCGGCGCCGCGGGGTATCCTCGCCGCTTCCCGTCCGTCGCCTGGAACCGCGCATGACCGCAGGCCAACCGCTGCTCATCACCTTCGGCCTCTACCTCGGCGCCATGGTCCTGATCGGGTTCTGGGCCTGGCGCTCGACCCGCAGCTTCGACGACTACATCCTCGGCGGGCGCTCGCTGGGCAGCGTGGTCACCGCGCTGTCGGCCGGCGCCTCGGACATGAGCGGCTGGCTGCTGATGGGCCTGCCCGGCGCGCTGTATGCCGGCGGCGTGTCGGAGGCGTGGATCGCGCTGGGCCTGATCGCCGGCGCCTGGGCCAACTGGAAATTCGTCGCCGGCCCGCTGCGCATCTATACCGAGCGCACCCGCAACGCGCTGACGCTGCCGGACTACTTCACCCATCGCTTCGAGGACAGGCAGAAGCTGCTGCGCGTGTTCTCGGCGGTGGTGATCCTGGTGTTCTTCGCCGTGTACTGCGCCAGCGGCATCGTCGCCGGCGCGCGCCTGTTCGAGAGCGTGTTCGGCGTGTCCTACGCGCAGGCGCTGTGGTGGGGCGCGGCCGCGACCATCCTCTACACGCTGGTCGGCGGCTTCCTCGCGGTCAGCTGGACCGACACCGTGCAGGCCTCGCTGATGATCTTCGCGCTGGTGCTGACGCCGATCGTGGTCGTGCTCGGCAGCGGTGGCGCCGGGCCCAGCCTCGCGCTGATCGAACAGGTCGACCCGGGCAAGCTCGACTGGTTCAAGGGCGGCACCCTCGGCGCGGTCGGCATCGTCTCGCTGATGGCGTGGGGCCTCGGCTACTTCGGCCAGCCGCACATCCTGGCCCGCTTCATGGCCGCCGATTCGCTGACCACCATCCCCAAGGCGCGCCGCATCGGCATGACCTGGATGGTGCTGTGCCTGTTCGGCGCGATGGCGGTCGGCTTCTTCGGCAACGCGTATTTCGCGCAGCATCCCGACCAGGTCGGTCCGGTCGCCGAGAATTCCGAGCGCGTCTTCATCCAGCTCGCGACCGTGCTGTTCAATCCGTGGATCGCCGGCGTGCTGCTGTCGGCGATCCTCGCCGCGATCATGAGCACGCTCTCGTGCCAGCTGCTGGTGTGCTCCAGCGCGCTCACCGAGGACTTCTACAAGGGTTTCCTGCGTCCCAACGCCGGCCAGCGCGAGCTGGTGTGGTTCGGCCGCGCGATGGTGCTGTCGGTGGCGCTGCTGGCGATCTGGATCGCGCGCGATCCGGACAGTCGCGTGCTCGGCCTGGTGTCGTACGCGTGGGCCGGCTTCGGCGCCGCGTTCGGCCCGGTCGTGCTGTGTTCGCTGTTCTGGGGCCGCATGACCCGCAACGGCGCGCTGGCGGGCATGATCGCCGGCGCCGCGACCGTGATCCTGTGGAAGGAAATCGCGGTGAAGCAGCACGGCAGCGGCCTGTACGAAATGGTGCCGGGCGTGATCGCCGCGTTCGTCGCGATCCTCGTCGTCAGCCGCCTCGGCCGCCCGCCTTCCGACGCCGTGCAGTTCACGCACAAGGGCGTGCAGGAGACGCTGAGGGTGCACGGGTACTGACGCATGCCGCGACCGCGTTCGCCTTTGCAGAAGGCTGGAGGCCAAGTGGTGTCGGCCGTCCAGAAGGCATGGGGCGAGGCACTCGGGACAGACGCCGCGCCTGAAGCGGAGGAAGTCATGAACCGGGCGCACGGCCTGCTGCAGGCGGATTCTTCAGAGGATTTGGCGCGGTTGCTGGATGGCCGATCGTGCGCGGATTACCTCGGTGCCGAATGGATCCGTGCGCATCCGTCCGTCTGGCCGGCATTGCGCGCGTTCGAGCACATCGCTTTCGATGGCGATGCTGCACGCTTCAGCACGGTCTGAGCATGCCCGCCGACACCCGCCCGCTCGCCATCGCGCTGATGGGCCCGACCGCGTCGGGCAAGACCGCGCTCGCGCTCGACTGGGCGGCGCGCTTCGGCGGCGAGATCGTCAGCGTCGACTCGGCGCTGGTGTATCGCGGGCTGGACATCGGCGCGGCCAAGCCCACGGTCGCGGAGCAGGCCGCGGTGCCGCACCACCTGATCGACGTGCGCGACCCGTGGCAGCCGTATTCCGCCGCCGAGTTCGCCGCCGATGCGCGCGCCGCGGTCGACGGCATCGTCGCCCGCGGGCGATTGCCGATCCTCGCCGGTGGCACCGGCCTGTACTTCCGCGCGCTGCTCGACGGCCTGTCGACGATGCCCGAGGCCGATGCCGCCATCCGTGCGCAACTCGACGCCGAGGCTATCGAGCGCGGCTGGGCGGCGCTGCATGCCGAACTGGCGACGGTCGATCCCGTCGCGGCCGCGCGCATCCACGCCACCGATCCGCAGCGGATCCGGCGCGCGCTGGAGGTGTACCGGATCAGCGGCCGACCGATCAGTGCGTGGCAGCGCGAGGCCGCGGCCGGCCCGCGCTTCCCCTGCCGCGTGCTGCGGCTGGCGATCGCCCCGGTCGATCGCGCGGTGCTGCACGCCCGGATCGCGCGCCGCTTCGACGCCATGCTCGCCGACGGTTTCCTCGACGAGGTCCGCGCCCTGCGCGCGCTGCCGGCGCTGCGCGACCACCCGGCGCCGCTGGACCTGCCGGCGCTGCGGGCCGTCGGCTATCGCCAGGCCTGGGAACATCTCGACGGGGCCACGGACGCCGCGACTTTCCGCGAGCGCGGCATCGTCGCCACCCGCCAGCTCGCCAAGCGCCAGCTCACGTGGCTCCGCGGATTGCACGATGTGCGGGGGTTCGATCCTGCAAAAGACCCGAAAGGACTCGAAAGCGCGATCAACGGCTTTCTTTTTTCGACCGCGGGAAGCGGATCGGACGATCGTCCGACTTCCGGTCAGCTCCCGGTTATGTAACCATCGGGGTCCGGTGGGGGAGTCGCCTCGTTTCGGCGACCGGACCGGCTTGTCGCACATCACCGACACCCAGAGCATCGTCAGCCGTCATGTTCCAGCCAATAACAAGACCCAAAACGGGGAGCACCATGTCGAAGGGGCAGTCCTTGCAGGATCCTTTCCTGAACGCGTTGCGCCGCGAGCGCGTTCCGGTGTCCATCTATCTCGTCAACGGCATCAAGCTGCAGGGCACGATCGAATCCTTCGATCAGTTCGTCGTCCTGCTGCGCAACACCGTCAGCCAGATGGTCTACAAGCACGCCATTTCCACCGTCGTGCCCGCGCGCAACGTGCGCGTCGGCCCGGGGGGCGGCTATGTCCACGCAGCCGACCAGGACGACGCGCCGGGCGGCCTGCCGGGCGACCAGGACTGACGCCGCGGGCGCCGGGCGGCGCCCCCGCCCCCAACCCCGGCTACGCGATGCCGGCCGCCCGCGCCCCCGCGGGCCTACAGCGCGTCCCCCCACGATGGCCCCACCCGTGTGTTCGAACCAT
>JBQCJG010000039.1:0-2718 GCA_051952955.1 Lysobacteraceae bacterium | reverse complement strand
AAGCCGCGCGTTTTTCGACCAGCACACGGACGTGCTGTCGAAAAACCCCGCGAAGCCCGTGTACCCGACGCGCAGCGTCGGGCGCGACCGACGGGGTGTGCTTTCTTTGGGTCACCCTTTCTTTGCACAAGCAAAGAAAGGTGACTCGCTCGCGGCAGCGAGCGAAACCTCGGGTATAACAGAAGCTTCATTCACCTATTTTTCGCCATTGAAACCGGCGCGAATCCATCTGAAAGTAAAAGCCGTCATCCACACAACCACCCAGCCCAGTAAAGGTGGGCCAAAGAGCGCCGCTAGAGTCACTCCGAAATGAATCCTCGGGCATGAATCATCGAGAAAAGACTCAGCATCGCAATAAATAAACTCCTGCGAATGGCCGAGGAAATATTGCCATGCAATGACTATCGAGACGCAAATGACCCACATCGCAGAGAGAACGACTCCGATGCGCTGCCACCCATTTAGTCTTTTCATAGCATCGAAATATTTTTCAGCATTTGATAGGGGCCACAGGCGCCGCCGAAAACCGAAACAGATGGTCTTATTGAAGCCCAGAACCGACGAAAAGTGTCGCACCTTCCGGTGCTCCTACAAAACTCCCCACTACAATAAATCGCAATGAATAAAACAGCAGAACTTGTATCGCATTTATCCGCTACAGCAACCCGCTCCGCTTGATCGTCAGGTATTGCTCCACCAGCGCGGCGGGCAGCTGTTCGCAGGTCACGTCGAGCACACTCACCCGATGGTTGCGCAGCAGGTCGTGGGCGGCGGCGCGCTGCGCGATGTAGCGGGCGGCGGCGGCGGCGCGCACGGCGCTGCGGACGTCGTCGACGGGCTGGTCGAGGGCTTCGTCGAGGTCGCGTTCGCGCAGGCTGGCGACGACCACGAGGTGGCGTTTCTGCAGCATGCGCACCGCGCCGAGCACGTCCTCGATGTCCTCGTCGCGCAGGTTGGTGACCAGCATCACCAGCGCGCGGCGGCGCTGGCGCAGGGCGAGCTCGGTGGCGGCGGCGAGGTAGTCGGTGGCGACCGGCGCCGGCTGCAGGTCGTAGCTGGCGCGCAGCAGCGTGTCGATCGCGCCCATGCCGCGCTGCGGCGAGACCCAGCGCTGTTCGCCGCCGGCGGTGAACAGGCCGACGGCGTCGCCGCGCTTGAGTGCGATGTACGACACCACCAGCGTGGCGTCCAGCGCGCGGTCGAAGTGCGACAGCCCGCCTTCGTGCGCGAGCATGCGCCGGCCGGTGTCGACGACCATCAACAGCTGCTGGTTCTTCTCGTCCTGGTACTCGCGCGAGATCAGCTTGCGCGCGCGCGCCGTCGCCTTCCAGTCGATCTGGCGCATCGAGTCGCCGACGCGGTATTCGCGCATCTGGTGGAAGTCGGTGCCCTCGCCGCGGCGGCGCTTGATGTGCGCGCCGACCAGACGCGACGCCTGTTCGGCGCTGAACAGCGCGAAGCCCGCGAGCGGCGCGAAGTTCGGGAACACGCGCACCTGCTGCGGCGTGCCGACGATGCACGACTGCCGCCACAGGCCCAGCGGCGACGCCAGCCGCAGCTGGGTGCCGGCGAAGGTGAAATTGCCGCGCACTTCCGGCTTCAGCCGGTAGCGCAGCGTGGACACGCTGTCGCGACCCAGCACCAGCGTGCGCGGCATCGCGCCGTCGTCCTCGGTGCGGTGCGCGTCCCAGTCGCCGGGATGCAGGTCGTGCACGGTCACGCGCTGGCGGCGGCCGTAGTGTTCGATGCGCAGTTCGACCTCGCGCTCGACGCCGATCGGCCAGGCCTCGGGCAGCGCACGCGCGACCTCGGGCACGGGCGCGACGCGCAGGCGCCAGACGTCGAACAGCGCCAGCGCGACGAGCGCGGCCACCGCGACCCGCCACGCCATCGGCGGCAGCCAGCCGAGGTGCACCGCCAGGCCGAGCGCGGCCAGCGCGACGCAGGCCCACACCAGACCGGGCGCGGGGCGCGGCCAGGCGCGCGCGGCGACGGGCGTCGGCGCGGACGGCAGCGGCGGACGGAGGGCGGTCTGGGTCGCGGGGCTCATGGGTCGGAGGGCGTCACTGCCGCGGCGCGTCGACCTTGGCGAGCAGCGCGTCAAGCACCTGGTCGGGCGTCTGGCCTTCGATCTGCATCTCCGGCGACAGCGCGATGCGATGGCGCAGCGCCGGCGTCGCGATACTGCGGATGTCGTCCGGCGTGACGAAGTCGCGGCCGGACAGCACCGCCTGCGCGCGCGCGGCGCGCACCAGCGCGAGGCTGCCGCGCGGGCCGGCGCCGAGCGCGATGCCCGGCCACTTGCGGGTCGCGGCGACGATGCGGACGGCGTAATCGATCACCGCCGGGTCCACCGTCACCAGCGCGGTGCCCAGCTGCATCGCGACGATCTCCTCGGCGCGCAGCACCGCGCCGACCTTCGACAGGTCGAAGTGCGCGGCGGCGCGGCCGCCGGCGACCGCGGTCACCATGCTCACTTCGTCGGCGTGCGAGGGATAGTCGATCAGCACCTTCAGCAGGAAGCGGTCGAGCTGCGCCTCGGGCAGCGGATACGTGCCTTCCTGCTCGACCGGATTCTGCGTGGCGAGGGTCATGAACGGCGCCGGCAGCGGGTGGCTGGTGCCTTCGATGGTGACCTGCTGTTCCTGCATCGCTTCGAGCAGCGCCGACTGGGTCTTCGCCGGCGCGCGGTTGATCTCGTCGGCCAGCAGCAGGTTG
>JBQCJG010000038.1:0-9867 GCA_051952955.1 Lysobacteraceae bacterium | reverse complement strand
ATCCTCGCGGTTCCGGAGGGCCCACCATGGTTGGGCGGCCGCGGTGGGGCGGGGGGGGCTCCGCCCCCAGCCGCGCCACGACGTGGAGCGCGCGATCGCCGCGATCCGCGTGCAGGGCTTCCCGACGCTCAACCTCGACCTGATCTACGGCATCGCCGGGCAGAGCGTCGACAGCTTCGTCGCCTCGATCGACAGCGCGCTCGCGTTCGCGCCGGAGGAACTCTATCTGTACCCGCTGTACGTGCGGCCGCTGACCGGGCTCGGGCGGATGGCGGGACGCGACGGCCGCACCCGCTTCGCGCTGCAGGCCGAACCGCAGGACGATCGCCCGGCGCTGTACCGCGCGGGCCGCGACCGCCTGCTCGCCGCCGGCTACACGCAGGTGTCGATGCGCATGTTCCGCGCGCCGCACGCGCCCGCGGGCGACGCCGGCCCGGCCTACTGCTGCCAGGACGACGGCATGGTCGGCATCGGCTGCGGCGCACGCTCGTATACCTGCGGCCTGCACTACGCGAGCGAATACGGCGTCTCGCGGCGCAGCGTCGCCGAGATCCTCGCGCACCACCTGACGTTGACCGCCGACGATTTCGCGCAGGTGCGACATGGGTTCGCGCTCGACGGCGACGAACAGCGGCGGCGCTACGCCATCCAGTCGCTGCTGGTGAAGCCCGGCCTGTCGTTCGAGGCATGGCGCGCGCGCTTCGGCAGCGACGTCTTCGACGATCTGCCGCAGCTCGCGTCGCTGGAACCGCTGGGTCTCGCGCGCCGCGACGGCGCGCGGCTCGCGCTCACCGACGAGGGCTTCGCACGCGCCGACACGATCGGTCCCTGGCTGGCGTCGCCGGCCGTGCTCGCGCGCATGGCCGAGCATGCCCCGCGCTGACCTGTCCTTGCCGCAGGCCGCGATCGACGCGATGCGGACGGCCGCCGTGCCCGGGCACCTTTCGCTGCTGTATCGCGGGCGGCTGAGCAGCTGCAACTACGACTGCGACTACTGTCCGTTCGCGAAGACCCGCGACACCCGCGCGACGCTGCAGCGCGACGCCGCGGACCTCGCGCGCTTCGTCGACTGGGCGACGGCGTGGCAACGGCCGCTGTCGATGCTGTTCACGCCGTGGGGCGAAGGGCTGGTGCGGAAGCACTATCGCGAGGCAATGATCGCGCTGAGCCACCTGCCGCACGTGCGGCGCGTCGCCATCCAGACCAACCTCTGCATCGGCACGCGCTGGCTGGACCGCGTCGATCCGCGCGCGTTCGCGCTGTGGTGCACCTGGCATCCCACGCAGGTACCGCTGGCGACGTTCGCCGCGCGCTGCCGCGACCTGCAGCGGCGCGGGCTGCGTTTCAGCGTCGGCATGGTGGCGCTGCGCGAGGCGTTCGACGACATCGACCGGCTGCGCGCTGCGCTGCCCGACGACGTGCCGCTGTGGCTGAACGCCTTCGACGGGCGCACTGCGGACTATTACGCGGAAGACGACGTGGCGCGGCTGCAGCGCATCGATCCGCACTTCGGCTTCAGCCTCGATCCGCCGCCCAGCCTCGGCGCGCCCTGCGCGACCGGCGAATCGGTGCTGTCGGTGGACGGCGACGGCGGCGTGCGCCGCTGCCATTTCGTCGCCGATCCGCTCGGGAATCTCTACGACGGCAGCTTCGCCGCGCAGCTGCGGCCGCGCGCCTGCCCGAACCGGGCCTGCGACTGCTTCATCGGCTACGTGCACCGCCGCGACCTGCCGTTCGCGGTGGACTACGCCGGCGGCCAGCTGGAGCGCGTGCCGGCGCGGCCGCCCGGCGCGACCTGAGCCCGGAAATGCGAAACCCCGCCGGAGCGGGGTTTCTCGGAGACGATCGGGCGAACCCGATCAGTCCTTGGCAGCGACCTTCTTCACCGCGGCCTTCTTCGCCGGCGCCTTGGCGACCGGCTTGGCGGCGGCCTTCTTGGCGACCGGCGCAGCGCCGGCGGCCAGGCCCGCGGCCTTCGGACGGGCATTGCCGTAGCTGGAGTCGTAGCGCTTGCCCTTGGCGGTCTTGCGGTCGCCCTTGCCCATGTCGAAACCCTCGATAGCTGTCTTGTTCGGTGTGAACGTGTGTGTGGTGCGGATCCGCGGCGACCCGCGGGCCGCGCATGCTACCACGCGGGGGCCGCCCGCGGGCCGGGCCCGGGCAGGCAGGACGATCAGCCTGCCTCGACCGCCTCGGCAAGATGGGTAAGGCGCAGGTTGGCCAGATGGGCCAGCGCCACGAACGTCCCGCCGAGGGTCATCACGATGGCGTGCGGCACCACCGTGGCGTGCAGCGGCGCATACAGCACGCCGAACCACAGCGCCGCCAGCCCCGGCAGCAGCAGGCCCAGCGCCCGCACCTCGCGGTGGCGGCGATAGCCCCAGACCACGCTGAACAGGCCGACCATCGACGCGAAGACGACGAACCACTCCTCGGCGTCCTTGCTCAGCCAGGTCGCGACGCCGATGCTCGGCAGCAACGCAATCATCAGCGGCAGCAGCGCGCAGTGCACCGCGCACAGCAGCGACCCGAAGGCGCCCATGCGGTCGAGCAGCACGCGGTAGCGGTGTTCCAGAGGCATCGTCACTCCGTGGGGGCGGATCGGCGGCGTCCAAGGGCGAACACCTGCGCCAGCAGCGCGCAGCCGACCAGCGTCCAGACGATCATCGCACCGCTGGGCAGGTCCAGCAGCGCCGACAGCACCAGCCCGGACACGTAGCCGAGGATACCGATGCCGTAGGCGATGCCGAGCCGGCGGCCCAGCGCCACCGTACCCAGCGCCGGCACGATCAGGCTGGCGAACACCAGGTAGACGCCCACCAGCTGCACCGAAGCGGTGATCGCCAGCGCGAACAGCGCATAGAACAGCAGGCCGCGCGGTTCGCCGCGCTTCCACGCCATCACGCCCAGCAGCACTGCGGACAGGATCGCCGCCGGCACCAGCTGGCCGTAGCTCACCCACAGGATCTGCCCGACCAGCAAGTCCTTCAGGTGTTCGCCGCCCTGCGGGTTGTTCGCCAGCAGCAGCAGGCCGCCGGTCGCGGCCAGCGCGAACAGCGTGCCGATCAGCGGCTCCTGGTACTTCGGCCAGCGCCTGTCGGTCCACGCCAGCAGGCCGGCACCGGCGAGACCGGCCAGCGCCGCCGCGACCTGCACGCCGTAACCGTGCTCGTCGACGCCGAGGTACTGGGCGAGGATCACGCCCAGGCCGGCCACCTGCGCGATCGCCAGGTCGATGAAGATGATGCCGCGCGCCAGCACCTGCCGGCCCAGCGGCACGTGCGTGGACAGCACGATCAGCCCGGCCAGGCAGGCCGGGCCGAGGATCGAGACATCGAGGCCGTCCCAGTTGAGCGTCACTTGGCGGCACCCAGCAGCTTGGACAGGGTGGAATCGAACAGGCCGAACAGATCCTTCGACTGCGCGTCGCCGCCGACGGTGTACGGCAGCGTCACTGCCGGCACGCCGGTGCGCTCGGCCAGCCAGTCGGCCGGTTTCGGATCCTGGTAGGCGGCGCGGACGATCGCCAGCGTGTTCGCCGACTTCGTGGTCGCGATCAGGCTGGACAGGTGCGCGCTGGTCGGCGGCACGCCGGGCTTGGGTTCGAGCGCGCCGATCTGCTGCATGCCCAGCCAATCCCACAGGTAGACCCAGCTGATGTGGTGGACCACCACCTTGCGGCCGCGCAGCGGTGCCGCCTCGGCCTGCCAGCGCTTCATCGCGGCGGTCCAGCGGCCGGAGAAGTCGGCGAGCCTCTGCTGGTAGGTCGCGGCATTGCCCGGATCGAGCTGCGCGAGGCGGGCGTCGAGGCGCTGCGCGATCACGAGCACGCGACGCGGATCGAGCTGCACGTGCGGGTTGCCGTCGGGATGCACGTCGCCGTTGGCGCGGTCGAGCGCGGTCGGCTTCTCCAGCGTCTTCACCTGCATCGCGGCCATGAACGCGCCGTTGCCGGACACGACCTTGGTGTTGCCCGACTGGCGGATCAGCTGCGGCAGCCAGCCCACTTCCAGTTCGGCGCCGGTGCAGACCAGCAGGTCGGCGGCGCGCAGCCTGGCGATCAGGCTGGGCTTGGCTTCGATCACGTGCACGTCCTGCAGCGCGGAGGTGGCGACGTCGACGTCGACCTTGTCGCCGGCGAGTTCGTGGACGAGCGAGCCCCATTCGGGTTCACAGGCGAAGACGCGCAGTCTGGCCTGCGCCGGCGCGACGACGGCGGCGCCCAGCAGCAGGGAAAGAACCACGCGGGAAGCGAAGGATTTCGTGATGACGGCGGGCATGACGATCGGCTCCTCAGAACTTGTGGGCGCCGTGCGCGCCGAGGCTGGTCTGGTACTGCAGGGTGACGGCGGTGTCGGTGTCGTCGGCGTTGGGGCGGTCGCGGCTCAGCTGCAGGCGGAACAGGCTGAATTCGCTGTTGCGCCAGGTGACTTCGGCGGTGTGGCGGTCGGGGTCGAACGGACTGGCGAACGGGCCGCCGTCGTCCGCCCACAAGCGGTCGTAGCGGTAGCCGACGTCCCAGGTGCGGTTGAAGCGGTACACCGCTTCGACATAACCGCCGCTGCGGCGGCCGTTCCACGGCAGGACGTTGTTCGCGTCGAGCGGATCGACGTAGGTGCCGTCGCGGTCGTCGCGCAGGTATTCGCCGCGCACGGTCACGCCACCGTCCTTGAAGTTGCCCTGCGGCGCCCACTTCCAGGTCGCGTCGGCGACGTACAGCCGGCCCTTGCCGTCGAAGCCGGCCTCGGCGCCGGCCGCATGCGTGCGCAGCATCGACAGGCCGGCCAGCCATTCGCTGTCGCTGCCGATCGAACCACCCACGTGCGCGAACAGGCTGCGCGTGCCGATGCCGCCGTCCTGCGCGCCGCCGGCGGGGAAACGATCGCCGCGGAAGAGTTCGCCGCCGAATTCCAGGAAGAACGGCGTCGGCGCCAGCCAGCGCAGCTGCACGCCGTCGTCGCCGTACTGGTTGCCGAGGAACGCCTGGTAGGCCAGCGGCCGGTCGGCGAAGCTGTCGGTGTGGGTGTGGTGGCTGTTGAGGTAGCCGATGTTCGAATAGAACCGACCCATGCGCAGGTTGAAGCCGGCCGGCAGCGCGGTAGCGTCGACGAACGCCTCCTCGACGCCCAGTTCGTCCTGCCCGTCGTCGGTGCCCACCGCCAGCGTGACCTGGCCGTAGAACTTGTCGTCGATGTTCGCGGACATCGACAGCTCGCTCTCGCCCAGCGACAGCCCCTGCGGCGACGGCCCGCCTTCGCCCACCAGCGGGAAGCCGCTGCGCACGTAGGCGTCGGGGTCGAGCGAGTGATGGCTGTAGCTGCCGTTGAGGATCAGGCTGATCGCCGGATTGAAGGCGTTGGCGTTGCCGCCCGAGCCCGAGCCCGAAGCTTCCGGCGCGGCGGCGACGGAGGTTGGCGCGATATCCGTCGAGGCATCGGCGGGGGCGCTCACGTCATCCGCAGCGACCGAGGCGACGTCGTCGACCGGCGCTGCGGGCTGCGGGGCAGGCGCTGTCGCG
This sequence comes from Lysobacteraceae bacterium, assembly GCA_051952955.1. Lineage (GTDB taxonomy): Bacteria > Pseudomonadota > Gammaproteobacteria > Xanthomonadales > Xanthomonadaceae > Lysobacter_I. The sequence goes on along the minus strand of JBQCJG010000038.1, from coordinate 4,349 downwards.
GTGCCGCGCAGGCGGGCGATCTCGGCGCGATTCGCCTCGGTCTCGCGGCGCAGGGCCTCGACTTCGGCGCGCAGGGCGCGGAGCTGTTCGGCCATGGCATCGACGGTGGCGGCGGGCGGATCGGCCGCGAAAGCCGGGGCGCTCGACAGCGCGGCGGATGCGAGGATCAGCGCAGGCGCAAGGTGAAGAGGTCGGAACGGCATGCAGGTCGGCTCCCGTAAAGTTATAACATAACATATCGGAAGCCCTGGGCCGTCGTCCCATGACGAAAGTCGTGGTCGGCGGCACGCGCCGCGGCACACGGGCGGCCTCCGCGACCCGGACGGTGCGAATGGAATGAAGCTCGGAAGACGGCAGCCGGCGATCAGCCGGCGCAGCGCGCGCAGAGGCCGTGCACTTCCAGCGTCTGCGCCTGCGGCACGAAGCCGAGCGCGCGCGCCTTTTCGTCGAGCAGCGCGACGATGCGCTCGTCCTCCAGTTCGACCGCGGCATGGCAGCGGTCGCAGATCAGGAACGGCACCGAATGCTGCGCGGTGCTGGGATGGTGGCAGGCGACGAAGGCGTTGACCGATTCGAGCTTGTGGATGAAGCCGTTGGCGAGCAGGAAATCCAGCGCGCGGTAGACCGTCGGCGGCGCAGCGGAGCCGGCGCTGTCCTCGTCGTCCAGCTTGTCGGCGCGGATGCGGTCGAGCAGGTCGTAGGCCTTGATCGGCTTGCCCTGCGCGGCGATCAGGCCCAGCACCTTGGCGCGGATCGGCGTCAGCCGCAGCCCGCGCTCGCGGCAGGCGCGCTCGACCGCGGCCACGAAGCCCGGGGCGTCGTGGACATGGTGGTGCGGATCGGTGCAGGAATCGTGGGCCATGGCCGGATGATGGCGACGCGCGCGGGGCGACTCAACCCCGCGCCGATGGACGCGCCAGACGGCGGGCCGCTCAACCCGCCGCCGCGATCTTCGCCAGCGCGGCGTCGATGCGCGCCAGCGCCTCGTCGCGGCCGGCAAGGAACACCGTGTGCGAGATGTCCGGGCTGACCTGGGTGCCGGTGATCGCCACCCGCATCGGCTGCGCCACCTTGCCCATGCCGATGCCCAGCGCCTCGGCGACGGTGTGCAGCGCGACGCTCACGGACTCGGCGCTCCAGTCGGCAACAGCGATCGCGGCGAGACGCGCGCGTGCGTCGCGCAGCGGCGCGGCGGCCTCCGGCTTGAGGTGCTTGGCGACCGCGGCTTCGTCGTACGTCGTCAGGGGGCCGAACCACACCGCGGCGCGCTCGGCCATGTCCTTCAGCGTCTGCACGCGATCGCGCAGCGCGATCACGAGATCGGCCGGCTTCGGCCCCTTCGCGAGGTCGTAGCCCGCACGCTCCAGATGGAAGACGAGATGCTTGCCCACGGCCTCGGGATCGTCGCTCTTGAGGTACTGCTGGTTGAGCCAGCCGAGCTTGGCCATGTCGAGGCGCGACGCTGCGGGATTCACGTCCTTCAGCTCGAACAGGCCGACCATCTCGTCGCGGCCGAAGATCTCCTGGTCGCCGTGCGACCAGCCCAGCCGCACCAGGTAGTTCAGCAGCGCATGCGGCAGATAGCCCGCATCGCGATAGCCCATCACGTCGGCGGCGCCGGTGCGCTTGGACAGCTTCGCGCCGGTCTCGTCGAGGATCATCGGCAGGTGCGCGAAGTTCGGCACGGCCGCGCCCAGCGCGCGGTAGATGTTGATCTGCCGCGGCGTGTTGTTGACGTGATCGTCGCCGCGCACCACGTCGGTGATGCCCATGTCGAGGTCGTCGACCACGACGGCGAAGTTGTAGGTCGGATAGCCGTCGGCGCGGAAGATCACCAGATCGTCGAGTTCGGCATTGTCGAACTCGATCCGGCCCTTGACCTTGTCGTCCCACGCGACCTTGCCGTCGAGCGGATTCCTGAAGCGGATGACGCGGTTCGGATCGTCGCGATAGCCGGCGTTCGCGTCGCGGTACGCGCCGTTGTAGCGCGGCTTCTGCTTCGCGGCCAGCGCGGCCTCGCGCACGGCCTGCAGTTCGTCCCTGGTCTCGTAGGCGTAGTACGCGGTGCCCGCGGCGACCATCTGCTCGGCGACCTCGCGATAGCGGTCGAGGCGCTGCGTCTGGTAGATCGGGCCTTCGTCGTAGCCGAGGTCCAGCCAGTCCATCGCGTCGAGGATGGCGTCGATCGCGCCCTGCGTGCTGCGCTCGCGGTCGGTGTCCTCGATCCGCAGCACGAACTGCCCGCCGTCGTGGCGCGCGGCGAGCCAGCAGTACAGCGCGGTGCGCGCGCCGCCGATGTGCAGGTAGCCGGTGGGACTGGGGGCGAAACGGGTGCGGGTGGTCATGGCGACAGCATCGGCGGCGTGAAGCCGGCCATTTTACCCGACCGCCGGCGCCGCCCGGTCCGCGGCACACCCCGGCGCCCTACAATCGCCGCCATGACGACCCTGTTCATTTCCGACCTGCACCTCGACCCCGAGCGCCCGGAGGTCACCCGCCTGTTTGGCGACTTCATCGACGGCGAGGCGCGCACGGCCGACGCGCTCTACATCCTCGGCGACCTGTTCGAGGCCTGGGTGGGCGACGACGATCCGTCGGAGACCGGCGCCTTCGTCGCGACGAAGCTGCGCGCACTGGCGGACGCCGGCGTGCCGGTGGCGTTCCAGCACGGCAACCGCGATTTCCTGGTCGGCCGCGATTTCGCCCGGCGTGCCGGCCTGCGCCTGCTTCCCGAGCACGCGGTCGTCCCGCTGTACGGCAAGCCGGTGCTGCTGATGCACGGCGACACCCTGTGCACCGGCGACGCGGCCTACCAGACGTTCCGCGCGCAGACCCGGGCACCGGCGTGGCAGGCGCAGTTCCTCGCCCAGCCGCTGGCCGCACGGCTCGCGTTCGCGGCGCAGGCCCGCGCGGCAAGCCACCAGCGCCAGCAGGCGATGAAGACCGACGACCGCACGCAGTTCGAGACGATCACCGACGTCGCGCCGGACGCGGTGCACGAGACGCTCGCCCGCTACGGCGTGGACACGCTGATCCACGGCCACACCCATCGCCCGGCGATCCACGCGCTCGACGTCGACGGCCGTGCCTGCCGCCGCATCGTGCTGGGCGACTGGTACACGCAGGGCTCGGTACTGCGGGTGCAGGCCGACGGCACGACGGCGCTGTCCGCCCTGCCACTCTGATCGCCACGGTTTCGTGGAGCGGAGCGCAGCTCCGCTGCCCACCTTTCCGGAGACAGAGCAGCGGAACTGCGTTCCGCTCTACCGAAGCGGTGGGTCGTCAACGCATCAGCGTCAGCACGACGAACGGCACGAGGTTGAGCAGCAGGATGCCGATCTTGTAGACGGCCATGCCGGCGTAATGCACCGCGTCGAAGCGTTCGCGGCTCAGCGAAAACCAGCGCGCGTGCAGGCGATGCAGACGGTCGTGGGCGAGCGTGAACGCGGCGAACCACACCAGCAGCACGGCGTAGTTCGCGAGCGTGCACCACCCGAGGAATTCGCGGATCGCGGCGAGGTCCATGGGTCGGCTCCGAGGCGGGCGGAAGCGCCGTCGCGGATTGTGCGCCCGGGCACCGGCGACGTCGAATCGTCCGTCGAATGGGTCAGGCCAGCGCCGCCGCCGCGGCCTGTTCCAGCGCCTGCAGTTCCTCGTCGCTGAAGCCGGCCGCGCTGCGCGCGTCGCGGTTGAACGGGCCGTAGAGCACGCCGCGGCCGTACTCGACCAGCAGCCGACGGAACGTCGGTTCGGGTTCGACGCCGGCGCGTTCGCAGTGCCAGCGGAACCAGCGCGAACCCGCGGCGACGTGGCCCACTTCCTCGCGCAGGATCACCTCGAGGATGTCGGCGGTCGCATGGTCGCCGAGCTGGCGCAGCTTCACGATCATGCCCGGCGTGACGTCCAGCCCGCGCGCTTCCAGCACCCGCGGCACCAGCGCCATGCGCTCCAGTCCGGAATGCGCGGTCTTTTCGGCCATTTCCCACAGCCCGTTGTGCGCGTCGAAATCGCCGTAGTCGTGATCGAGCGCGCGCAGGCGTTCGCGCAGCATGACGAAATGCCGCGCCTCGTCGTGCGCGACCTGCGCCCAGTCGGCGTAGAAATCGCGCGGCATGCCGCGGAAGCGATAGACCGCGTCCCACGCGAGGTCGATCGCGTTGAACTCGATGTGCGCGACCGAGTGGATGAACGCGGCACGGCCTTCGTTCGTGCCGAACCCGCGGCGCGGCAACTCGCGCGGATGCACGAGCCGCGGGCGTTCGGGACGACCGGGCATGCGGATGGGTTCGGGCGGCGGCGTGTCGTCGTCGACGGCCAGTTCGCCGCGGGCGAAGGCCTCGGCCGTCGCG
>JBQCJG010000037.1:0-6721 GCA_051952955.1 Lysobacteraceae bacterium | reverse complement strand
CCCCCCGCCCCCCCCACCCCCCACACCAAACGCCCCCCGCCCCCCCCCGGGTGCACCAACACAAACCCCCCCCCCCCCCACCCCACCCAGCAAACCGCCCCCCCCCCCGGGGCGGCGCCCTTTTCGTTTGGGCGACGCTGCGGACGTTGCGAGCGGCGCCGCCGAGCGAGTAACGCAGGGAGCGGAAGCGGAAGTCGCCCCGCCTCCGCGAGGATCCGGACGCGGCGGTCAGAGCACCGAGACGTGCCGGCCGTTGTCGCAGGCGTACAGCTTGTCGCCGGCGCGATACGCCAGGTAGACGTGGTAGCGCCCGGAAGCGAGCGCGCCGGCGTCGAACGCGGCATCGAATCCCGGGGTGCCGCCCGCCGGCGACAGATCGTCACGGGCGACGGTCAATTGCACCGGCACTTCCCACACGTGCGCCCTGTCTTCGGATTCGAAGCGCAGCATCGGCGATTCCGGCGCCAGGGTCGCGTCGTCGGCGCGCAGCCAGCCGGTGGCCTTGCCCGTGTTGGGCATCGACAGCGTCAGGTCGGCGCCGGAGAACGCCTGTCCGTCGGCGGATTCGAGATTGCAGCTCTTCGCCGCAACCAGCACCTCGGCACGCTGGGCTTCGTCGAGCTCACGCAGCGTCGGCGGACCGGCCGGCTGCGCGGGCGGTGCCGCCTCGGCGGGCTTTTCAGCGACCGGCTGGGCCGTCGGCGACGCCTTGTCGGCCTGTGCATCGGCGGCAGGCTGCGGCGGCGCGGTGCATCCGGCGAGGGAAACCGCGAGCGAGGCGGCGATCAGGGAAGAACGAAAGATCATGGGGGAACTCCTCAACGTGTATCCAGGGAAATGCTGGGCAGCTGGTTCTGGTCCTCCAGCCAGCTGTACTCGAACACGTAACCGCCATTTTCGCGCGCCAGCCAGCCTGCCTCGGGCGCGGTCGGCTTCAGGTGCGCCTTCGGGTAGGCGTCCAGCGACGTGTAGTGGGTGACGTAGGACTTGCGGGTGAGGTCCGGATCGCGGATCGCGGTGCCCTCGTGCGCGAGGTTGCCGTGCCATACCAGCACGTCGCCCTTGCGTGGGCAGTAGACCTGCGGCGCGATGCCGGCGGCCTGCATGCGCTCGGCCAGGTAATGGCTGAACTCCATCGGCGTGCGGGCGCTCTCGGGCTCCAGCAGGACCGAGCCGTCGCCCCAGTCGAAGAAGCCGGACACGCCCTCGCGGTGGGAGCCCGGGTAGTAGGCCAGCGGACCGGAATCGGGATGGATGTCCTCCAGCGGGATCCAGCTCGCCGCGAGGTGCGCCACCTGCGACTGGCAGCGGACGTACGGGTAGTCGATGTGGATCGGCTGCTGGCTGCCCTTGTAGAACGTCAGCGACTGCATCGCGCACGGCGGTGCGCGGAACACGTGCGACAGGAACACCGCCACCTCGCGGGTCAGGCTCAGGTGCGCGGCCGCGCGCGAGATCGTGTGGATGCTGTTGAACTTCAGTCCCGGCGAATTCAGTTCTGCCTCGGTGAGGTCGAGGATGTGCTTCTGCACGCCCGATGTTTCGACCAGCAAGTCGAAGTCGCGGCAATGCGCCCGAAGGTGGTCGATGTCGTGCTTCAGCGCATCGATCAGCGCCGGATCGACCACGCCCTCGAACAGCACGATGCCGTTCTCGCGCCACTGCCGCAGCGCGCGGCGCAGGTCGAACCCGGGATCCTCGGTCAGCGCATCGACGTAGGCATCGATGTCGGCCTCGGGGCAGTCGATCCAGGGACGGTCCCGGAGCCAGTCGTGTTCACGGTACATGGGTCGCACCTCGTGGTGGCTCACTTGCGCTGGAAGACGAAGCAGGCCTGGTCGTAGCGCGCCGGGTCGAAGCAGCTCGCGACCAGCGAGAAATGCTCGGCGTAGGCCGACCGGGCGTAGGCCTCGGGGATCCAGGTTTCGCCGTAGAAGCTGCTGTCGCGCGGGCCGCCGCCGCCGACACCCTCGGACGAGGCATGCACGATCTCGCCGGCACGATAGCGGCGACGCGCGTCGTCGATGTCGGGAAACAGGGTGCCCAGCGCCTGGATGTACGGCGAGGCCGCGGCGCCCTGCTGGCGCGCCCACTCGCAGAAGCCGAAGAACGACTCATGGCGCGTGGTCCACGCGACCACGCCGCCCGGGCGCACGAGGCGCGCGAACTCGCGCATCCACTCGGCGCAGGCGCGCTCGGACAGGTGCGAGAACACCGAATACGCGATCACCAGGTCGAAGCTTCCGTCGTCGAAGCGCGTCGGCGGGAACGCCGGGCACACCTCGAAATGATCGGAGCCGAACAGGTCGCGGGTCATCTCCGTGAACGAGGCGTCGACGTCGCCGCCCTACAGGTTGCGGATCGACGCCTTCTCCATGAACGTGCGCGAGATGCGGCCCCAGCCGAACCCGAAGTCGAGCACGCGCGTGTCCGCATCGATCTCGCGGCCGATCGCGCGCGTGGCGCGATCCACGTCGGCGTAGAAGGCGTACGCCTGGCGCAGCGCGGCCTCGGCCGACAGACCGGTGGTGTTCTCCTGCATCTGCGCGGACGGGAACCTGGGCAGCGTTTCGCCGAGCGGGCTGGTCTGGGTCGAATCGAGGCTGCGGATCAGGGTCTGCAGCCAGGGGCTGTCGCTCGCGGCGGACGTCATCGGGGCAATCCTTGGGTCGGGGGGAAAGGGGAATCGGGGGCCGCGGCCAGCCAGCGCCACGTGCGCGCGATGCCGTCGTCGAGCGCGACGCGCGGCGTCCAGCCGAACTGCGCGCGAGCCGCGGTGGTGTCGAGCACCACTTCGCGCACGTCGAAGCCGCGCGCGGGCTGGTAGTCGACGGGCAGCGGATGGCCGGTGACGCGGGCCACCGCGTCGCGTACGGCGTTGAGGCTGCGGCCTTCGCCGCTGCCGGCGTTGAACGTGCCGCAGACGTCGCTGGCGGCGGCGCCGATCGCCAGGCGCACCAGATCGTCGATGTAGAGGTAGTCGCGCACGGTCTCGCCGTCGCCCCAGATCTGCAGGCCCTCGCCCGCACGCGCGCGCGCCAGCGCGGCGGCGATGAAGCCCTGCCCCCCCGCCGCGGACTGGCGCGGGCCGTACGGGTTCGACGGACGCAGGATCAGCGGATCGAGCCGGCCGAGGTGGCCGTGCATGCGCAGGTACTGTTCGATCGCGACCTTGACGATGCCGTAGGACGAGATCGGCCGCAGCGGATGGTCTTCCGGCACCGGCAGGCGCTCGGGATTGCCGTAGACCGTGCCGCCCGACGAGAAGAACACGATGCGGCGGATGCCCGCGGCTTCGAGCGCCTCGATCAGGCCGAGCGCGCCGATCAGGTTCGTGGAGACGTCGTGCACGGGATCGCGGTTGGACGTCGCCGGCACCGTGGTGCTGGCGAGATGGAACACGGTGTCGACATCGTCCAGCGCCGCGGCCAGCGTCGCTGCATCGGTGTACGCGCCCTGGCGGTAGTCGATGCCGGTCCAGTCGGTGTCGCTGCGCGCGGCACCGGGGTCGAGCACGCGCACGCCGTGTCCGCCCGCGCGCAGGCCTTCGGCGAGGTGCGAGCCGATGAAGCCGTTGCCGCCGATCACCAGCGCGCGCATCTCAGCCCGGCTCCGTCTGCGTGACATCGGCCAGTCCGAACTGGCGGCGCAGGCCGCGCACGTACTCGGCGGCATGTTCGTGCACGTCCGCATCGAGCGCGAACACGCGCGCGGCCACGGCCTGCGCGCGCGCGACTTCGTCGCAGTGGCGCGCGAGGTCGGCATCGGAGGTCACGCTGGTGCGGTGGCGACGGTGCCGGTTCAGCGCCGCCGGCACGTAGTGGATGCCGCCGCGCGCCAGCAGGTAGAGGTAGGCCACCCAGTCGCCGGCGACGCGATAGCCGCAGATCTCGTCCTCGTGCTCGCGCAGCACCGCCAGCAGCGCCTCGCGCCGGAACAGCACCGCGCTGACGTTCGGGATCGTGTTCTTCACCGCCAGCGCCTGCGCCGCTTCGTCGGCGCCGCTCGCGGTGTAGGCCGCGGCCCACTTCGTCGTCGACAGCTCGGCAGTGTACGCGCGGTAGTCGGGCATCAGCAGCGCGCCGGCGGCGTCGATCGCCTCGGATTCGCAGTAGGCCATCGCCACGTCCGGATGCGCGTCGAGCGCGGCGACCAGCGTTTCCAGCAGCGCCGGCTTCGCGAGATCGTCGGCCTCGGCGATCCACACGTAGTCGCCCGTCGCCAGTTCCACGCCCTTGCGCCACTGCCGGAACACCGAGCCGGAGTTCGCGGCGTTGACGACGATCCGCGGCTCCGGATGCAGATCGCGGCGCAGGCCGTGCAGCACGGCGACGCTGTCGTCCGTGGAGGCGTCGTCGAGCACCAGCAGTTCGGCGATCGGCCAGGTCTGCCCGGCGATGCTCGCCAGCCGCGACGGCAGGTAGCGCGCGTAGTTGTAGTTCGGCACCACCACCGACACCCGCGACAGCGGGCGGCCGGCCAGCGCCGCCAGCGCCAGCGCGTAGTCGCGGAACGAGAAGTCGCGATCGACCAGCGCGATGCCGACCTCGCCGCAGGCGGTGCGCAGCGTCGCGTCGTTGAGCAGCGCATCGAGCGCGTCGGCGTATGCGGCCACGTCCAGCGCCGGCACGGTGCGGCCGGCGCCGTGCGTCTCGACGAGGCGCGCACCGCCGCCGGTGCCGGCGAACGCAACGACCGGCGTGCCGACCGCGAGGCTTTCCAGCACCACCGACGGGAACGGATCCTCGCGCGAGGTCAGCGCGTAGACGTCGGCGCCGGCGTAGAAATCGTCGGTGTCGAAATCGAGGCCGGCGAAGTGGACGCGATCGGCGATGCCCGCCTGCGCCAGCAGCGCGTCGACCTCGGGCTGCAGGTCGACGTCGCGATGCCCGACCCAGATCGCGTGCGTGTCGGCGTGGTGCGCGCAGCAGCGCGCCATCGCCTGCGCCAGCAGGTCCACGCCCTTGCGGCGATCGGCGTAGCCCACGGCGACGACGATGCGCGCGTCCGGGGACAACCCGAACTTCTCGCGCAACCGGCGACGCGCGACATCGCGATCGACGCCGCCGCGGTAGCGGCTGCGGGTGAACAGACCCTGCGGACGCAGCACGAGCTTGTCCCGGGGCACGTCCGCCGGCCACGACGCGCGCAGGCCGTCGCGCACGTCCTCGGCCGCGACCACGACGGCGACGCTGTCGTGCGCCAGCGCGGCGACCGCAGGCTGCAGGCCGTACTGCGCGATCACGCCCGGCAGTTCGTGCACCAGCGCGACGATGCGCAGGCCCGCGGCGGCGAAGATCGGCGTCACCCGTCCGGCGACCGCGGTGTTCGCGACCAGCGCATCGCAGCCCTGCGCGCGCAGGTCGCGCGCGAGCGCGGCGATCGCGTCGGGCGTCATCGCGTACAGCCGATGCACGCGGCAGACCGCTTCGAATTCGGATTCGAGCCGCCCTTCGCCCTGCAGCAGCAGGTCGACCCGGAAGCCGATGCGCGTCCATTCGCGCACGAGGTTGAGCGCGAGGTACTGCGCGCCGTGCGGGTGCGCGTCGTGCGAGACCAGCGCGATGCGTCCGCGATCCGGCGCCGCCGCCAGCACGCGACGGGTGGCGTCGAGGTGCGCGTAGCCGTGGCGGGCGTCGGGTTCGAGCATCGCGCCTTCGGCCCATTCGTTCCAGGCGTTGACGAAGACGACGCGCTCGCCGGCCACCGGATGGCGCTCGGCGTAGCCGACCGCGGCGTCCAGCCAGCGCGCGTACTCCGGCGGCGAGGCGTGGGCGAAGGTGTAGCCCTTGCCCGGCTTGCGCGCTTCGTTGTCCCAGCTCGGCGACACCGCGCGGAACAGCGGATAGTCCTCGCGCGGCCAGTGCAGCGCGTTCTCGACCATCTCGCGGTAGTCGACGACGACGCCGGCGTAGTCGGGATTGACGATGTCCAGTGTCGCGTTGATCGGCTGCAATCCGCGCGCGACCTTGTGCGGCGGGAATTCCAGCGCCGCGTCGAAGCCGTAGGTGCGCGGATCGTCGACGTCGAACTGCACCATCGCCAGGAACAGCTCGCCCAGCCCGGCCTCGCGCGCATGGCGCCGCCAGGTGTCCAGCGTGCGCCGCGCATCCGGCAGCAGCGACGGCCGGTACATGATCACCAGCAGGCGGCCGTCGATGCGGATGTAGCGCGGATCGCGCAGGTACGGTTCGAGGTCGCGGATGAAGCGTTCGTCGCTCTCGTCGCAGTAGTCCTGGCCGAGCAGGATGTCGGCGTCGTGGCCGTCCCAGCGCCGCGTCCAGTTCTCGTTCGCCCAGCAGACGCAGAAGGGCAGATCGATGTCGGGATGCGCGATCAGCTGGTCGAGCGGGCGTTCCAGCAGGCGGCGGCCGGCGAACCAGTAGTGGTGGAAGCAGAAACCGTGCACGCCGTGCAGCCGCGCGAGTTCGGCCTGGCGGCGCATCACGTCGACGACGCGCAGATCGTAGTAGCCGAGTTCGCCCGGCAGCTTCGGCTGCTCGTGGCCGACGAACTGCGGCACGGCCTTGCCGACGTTCGTCCACTCGGTGAAGCCGCGGCCCCACCACGCATCGTTCTCGGCGATCCGGTGGAACTGCGGCAGGTAGAACGCGATCGCCTTCGCGCGCAGCGCCGCGGGCGGCGCCGACGCGGGCGCGGACACGTAGTGCGCGCTGCGCGGCACGCGCGCGTTCGCGAGCACGTCGCGGATCCAGCGCGC
>JBQCJG010000036.1:0-4873 GCA_051952955.1 Lysobacteraceae bacterium | reverse complement strand
GCGAGGGGGGCTGCCGGCGGCGCCCGCCGGCGGGGGCGTGGGCCCCGGCCCCGCGCGGGGCGGGCGCCGCGGCCCCGCCACGGCCGCAGCCGCTCCCACGACACCGCGTCCATGATCCGCGCCCAGGGGAACAGCGGGCCGGGATCGCGCTTCCGCGGGACCTGCACGGACGGGTCGTCGAGCGCCTGCTCCAACTCGCGGTCCAGGTCCTCGTGGCCGGCGATGAACTTCACCGACGGGAACTGCGCCTGCAACTGCGCGAGCAGGCCGATCAGCGCGACGATCTGCGCCTCCGGATACGGCTCGTCCATCGCCTGGTGCTTCGAATCGCGCCAATGGGGATATCGGCCGGTGTTGACCAGTTCGATGCCGATCGAGCGCGGGTTGTAGCCACGCACGTGGTGCGCCACGCGATCGGGGCGCACGTACAGCGTGATGCCGCCGTCGCGGTCGATGTAGTAGTGGCCGCTGTTGCCGGTTCCGCTGCCTTCGTACAGCACCTTCTCGCCGAACTCGCGGGCCGAGGCCAGCGTCGGCGTCTCGGTGCAGTGGATGACCACGAGATCGACCTGCGACAGCGGGCGCGCGTCGAGTTTCAGCTCGTAGGGCAGGGGATCGACGTGGATTGCCGATGGCGGCGGCAGGGGCGGCAGGTCGGGCAGCATGGCCCGGATGCTAGCATTGCCGGATGTTGCTGCCGCCCCCCGAGTCCGAACTCCACCGCCTGATGACGCAGTTCCCGCGCCCGGGCGCGGTGCGCTGGATCGGCCTGCGCACGGCCCGCGGCGTGCGGATGCGCGAGGTCGAGGCCGCCGATGCGGTGGCCGGCAAGGGCCTGGTCGGCGATCGCTACGGCTCGGGCAGCGGCAAGCGCGGCATCACCCTGATCCAGGCCGAGCACCTGCCGGCGATCGCCGCGCTGTCGGGCCGGGACACGGTCTTGCCCTTCATGCTCCGCCGCAACGTCGTCGTCGAAGGCCTGCCATTGATCGCCCTCAAGGGTCGCCGCTTCCGCATCGGCGAGGTGCTGTGCGAAGGCACCGCGCCCTGCGACCCGTGCTCGAAGATGGAGGCCGTCCTCGGCCCCGGCGGCTACAACGCCATGCGCGGCCATGGCGGCCTGTGCGCCCGCATCCTCGAAGGCGGCACGCTCCGGCTCGGCGATGCGGTGACATGGGTCGAGCACTGACCGGATCGAAGACGGAAGCCCCCATGCGCGGACACTGCATCCTTTCCCACGGTTTCGAGAGCGGCCCCGACGCCGGCAAGGTGACGGCGCTGGCCGCGGTCGCCGAGCGCTTCGGCTGGACCCACGAACGTCCCGATTACACCGACCTCGACGCGAAGCGCGAGGTCAGCACACTCGGCGACGTGCCGACGCGGCTGGAGCGCCTGCGCGGGCTGGCGCGGATGGCGGCGAGCACGGGGCCGCTGGTGCTTGCCGGTTCCAGCCTCGGCGCGTACATCTCGGCGCGGGTGTCGCTGGAGGTCCCGGTCGTCGGCCTGTTCCTGATGTCGCCGCCGCTGCGGATGGGGCCGATGCCCGCGCTGGATGCGGCGTCCGTGCCGCTGTCGATCGTCCACGGCTGGGACGACACGCTGATCCCCGCGATGGACGTCGCGCACTGGGCGGAGGCGCATCGCGCCCGCCTGCTGATGGTCGACGACGGCCATCGCCTCGATGCGCACGTGCACGACGTTGCCGACGCCTTCGCCGCGCTGCTCGCCGGCCTGTCGGCCCGATCCTGATGCGTGCGGTCCATTCCCTCCGGTTCCCCTCGACATGAAATTCTTCGTCAGCTGCGCGAAAGGCCTGGAATACCTGCTGGCCGACGAACTGCTCGCGCTGGGCTGCACGCGCACGACCGCGGCGCGCGCCGGCGCGAACGCCGAAGGCACGCAGGCCGATGCGCTGCGCGCGGTGCTGTGGTCGCGGCTGGCCAGCCGCGTGCTGTGGCCGATCGCCGAATACGACTGCGCCGACGAACACGCGCTGTACGCCGGCGCGCGCGCGGTCGACTGGTCCGTGCACCTGCGCCAGGGCATGACCCTCGCGGTCGACGCGCACGTGTCGGGCGAGGCGATCACGCATGCGCGCTACGCCGCGCAGCGGATCAAGGACGCCGTGGTCGACAGCGTCCGCGCCGCCGGCGGCGAACGCCCGGACGTCGATCTCGACGCGCCCGACCTGCGCCTCAACCTGGTCGTGCGCAAGCAGCGCGCCGTGCTGTCGATCGATCTCGGCGGCGGCCCGCTGCATCGCCGCGGCTGGCGCCAGACGCAGGGCGAGGCGCCGCTGAAGGAAACGCTCGCGGCCGCGGTGCTCATGCGCGGCGACTGGTCGCGCGTGCATGCCGAGGGCGGCGCGCTGCTGGACCCGATGTGCGGCAGCGGCACGCTGCTGATCGAAGGCGCGCTGATGGCCGCCGACGTCGCGCCCGGGCTGATGCGCGAAACGCAGGCGCTGCAGACGCCGTCGCGCTGGCGCCAGTTCGACGCCGTGACGTGGCGCGCGCTGCTGGACGAGGCCGAGGCGCGCGCGCAGGCCGGACGCGCCGCGCTGCGCCCGTGCATCCGCGGCAGCGATCTCGATCCGCACGCCGTCCGCGCCGCGCGAGAGAACGCGCAGCGCGCGGGCGTCGCGGACGCGATCGCGTTCGATTCGCATGACGTCGCCGCGCTGCCCGCACAGCCCGAACCGCGCGGACTGGTCGTCTGCAATCCGCCGTACGACGCGCGCCTCGCCGCCGACCCGATGCTCTACCGCACGCTCGGCGATGCGCTGAAACGCGCGGCGCCCGGCTGGAAGGCCAGCCTGCTTTGCGGCGACGCCGACCTCGCGCGCGCCACCGGCCTGCGCGCGGCGAAGAAGTACCAGGTGTTCAACGGTGCGATCGAGTGCGCGCTGATCGTGTGCGATCCGATCCTGCCGCCCGCGCGCGAACGTCCCGCCGACGCCGCGCCGATCCCGCTGTCGGAAGGCGCGACGATGGTCGCCAACCGCTTGCGCAAGACGCTGAAGGCGTCGAAGACGTGGCGCGAGCGCGAGGGCGTGCGCTGCTGGCGCGCCTACGACGCCGACATCCCCGAATACGCCGCCGCGATCGACGTCTACACCGACGACGACGGCGCGCGCTGGCTGCACGTGCAGGAATACGCGGCGCCCGCGGACATTCCGGAAGACATCGCGCGCGGCCGTTTCCGCGACCTGCTCGCCGGCGCGCGCGAGGCCTGCGACGTGCCGCGCGAACGCGTGGCGATCAAGACCCGCGCCAAGGGCAAGGGCGGCAGCAAGTACGCCGACAGCGGCGCGTTCAAGCGCGGCGAGACGCTGGCGGTGCGCGAAGGGGGCGCGCGGTTGATCGTCAACCTGTTCGACTACCTCGACACCGGCCTGTTCCTCGATCACCGGCCGATGCGGCTGCGGCTCGCGGCCGAGGCGAAGGACACGCGTTTCCTCAACCTGTTCGCCTACACCGGCGCGGCGACCGTGCACGCAGCGGTCGGCGGCGCGGCGCAGACCACGTCGGTCGACCTGTCGGCGACGTACCTGCAGTGGTGTTCGGACAACCTGCGGCTCAACGGCCTCGGCGGCGCGCGGCACCGGCTGGTGCAGGCCGATGTGCTGGCGTGGCTGGAGTCGGACCGCGGCCAGTACGACCTGATCTTCTGCGACCCGCCGACGTTCTCGAACTCGGCGCGGGCCGACGACTTCGACGTGCAGGCAGACCACGTGCGCCTGCTGCGCGCCGCGGCGGCGCGGCTGTCGTTCGGCGGCACCCTGTATTTCTCGAACAACTACCGGCGCTTCCGGCTGGACGAAGCCGCGCTGGCCGACGTGCTCGACATCGAGGACATCACGCCGTCGACGCTGCCGCCGGACTTCGCGCGCAACCCGCGCATCCATCGCGCCTGGCGGATGCGCGCGCGCTGACGTGCGCCGCGACGCGCGCGATGCGGGCAGGACGATGCACGTCCGGCCCGGTCGCGCATTCCGTCAGAGGCTGCCGTAGACGATTAGGTCCCAGACGCGCGCCCGGGCCTTGGCCTGCGCTTCGTCGGGGCGACCGGCATTCGCCAGCTTGGCGCGGACGGCCGCCGGCGGATAGATGCCGGGATCGCCGGCGATGGCCTTGTCGACCAGCGGCGTGGCGGCGGCGTTGGCGTTCGCATACGCGACTTCGTCGCTGATCGCGGCGACGACCGCGGGCTCCATCAGGTAGTTCATGAAGCGCAGCGCGGCTTCGGGATGCGGTGCGTCCTTCGGGATGGCGATCGTGTCGATCCAGCGGATCGCGCCTTCGCGCGGAATCACGTAGCGGATGTCCGGCGCCTTGCCGCCGGTCTTTGCCGCCTGCTCGTCGGCGCGGGCACGGGCCTGCTGGACGTCGCCGGAATAGGTCAGCACGACGCAGTAGTTGCCGTTGGCGAGGCCGGCGATGAGGTCGTCGCCGTTCGCGAACTTGCGGATGTGCGGCCGGATCGCATCGTAGACCGCGTGCACGGTGTCGTTCGCGCCGTCGCTGAAATCGCGGGGATCCATGCCCTTCCAGAACAGCGCGGGCGGGACCGAATCCAGGCTGCTTTCGAGCACGCCGATGCCGCACTTCGAGAGCCTGGCGGCGTTGGCGGGGTCGAACAGCAGGCCCCAGCTGTCGAGCGGCGCGGACGGCCCCAGTACCGCGCGGACGCGATCGACGTTCACGCCCAGCCCGGTCGTGCCCCACATGTAGGGGATGAGGTGGGCATTGCCGGGATCGCTTTCGGCCAGTTCGGCCATGATCGCGGGATCGAGGTGGGACAGGTTGGGCAGCAGGCGCTTGTCGAGTTCGGCCAGTTGGCCGTCCGCCACCAGGTCGCGGGCATAGGGCGT
>JBQCJG010000035.1:0-12252 GCA_051952955.1 Lysobacteraceae bacterium | reverse complement strand
TCGTGCAGGATGCCGTCGATCTGGATCGCAGTCACCGCAGCGCCCTGCAGTGAGGAGAGCAACACGCGACGCAGCGCGTTGCCCAGCGTATGGCCGTAACCGCGCTCCAGCGGTTCGATCACAACCTTGGCGCGGTTGCCGGCAAGGCGCTCGATCTGCGGAGCGCGCGGACGCAGAACCTGGTTGGCGGATACCGTCATCTTGTGGTGTCTCCTGGAGCCAGCCGGCGCCTCGCGGCGACGGCGGTGTTTCTGTGGGCCTCCCTGACATGGGAGGCGGCCGCCATGCAGAGCACGACGGCCGTGGGGGGCGGAAAACCGCGCCGCCGGGAGGCCCGGGGGCGCATCGCCTAGTCTTACTTCGAGTACAGCTCGACGATCAGCGCTTCGTTGATGTCGGCGGGCAGATCGCCACGATCCGGCACAGCCTTGAAGACGCCGCTGAAGGTCTTGCTGTTGACTTCGATCCAGCCCGGAGTCAGGTCCATCGTCGAAGCGACGTTCAGCGCTTCCTGGACGCGAAGCTGCTTCTGGGCCTTCTCGGACAGCGTGATCGCGTCGCCGGCCTTGACCTGGTACGACGGCAGGTTCACCGACTTGCCGTTGACCAGCACGCCGCGGTGCGAAACCAGCTGGCGGGCGGCCGGACGGGTCACCGCGAAGCCCATGCGGTAGATGACGTTGTCGAGACGGGTCTCGAGCATCTGCAGCAGGTTCTCGCCGGTGTTGCCCTTCTTGGTCGAGGCCTTCTTGTAGTAGTTGCGGAACTGGCGTTCCAGCAGGCCGTAGATGCGCTTGACCTTCTGCTTCTCGCGCAGCTGGGTGGCGTAGTCGGACAGCTTGCCCTTACGGGCGGCGCCGTGCTGGCCGGGCTTCTGCTCGAGCTTGCACTTCGAGTCCAGCGCACGGGCGGGCGACTTGAGACTGAGATCGGCGCCTTCGCGACGAGCCAGTTTGCAGGTGGGACCGATATAACGAGCCATGGTGTTGTCTGCTCCTCAGGCCGCCGCGTCAGACGCGGCGCTTCTTCGGCGGACGGCACCCGTTGTGCGGGATCGGCGTCACGTCGATGATGTTGGTGATCTTGTAGCCGACGGCGTTCAGCGAACGCACGGCCGATTCGCGACCCGGACCCGGGCCCTTGATGCGCACTTCGAGCGCCTTCAGGCCGTAGTCCAGCGCTGCCTTGCCGGCCTTCTCGGCGGCGACCTGCGCGGCGAACGGGGTCGACTTGCGCGAACCGCGGAAACCCGCGCCGCCCGAGGTCGCCCACGACAGCGCGTTGCCCTGGCGGTCGGTGATGGTCACGATCGTGTTGTTGAAGGACGCGTGCACGTGGGCGATGCCATCGGTGACGACGCGCTTGATCTTCTTCTTGGTCTTGGTGGCAGCCGGCTTGGCCATGGTCTATGCCCCTTACTTCTTGATGGCCTTGCGCGGACCCTTGCGGGTACGGGCATTGGTCCGGGTGCGCTGGCCGCGCAGCGGCAGGCCGCGGCGGTGACGGAGGCCGCGATAGCAGCCGAGGTCCATGAGGCGCTTGATCGCGATGCCGACCTCGCGGCGGAGGTCGCCTTCGACCGTGTACTTGCCCACTTCGGCGCGGAGGCGCTCGACTTCGGCTTCGGACAGGTCGCGGATCTTGGTGTTCGACGTCACGCCGGCGGCCTGGCAGACGAGCTTCGAACGGGTACGGCCGATGCCGTAGATGCTTTGCAGCCCGACCCAGACGTGCTTCTGGGCAGGCAGGTTGACACCTGCAATACGCGCCATGCGCGGATCTCCAACTGATTGGCGGCCGGGTTGCCCCAGCGGATTGGACACTTGACTAAGTGAACTCGAAATTCTAGCAGGGCCTCGATCTGCAGGGAAGGGGCGCGCAGCCAAAGCCATGCATCGCCTCGACCCTTGCGGACCGCGGCGACCCTTCCGGCATGGGGAGAGTGCCCATGCTCCGGCGACGGACCCGAAGCTGGCGATGCAGGGCATCGATCGACGCTCTGCCCCGCCGTCCGACACTCCTCAGGTGTCGGCACCGGCTCCGGTCCACCCGCGCTCGAGACCGCCGCGCGGGTCGCCCATGCCCCGGCTTCTGGCCGGGGAAACGCCCAGGCCGAAGGCCGGAACGGTTGATGCTTCAGCCTTGGAGGCCATCGGCATCGAAGCGGGACGGCGAACCGCCCCTGTGCGGTTTACCGGGTCAGACCCCGATTGCCGCCTTTCAGGTTCGCCTTCTTCAGCAGGCTCTCGTACTGATGCGACATCAGATGAGCCTGGATCTGGGCGATGAAGTCCATGATGACCACCACCACGATCAGCAGCGAGGTGCCGCCGAAGTAGAAGGAGGCCTTGAGTTCCTGCTGCATGAACGTCGGCAGCAGGCAGACGATCACGAGGTACAGCGCACCGGCGCCGGTGAGACGAGTCAGCACGCCGTCGATGTAGTCGGCGGTCGCCTTGCCCGGACGGATGCCCGGGATCAGCGCGCCCGACTTCTTCAGGTTGTCCGCGGTTTCCTGCGAATTGAAGACCAGCGCGGTGTAGAAGAACGAGAAGCCGATGATCAGCGCCGCGTAGAGGATCATGTACAGCGGCTCGCCGGGCGACAGCATCTGCGCGATCTTCTGCAGCGCGCTGACGTTGCCGGTGGCACTGAACCAGGTCGACGCCGTGGCCGGGAACATGATGATCGACGATGCGAAGATCGCCGGAATCACGCCGGACATGTTGAGCTTCAGCGGCAGGAACGACGTCTGGTTCATGTACGCGTTGCGGCCGCCCTGGCGGCGCGCGTAGTTCACCGTGATGCGGCGCTGGCCGCGTTCGACGAACACCACGAAGTACGTGAAGACCAGGACGATCGCCAGGATCGCGATGACCGCGAGCGGGCTCATGTCGCCGTTGCTGGCCTGTTCGAGCGTGCGGTAGGTAGCGCTCGGCAAGCCGGCCACGATGCCGGAAAAGATGATCAGCGACACGCCGTTGCCGACGCCGCGCTCGGTGATCTGCTCGCCGAGCCACATCAGGAACATCGTGCCCGCAGTGAGCGAAACCACGGCGGTCAGGGTGAAGCCGATGCCGCCGGCGTAGACCACCGGCACGCCGTTGCTGGCGCCCATGGCCTGCAGGCCGGTCGCGATGCCGGCCGCCTGGAACACCGCCAGCGGGATCGCGCCGATGCGCGACCACTGGTTGATGCGGCGGCGACCGGATTCGCCCTCCTTCTGGATCGCCTTCAGGCTGGGCACGATCTGCACCAGCAACTGCACAATGATCGAGGCCGAGATGTACGGCACGACGTTCAGCGCGAACAGGCTGAAGCGGTGCAGCGCGCCGCCCGAGAACATGTTGAACATGTCGACGATGGTGCCCTTCTGGGACTCCATCAGCTTGAGCATCGCCTCGGGGTTGACGCCCGGGACCGGGATGTAGCACCCGATCCGGTACACCAGCAGGGCCCCGAGCACGAACAGCAGACGCTGCCTCAGCTCGGTGAACTTGCCGAGGCCACCGCCGATCCCGCCCATCGCACTCGCGCTGCGCGCCATGCTTCGATCACTCCTCGAAGGAGCCGCCGGCGGCTTCGATCGCCGCCTTGGCGCCCGCGGTGGCCGCGATGCCCTTGATCACGAGCTTCTTGGTCAGCTCGCCCTTCTTCACGATCTTGGCCTTCTTCGCGGTGGTGGGCACCAGCTTGGCGGCGCGGAGCGCGGCGAAGTCGATCGTGCCTTCCAGCTTGTCCAGCTGGTACAGCAGCACTTCGGCGGTGTCCTTCGCGATCGGCGAGCGGAAGCCGATCTTCGGCAGGCGACGCTGCATCGGCATCTGGCCGCCTTCGAAGCCGGCCTTGATCTTGCCCTTGCCGGCGCGCGCGAACGAACCCTTGTGGCCGCGACCCGCGGTCTTGCCGAGGCCGGAACCGATGCCGCGACCGACGCGGACGCGGTCCTTGCGGGCGCCGTCGGCGGGCTTGAGAGTATTGAGACGCATGTGATTACTCCTCGACGCGAACCAGGTAGTGCAGCTGGGTGATCAGACCGCGCACCTGCGGGCTGTCCTTGAGTTCGCGCACGTCGTTGAGCTTGTTCAGACCGAGCGCCTTCACCGACAGGCGGTGACGCGACTGGGTCCCGCGGAGGCCCTTGACCAGGCGGACCTTGACCGTACCGTTAGCCATTGAGGATCTCCTCCGTCTTCTTGCCGCGCTTGGCCGCGATGCGGGCCGGCGACTGCATGGCCTCGAGGCCCTTCACGGTGGCGCGGACCAGGTTGATCGGGTTGCGCGAACCGGTGGCCTTGGCCAGCACGTTCTTCACGCCGACCGCTTCGAGCACGGCGCGCATCGCGCCGCCGGCGATCACGCCGGTACCTTCGGACGCCGGCTGCATGAACACGTGCGCCGCACCATGGCCCGACTTCACGGCATGCCACAGCGTGCCGTTGTTCAGATCGACGTTGCGCATGTTCTTGCGCGCGCCTTCCATCGACTTCTGGATCGCGACCGGCACTTCGCGCGCCTTGCCGTAGCCGAAGCCGACCTTGCCGTTGCCGTCGCCCACCACCGTCAGCGCGGTGAAGGTGAACTGGCGACCGCCCTTGACGGTCTTGCTGACGCGGTTGACCGCGATCAGCTTCTCGATCATGCCATCGTCGACTTCTTCGCGGTTGCGATCGCGATCGCGGCCCCGCGGTTCACGTTGTTCTGCCATTTCGGTTCTCGGTTGTGTATGGGATTTGCGGCTGGGCCGCTTATGGTTGTGATGCGACTCGGATGGATCGCGCAGACCGGAACCGGAAGGCGCGCCCGGCACATACCGTGCCGGCAGTCGGGAACCCGTCTAGACCTTGCGGGCCGGAAGGAGTTCCGCGGGGCGGGACGAGACCCGCCCTGGGAAAATCAGAACTGCAGGCCGCCTTCGCGGGCCGCTTCGGCGAGCGCCTTGATGCGGCCGTGGTAGCGGTAGCCCGAACGATCGAACGCGACCTTCTCGACGCCGGCAGCCTTCGCCTTCTCGGCGATCAGGCGACCGACCTTGGCGGCGGCATCGGCGTTCTTGCCGTTCTTCAGGCCGTCGCGGACGTCGGCCTGCTGGGTGTTGGCGGCCGCCAGCACCTTCGAACCATCCGCGGTGAAGACTTGGGCGTAGATGTGCTGGCCGGTGCGCAGCACCGACAGGCGCGGCACGCCGAGTTCGCGGATGTGCGCACGGGTCGACTTGGCGCGACGCAGGCGAGCGATTTTCTTTTCCATTGCGGTGTCCTCGGAAGCTGAAGGATGCGGAGGCGTCGATGATCACGACGCCGCCATGCATTAGGCCTTCTTGGCTTCCTTGCGAATGATGGTTTCGTCGGAGTACTTCACGCCCTTGCCCTTGTAGGGTTCCGGCGGACGGAACGCGCGGATCTTGGCGGCGACTTCACCGACGCGCTGCTTGTCGGCGCCCGAGACCAGGATCTCGGTCTGGGTCGGCGTGGCGATGGTGATGCCTTCCGGCGCCGGGAACACGACCGGGTGCGAGAAACCGAGCGCGAGGCTCAGGTCCTTGCCCTGCATCGAGGCGCGGTAACCGACGCCGACGAGCTCGAGCTTGCGCTCGAAGCCCTGGCTGACGCCGTGGACCATGTTCGAGAGGATGGCGCGCAGGGTGCCGGTCAGCGGGACCAGCAGCGCGTCGTTGGCCGACAGCTGCGCGGTGCCGTTCTCGACGGAGACATCGATGCCGGCAGGCTTGGCGATCGACAGGGTGCCCTTGGGGCCCTTGACGCTCACGCTGTCGGCATTGACGGTGAATTCGACGCCCTTGGGCAGGGCGATGGGCTTCTTGGCGACGCGGGACATGGGTCTGTTCTCCTTACGCCACGAAGCACAGGACCTCGCCGCCGACGCCCTGTTGGCGCGCCTGCGCATCGGTCATGATGCCCTTGGAGGTGGAAATGATGGCGACGCCGAGGCCGCCGAGGACCTTCGGCAGCGCGTCCTTGCCGCGGTACTGGCGCAGGCCGGAACGCGACACGCGATGCAGGCGCTCGATGACGGGCTTGCCTTCGAAATACTTCAGCACGATCTCGAGCTCGGCCTTGGCGCCGTTCTCGGTCACGCGGAGGTCGCCGATGTAGCCTTCGTCCTTCAGGACCTTGGCGATGGCGACCTTGATCTTGGACGACGGCATCTTCACCGTCTGCTTGCCGACCGCGGCCGCATTCCTGATGCGGACCAGCATGTCGGCGATGGGATCAGTCATGCTCATTGCGATTCACCTATGAGTAGCACCGATATCCGCTTTCGCGAAATCTGTCTTGGGTTGTGACGTCGGGCCGTGGACCCGGCGGGCGTCCCTCCCGGGACATGAAGCGTCGGAACATGCCGCCGGAGACGGCAGCAGGCCGGACGGGCCGGCCTGCGGTGGCAGCCGCCTAGTCTAGCAGCCTGAAGGGGCGGCTTACCAGCTGGCCTTGCGCAGGCCCGGAACGTCGCCGCGCATGGTGGCTTCACGGAGCTTGTTGCGGCCCAGGCCGAACTTGCGATAGACACCGCGCGGGCGACCGGTCAGGGCGCAGCGCAGGGTCTGGCGGCTCGGCGAGGAATCGCGCGACAGCTTCTGGAGCTTGGCGGCGGCCGCCATCTTCTCGTCGAAGTCGGCGTCCTGGCTGTTGATGATCTTCTTCAGCGCTTCGCGCTTGGCGGCGAACTTCTTCGCCAGCTTGGCCCGCTTGGTTTCGCGGTTCACCATCGAGGTCTTGGCCATTGCGTCGTGTCCCGGGATCAGTTGCGGAAGGGGAAGCGGAAGGCTTCGAGCAGCGCCTTGGCCTCGGCATCGGTCTTGGCCGTGGTCGTGATGGCGATGTCCATGCCGCGGAGCGCGTCGACCTGGTCGAAGTCGATTTCCGGGAAGATGATCTGTTCCTTCACGCCCATGTTGTAGTTGCCGCGGCCGTCGAACGCGCGACCCGAGACGCCGCGGAAGTCGCGGACGCGGGGCAGCGAGATGTTGATCAGGCGGTCGAGGAACTCGAACATCTTGGCGCGACGCAGGGTGACCTTGCAGCCGATCGGCCAGCCGTCGCGGATCTTGAAGGACGCCACCGAGACGCGCGCCTTGGTGACCACCGGCTTCTGGCCGGAGATCTTGGCCATGTCGGCCACGGCGTTCTCGAGCACCTTCTTGTTCGCCGCGGCCTCGCCCACGCCCATGTTCAGCGTGATCTTGACCAGCTTCGGCACCTGCATCGGATTGGTGTAGCCGAACTGCTTCATCAGCTTCGGCACCACTTCTTCCTTGTAGAACTGTTCCAGACGAGTCGTCATTTCTGCATTCCTCAGGCGTCAACCGCCTCACCGCTGGAGCGGAACACACGCAGTTTGCGTCCATCCTCCAGCTTCTTGATACCGATGCGCTCGCCCTTGCCGGAGGCAGGGTTGAACAGCATGACGTTGGAAATGTGGATCGCGCCTTCGCGCTCGATCACACCGCCGGGCTGGCCGGCCTGGGGATTGGGCTTGGTGTGGCGCTTGACCATGTTGATGTTGGCCACCACGACGCGGTCGCCGTGGATGCTCACCACGTCGCCCTGCTTGCCCTTGTCCTTGCCGGCGATGACGACCACGCGGTCGCCCTTCTTGATGCGATTCATGTGGGCTCCTCCGCTCAGAGCACTTCAGGCGCGAGCGAAACGATCTTCATGAACTTCTCGGAGCGCAGCTCGCGAGTGACCGGCCCGAAGATGCGGGTGCCGATCGGCTCATGCTTGTTGTTCAACAGCACGGCGGCATTGGCGTCGAAGCGGATCAGCGAACCGTCGGCGCGACGCACACCCTTGCGGGTACGCACCACGACGGCGTTGTAGACTTCGCCCTTCTTCACCTTGCCGCGAGGAATGGCGTCCTTGATGGACACCTTGATGATGTCGCCGATGCCGGCGTAGCGGCGCTTCGAGCCGCCCAGCACCTTGATGCACATCACTTCCTTCGCACCGGAATTGTCGGCCACTTCGAGGTGGCTCTGCATCTGGATCATGATTCAGCCTCCTCGGTTATTCGGCCGCGCGTTCGACGATTTCGACGACGCGCCAGTTCTTGGTCTTGGACAGCGGGGCGCACTCGGCCACCCGCACGATGTCGCCTTCGTTGCAGCTGTTGTCCGCGTCGTGCGCGTGCAGCTTGGTCGAGCGGCGGATGTACTTGCCGTACAGCTCGTGCTTGACCTGGCGTTCCACCAGGACGGTGACCGTCTTGTCCATCTTGTTGCTGACGACGCGGCCCTGGACCGTGCGCTGCTTCTTTTCGTTGGTGTTCATGGCGTCGGTTCCTTACTTCTGCTGACCGAGCAACATGTTGACGCGGGCGATTTCACGGCGCACGCGACGGATGTCGTGGGTCTTGGCGAGCTGGCCGGTGGCCTTCTGCATGCGGAGCGAGAACTGCTCCTTCTGCAGGTCGGTCAGATGGGCCTTCAGCTCGTCGGCCGACTTGGCTTTGAGTTGCTTGAGTTCCATCAGCGCACCGTCCGGGTCACGAAAGTGGTGGTGACCGAGAGCTTGGCGGCGGCCAGGCGGAACGCCTCGCGCGCGGTCGCCTCGTCGACGCCCTCGATCTCGTAGATCATGCGGCCGGGCTGGATCTGGGCGACCCAGTATTCGACGTTGCCCTTGCCGGAGCCCATTCGGACTTCGATCGGCTTCTGCGTGATCGGCTTGTCGGGGAACACGCGGATCCACATCTTGCCGCCACGCTTGACGTAGCGGCTGATCGTGCGGCGCGCGGCCTCGATCTGGCGGGCGGTGAGCCGGCCGGTCATGGTCGCCTTCAGGCCGTATTCGCCGAAGCTGACCTGGTTGGCGTTCCAGCTCAGGCCCTCGTTGCGGCCCTTGAAGACCTAGCGGTATTTGGTTCGCTTGGGTTGCAGCATGGTTTAGTCCCTCGCTTCACGTTCGCGGCGCGGGCCGCGCGGACGGTCTGCGCGATCGTTGCGGTCGCCACGGTCACCGCGCTCGCTGCGCGGGGAGTCGTCCTGCTTCTCCTGGCCCACCTGGGAGAAATCGAAGATCTCGCCCTTGTAGATCCAGGTCTTGATGCCGATGACGCCGTAGGTGGTGTGGGCCTCGGCGAAACCGTAGTCGACGTCGGCGCGCAGGGTGTGCAGCGGCACGCGACCTTCGCGGTACCACTCCGAGCGGGCGATTTCGGCGCCGTTGAGGCGGCCGGCGACGTTGACCTTGATGCCGAGGGCGCCGAGGCGCATCGCGTTGCCGACGGCGCGCTTCATCGCGCGGCGGAACATGATGCGGCGCTCGAGCTGCTGGGCGATCGACTCGGCGACGAGCTGGGCGTCGAGTTCCGGCTTGCGGACTTCGGTGACGTTGATGTGGGCGGGAACGCCCATCACGTCGCTGATCTCCTTGCGCAGCTTCTCAATGTCCTCGCCGCGCTTGCCGATCACCACGCCCGGACGGGCGGTGTGCACGGTGACGCGGGCGGTCTTCGCCGGGCGCTCGATCAGGATCCTGCTGATCCCGGCCGCGGCCAGCTTCTTGCGCAGCATCTCGCGGACCTTGAGGTCGGCGGCGAGGTACTCGGCGTATTCCTTCTTGCCGGCGTACCACTTGGAGTTCCAGTCCTTGGCGATGCCGAGGCGGATACCGGTGGGATGAACTTTGTGACCCATCTTATTTGCCCTCGCCCACGACCACGGTGATGTGGCTGGTACGCTTCAGAATGCGGGTACCGCGGCCCTTGGCGCGCGCCATGAAGCGCTTCAGCGCCGGACCTTCGTCGACCGTGATGGCCTTGACCTTCAGCTCGTCGGCGTCGGCGCCGAGGTTGGTCTCGGCGTTGGAGGCGGCGGAGTACACGACCTTGTAGATCATGGCCGCGGCCTTCTTGTCCGAGAACTTGAGCAGGTTCAGCGCCCGGGCGAGCGGCAGGCCGCGCACCTGGTCGGCGACCAGGCGGGCCTTCTGCGGGGAGATGCGCGCGGTGCGCAGGATTGCTTTCGCTTCCATCATGATCTCCTTACTTGCCCTTCTTGTCGCCGCCGTGACCCTTGAACGTCCGGGTCAGAGCGAACTCGCCGAGCTTGTGGCCGACCATGTTCTCGTTGACGAGCACCGGGATGTGGTTCTTCCCGTTGTGCACGGCGATCGTGAACCCGATCATTTCCGGCAGGATGGTGGAACGACGCGACCAGGTCTTGATCGGCTTCTTGCTGGAGCCGGCCGTCTCCACCTTCTTGAGCAGGTGGTGGTCAACGAACGGACCCTTCTTGAGTGAACGTGCCATGGTCGGTTAGCTCCTGCGATCGCGCACGATGAACTTCTGGGTGCGCTTGTTCTTGCGCGTCTTGTAACCCTTGGTCGGGACGCCCCACGGGGTGACCGGATGCGGGTTGCCCTGGCCGGCCTTCGCCTCGCCACCACCGTGCGGGTGGTCGACCGGGTTCATCGCGGCGCCGCGGACGGTCGGCTTGACGCCGCGCCAGCGGGCGGCACCGGCCTTGCCCAGCTTCTCGAGGTTGTGCTCGTCGTTGCCGACTTCGCCGATCGTGGCGCGGCACTCGGACGGGACCTTGCGCATTTCGCCCGAACGCAGGCGAAGCATCGCGTAGGTGCCTTCGCGGGCGACCAGCTGGACGCCGGCGCCGGCCGCGCGGGCGATCTGCGCACCCTTGCCCGGCTTCATCTCGATGCAGTGCACCGTCGAACCGACCGGGATGTTGCGCAGCGGCAGGGTGTTGCCGGCCTTGATCGGGGCATCGTTGCCCGCGATCACCTGGTCGCCGGCCTTCAGGCCCTTCGGCGCGATGATGTAGCGGCGCTCGCCGTCGACATAGCACAGCAGCGCGATGTGCGCGGTGCGGTTAGGATCGTATTCGATCCGCTCGACCTTCGCCGGAATGCCTTCCTTGTCGCGCTTGAAGTCGATGATGCGGTAGTGCTGCTTGTGGCCACCGCCGATGTGGCGGGTGGTGATGCGGCCGTGGTGGTTGCGGCCGCCGGTCTTGCCCTGCTTCTCGACCAGCGCGGCGTGCGGGGCGCCCTTGTGGAGGCCCGGCGTCACCACGCGGACCGCGCTGCGGCGGCCGGCGGAGGTGGGCTTGAAAGTCATCAATGGCATCGTCGGTTCCTCAGAGCTTGACCGCGGTGACGTCGATCGACTGGCCGTCGGCCAGCGTCACGTACGCCTTGCGCGAATCGGCGCGGCGACCGTTGCGGTAGCGGAAGGCCTTGGTCTTGCCCTTCACGTTCACCACGTTGACCGACTTGACCTGCACGTCGAACAGCTTCTCGATGGCAGTCTTGATGTCGGCCTTGGTGGCGTCGGTGGCGACCTCGAAGGCGTACTGGTTCATTTCCTGGGCGCGGACGGTCTTTTCGGACACGCGCGGCGCACGGATCACGCTGTAGAGCTTGGCGTCGTTCATGCCAGCCACTCCTCGATCTTCTTCACCGCATCGGCGGTCATGAGCACGCTGTCGGCGCCGACGAGGGCGACCGGATCCAGGCCCTGCACGTCGCGGACCTGCACGTACGGCAGGTTGCGCGCCGACAGGAACAGGTTCTCCGAAGCGTCTTCGGTGACGATCAGCGGACGCTGACCGAGTTCGTAGCCGGCGAGCTTGGCGACGAGGCCGCTGGTCTTCGGCGCGTCGATGTCGAACGCCTCGACGATCTTGATGCGGCCCTGGCGGTTGAGCTCCGACAGGATCGCGGCGATCGCGGCGCGGTACATCTTGCGGTTCACCTTCTGGGCGAAGCTGCGCGGCTTCGCGGCGAAGGCGCGGCCGCCGCCGACGAAGATCGGCGCGGTCAGGGCGCCGTGGCGGGCACCGCCGCCCTTCTGCTTCTTCGACTTCTTGGTGGTGCCGTTGACTTCGGCGCGGGTCTTCTGCGCCTTGGTGCCGGCGCGACCGGCATTGCGATAGGCGACGACGACCTGGTGGACCAGATCCTCGTTGAAATCGCGGCCGAAGATCGCGTCGGAGACGTTCAGCGTGTTGTTGCTACCGGTGATGGCGAGTTCCATTGTCGTCTCCCTTACTTCGTGGTCGGACGGACAATGACGTCGCCGCCCGGCGCGCCGGGGACCGCGCCCGTGATCGCGATCAGGCCGCGCTCGGCGTCGACCTTGACCACTTCCAGGCGCTGCGTCGTCTGCGTCTCGGCACCCATGTGGCCGGACATCTTCTTGCCCGGGAACACGCGGCCCGGCGTCTGGCGCTGGCCGATCGAGCCCGGGGCGCGATGCGACAGCGAGTTG
>JBQCJG010000034.1:0-4189 GCA_051952955.1 Lysobacteraceae bacterium | reverse complement strand
GTGTTCTGGTGGGGTTCGGCCTGGGGGGGGTCCCCCCTCTGACGGGGGGGGGGTTTTTTTGGGGGGGGGGGGGGGGCGCGGGCTGCGCACCGGCGTCGGGCGTTGCGCCCGGCATCGCCAGGGCCTGCGGCGCGGGCGCGCTCGCGGGGACGCGTGCGACCGGCGTGCTCGCGGCCTGCAATGCCCCGATGTCCGGATCGTCGGCGTCGACCAGCGCCTGCACGGCGTCGGCATCGTCGTGGGCGTCCAGCATCTGCGCGTTGTTGTGGTTCGGCGGGACCAGCGGCCACACGTTCGCGTTCTGGTCGATCGCCACGTGCAGCAGCGCAGGGCCCGGCGTGGCCAGCAGCGCGTCCAGCGCGGCGTCGACGTCCGCGGCGCGGTCGACGTGCATCGCCTGCAGCCCGAACGCCTGCGCCAGCGCGAGGAAATCCGGGTTGTCGGACAGGTCGATCTCGGAGTAGCGGCGCTCGAAGAACAGCTCCTGCCACTGCCGGACCATGCCCAGCGCCTGGTTGTCGATCAGCACGATCTTGATCGGCAGGCGGTAGCGCGCGACGGTCGCCAGCTCCTGCACGTTCATCAGGAACGAGCCGTCGCCGCTGACGCAGATCACCTGCGCGGAAGGATCCTGCAGTTGCGCGCCGATCGCCGCGGGCAGGCCGAAACCCATCGCCCCCAGCGCGCCGCTGGTCAGGTGCCTGCGCGGATGGTCGAACGCCCAGTGCTGCGCCACCCACATCTGGTGCTGGCCCACGTCGCAGGCGACGATCGCGTCGGGTGCGCGATCCGACAGCCGTTTCAGCAGCGACGGCGCGTACACGCCTTCGCCCGGCGCGTCGTAGCGCGGGGCGGTCTTGGCCTTCACCGCCGTGCAGGCATCGCGCCACGCCAGCCGGGTCGCGCCGTGGCGCGCGTGCAGGTGGGCGGCGGCCGCGGCCTGCATGCGGCGCATGCCGATCGCGATGTCGCCACGCACCGGCGCGTCGGCGAACCGCAGTTTGCCGAGTTCGCAGGCATCGACGTCGAGGTGCACCACGCGGGCGTTCGGCGCGAACTCGGCCAGCTTGCCGGTGGCACGGTCGTCGAAGCGGGCGCCGACCGCGAACAGCAGGTCGCAGGTCTGCACCGCGAGGTTCGCGGCGCGGCTGCCGTGCATGCCGAGCATGCCGAGGTTGAGCGGATGCGCGTCCGGCAGCGCGCCCAGGCCCTTCAGGGTCAGCACCGTCGGGATCTGCGACGCCTCGACGAACGCGCGGAACGCGTCCACCGCATCGCCCAGCGCGATGCCGCCGCCGCCGTAGATCAGCGGCTTCTGCGCGAGTGCGAGTTGCGCCAGCGCCGCGTGCAGCGAGGCGTCGCTGGCGCCGGGCACGGCGTCGACCGGCGCCGGCGTGTGCGCGGGCAGGTGCGAGGCGTCGGCGACCTGCACGTCCTTCGGCAGGTCGATCAGCACCGGGCCGGGGCGGCCTTCGCGCGCCAGCCGGAACGCTTCGCGCAGCACGGTCGGCAGTTCGTTGACGCTGCGCACCAGGAAGTTGTGCTTGACGATCGGCAGGGTCATGCCGAAGACGTCGAGTTCCTGGAACGCGTCGGTGCCCATCAGCGGCGTGGCGACCTGGCCGGTGATGCAGACCATCGGTACCGAGTCCAGCATCGCGTCGGCGATGCCGGTCACCAGGTTGGACGCGCCCGGGCCGGAGGTCGCGACGCAGACGCCGACCCGCCCGCTGGCCCGCGCCCAGCCGTTCGCGGCGAACGCGGCGCCCTGCTCGTGGCGCA
Organism: Lysobacteraceae bacterium; assembly: GCA_051952955.1. Lineage (GTDB taxonomy): Bacteria > Pseudomonadota > Gammaproteobacteria > Xanthomonadales > Xanthomonadaceae > Lysobacter_I. The sequence goes on along the minus strand of JBQCJG010000034.1, from coordinate 2,407 downwards.
CCAGCACGTGTTTGAGGGGCGATCCGTGCAGGGCGTCGTAGAAGGGCATGATCGCGCCGCCGGGATACCCGAACAGCGTGTCCACGCCCTCCGCCAGCAACGCCTGCACCAGCCAGCGGGCACCGTTCATCACGCAGTCTCGGCGATGGGGTTCGGTTGCACGGCCGGCGCGGCGGCCGATGCGGTCCCTGCGGGCTGCGCGGCCGGGCCCTGCTGCAGCCACTGCATCTTGGCGCGCAGTTCCTTGCCGACCTGTTCGATCGGATGGTCCTTGTCGGCCTGCTGGTAGCGCCTGTAGTTCGGCAGGCCGGCGTCGTATTCGGCCACCCACTTCTGCACGAAGGTGCCGTCCTGGATCTCGCTCAGGATGTCCTTCATGCGCGCCTTGGTCTCGGCGTTGATCACGCGCGGACCGCTGACGAAGTCGCCGTACTGCGCGGTCTCGGAGATGAACTCGAGCATGCGGGTGATGCCGCCTTCGTAGAACAGGTCGACGATCAGCTTCAGCTCGTGCAGGACTTCGTAGTAGGCGATCTCCGGCTGGTAGCCGGCCTCGACCAGCGTCTCGAAGCCGGCCTGCACCAGCGCGCTGGCGCCGCCGCACAGCACGGCCTGTTCGCCGAAGAGATCGGTCTCGGTCTCTTCCTTGAACGTGGTCCGGATCAGGTTCGCGCGTGCGCCACCGAGGCCGCCGGCGTAGGTCTTCGCGAATTCCTCGGCGCGGCCGCTGCGGTCCTGGTGCACGGCGTAGATACACGGCACGCCGCGGCCGATCTCGTACTCGCGGCGCACCAGCGCGCCCGGGCCCTTGGGCGCGACCAGCACCACGTCGAGGTCGGCGCGCGGCGCGATCATGCCGAAATGCACGTTGAGGCCGTGCGCGAACAGCAGGCACGCGCCTTGTTTCATGTTCGGCGCGAGCACGTCGGCGTAGAGCTTCTTCTGCACCATGTCGGGCGTCAGCACGGCGACGAGGTCGGCCTGCGTCGCGGCTTCGGCCGGCGACTTCACGGTGAAGCCGTCGGCGAGCGCCTTGACCTCGGTGGGGCCGCCCCGACGCAGGCCGACGAGGACGTCGAAGCCGGAGTCGCGGAGGTTGAGGGCGTGGGCACGGCCCTGGCTGCCGTAACCGATGACAGCAATCTGGGGCTTGGCGGAAGCGTTCATGGCGAGGTCTCGTTGGAAAGTGGAGAGGGAGGGGGAGGGAGAGGGGGGCGGGAAAAGCGATCAGGCGGGTTCGGACGCGACGAGCGCGGCGTCGATGCGTTTCGCGTCGGACGCCGCGGCGTCGAGCAGACCGGGCGAGGTCACTGCGCCTCGCGAAGCCGAGCGCACGTCGCGCGCGTACTTCGCCAGCACGCCGTGGCGCACGCGCGGGGCAATGCGTGCCGCGGCGCGCGAGGCGAGGTCGGCGGCCACGTCGAGGCGGCGCGCGACGACGTCGATCGTCACCACGTCGCCGTCGCGCAGCTTCGCGATCGGGCCGCCGTGCGCGGCTTCCGGCGAGATGTGGCCGACCATGAAACCGTGGGTCGCGCCGCTGAAGCGGCCGTCGGTGATCAGCGCCACGTCGTTGCCCAGGCCCTGGCCGACCAGTGCCGCGGTCACCGCGAGCATCTCGCGCATGCCGGGGCCGCCGGCGGGGCCTTCGAAGCGGATCACCACCACGTCGCCGGCCCGGATCTCGCGCGCCTGCACCGCGGCGAACGCGGCTTCCTCGCTGTCGAACACGCGCGCCGGACCGCTGTGCTTCTCGCGGCCGTGGCCGGCGAGCTTCACGATGCAGCCTTCCGGTGCGAGGTCGCCGTAGAGGATCGAATAGCCGCCGCGCGGCTTGAAGGGATCGGACACGGGACGCACGACGTCCTGCGTGGCGGACACGGCCGCGGCGTTCGCGTCCTCGAAAAAACTGCGGCCGGCGATCGTCGGAACATCCTCGATCAGGCCGGCCGCGATCAGCGCCTGCGCCACCAGTGCGGTGCCGCCGAATTCGAACATCTCCGCCGCCGTGTAGCGGCCGCCCGGTTTCAGGTCGGCGATCACCGGCGTGTTCGCGCTGGCGGCCTCGAATTCCTCGAGGTCGAACGCGACGCCGGCCTCGTGCGCGATCGCCAGCAGATGCAGCGCGGCGTTGGTCGAGCCCGCCGTCGCCGACACCGCGCGCGCGGCGTTGCGCAGCGCGGTCGCGGTCAGCAGCTGGCGCGGCGTCGGGCCGCCGTCGCGCAGCAGCTGCATCACGCGTTCGCCGCAGCGCTCGGCCGCCTTCGGCTTGTCGGCGTGCACCGCCGGGATGTCGTTGTCGCCCAGCGGCGACAGGCCGAGGAAGGTCAGCACCATCGCCATCGTGTTCGCGGTGAACTGGCCGCCGCAGGCGCCGGCGCCGGGACAGGCGTGGCGCTCGACCGCC